>CAMENN010000127.1 GCA_945928315.1 uncultured Clostridia bacterium
CTGCTCAGGGGCGCCGCCCCTGAACCCCGCAAGGGATTTCATCCCTTGACCCTTCTTCGCTTCGCGCTTATCTTCGCTGTTCAGCGATTTACCCCTCCAGCATCTCCCCCGTCTCGGGGTCGATGGGATACCTGCCGTCAAAGCAGCCGGTGCACAGGCCGCAGCCCGCGCCCTCGACGGTCTTGCACAGGTCCTCCAGCGAGAGATACTTCAGGCTGTCCGCGCCGATGAACCTGCAGATGTCCTCGACGCTGTGGCCGTGGCCGATCAGCTCCTGGCTCGTGGCGATGTCGATGCCGAAGTAGCACGCGTTGAGCACCATCGGCGAGGACACGCGCACATGCACCTCGCGCGCGCCCGCCGTGCGCAGCATCTCCACGATGCGCCGGCTCGTCGTGCCGCGCACGATCGAGTCGTCCACCAGCACGATGCGCTTGCCGCGCACGTTGCGCGTCATGGCGTTGAGCTTCGTGCGCACGCCGACCTCGCGCATGCCCTGATTCGGCTGGATGAACGTGCGGCCGACATAGCGGTTCTTCGCCAGGCCGTCGCCGTAGGGGATGCCGCTCTGCTGGGCATAGCCCATTGCCGCCGCCAGCGCGCTGTCCGGCACGCCGATGACCATGTCGGCCTGCACGTCGTCGCCGATCGCCAGCCGCCGGCCGGCCTCCACGCGGGACTGATAGACGTTCACGCCGTCGATGACCGAATCCGGCCGGGCGAAGTACACGAACTCAAACAGGCACAGGCGGCTGCCCAGCGGCGCGGGCACGTGCACGCTGTGCACGCCGCTCTGATCGATCGTCACGATCTCGCCGGGGCGGATGTCGCGCACGAACTCCGCGCCGACCGCGTCGAGCGCGCAGCTCTCGCTGGCCAGCACGAAGCTGTCCCCGACGCGCCCAAGGCACAGCGGACGGATGCCGTACGGATCGCGGATGCCAATGAGGCTGTCCTTTGTCAGCAGGACGAGCGCGTAGCTGCCGCGTACCACCTGCATCATCGAGCGGATGGCCTCCAGCAGGCCCTTGCTGCTCTCTCGGGCGATGAGGTTCAGAATGACCTCGGTGTCCACCGTCGTCTGGAAGATGGCGCCTTGGTCCTCCATGGCGGCGCGCAGCGCGTCGGCGTTGACGAGGTTGCCGTTGTGCGCCAGCGCCAGCATGCCCATCTTGCAGCGGGCGACGACCGGCTGGGCGTTGATGACGTCCTTGCCGCCGAAGGTCGAGTAGCGCACATGGCCGATGGCGATATGCCCGGTCAGCCCGCGCAGGATCTCGTCGTCAAACACCTCGGGCACCAGGCCGAGGTTGCGGTACTGACGGATGACCTTGCCGTCCGCCGCGGCGATGCCGGCGCTCTCCTGCCCGCGGTGCTGCAGGGCGAAGAGGCCGTAGTACGCGGCGCTCGCCGCCTGGATGTCGCCGCCCTGCGTGTAGATGCCGAAGACCCCGCAGGCCTCCTCCATCCGGTCGCCCTGTTCCTTGATGTCCTCCGTGGTAAGCCCCCCCTTTCGGGTTACAGCGAGGCGTTGATGGCCGCGTCGTCCGCCTCGATGGACGCTGCCATCTGCGCGCGGTGCTGCGCCAGCCTGTCCGCCAGCTCCGGGTATTTAATGGAAAGAATCTGCGCGGTCAGGTAGGCCGCGTTGTCTCCGCCGCCGACGGCGACCGTCGCCACCGGGATGCCGGTGGGCATCTGCACGGTGGACAGCAGCGAATCGAGGCCGTCCATCAGCGAGGACTTCATCGGGATACCGATGACCGGCAGCGTCGTATGGCCCGCGATGACGCCGGCCAGGTGCGCGGCCTTGCCCGCCGCGGCGATGATGACCTCAAACCCGTTCTCCCGGGCGTGATCCGCGAATTCGGCCACCTTCTCCGGGGTGCGGTGCGCGCTGGCGACGTGCACCTCCACCTCCACGCCGAACGCGCGGAGCACCTTCACGCAGCCCTCCAGCGCGGGCCAGTCGCTCTTTGAACCCATGATGAGCGCAGCTTTGGGCATGAAAAAGCACCTCCAAAAATCGAAATCAAGGATAGTATATCAACTTCCCCAGCGCTTTTCAATCCGATTTCAATACTTTCCGAACTGTTTTTTCATAATCGTTCGTCTTTTCGAGGGCATAGCCAGGACTTCTTGGCGGATTCTGCCATGATTTCCGTCCAATAACCGTACATTTCTGTCATGCTGCTTTTCCCGGTCCACCCTTTTGTCCGGGGATAAAACAAACAGGCCGCGGAGCTTCACAGCTTCGCAGCCCGTTATCTGTTTTCATCCTGTTCCCGAATCAATCCAAACACTGAGGAGATTCCCCGTCAGGCAGCGCTTTTCGCGGATGAAGGCGATTTCATACTGTTTTGCATCTAATTCCTTGTATTGTGGATCTCACCCGTCTCAATCGTAGGCTGCTACGCAGCCTGCTCTGAGACTACGCTTTTATGGAGTTTTTGGGCTGCCGCCCAAACCTGCTCAGGGGCGCCGCCCCTGAACCCCGCAAGGGACTTCGCCCCTTGACCCCACTACGCTTCGCGCCTGCATTAAGGTTCTAGGCGAGAAACAGTATCAAATGCGCATCAGGCTCACCCGAACGTCTCCGTGCCCACGGGCGTCGGCGTCTGGTCATAGAACACGCGGCCGATCAGCGGCGCGCCGCTGAGAATCCGCTCGACCGTGCGCTCCACCAGGTCATAGGGCAGCCGTGCGGGCACGAGCATGCCGCCGGAGGCGTTCACCGCGCGCAGCACCAGCATCTCCTTGCCGCTGGCCAGCTCCCCGCCGGCCAGGATCGGGAAATACTTGTAGAGCTTGCGGCTCAGCCCCGCGGCCTCGATCTCCTCGCTGAAGATTGCCTCCGCGATGCGCAGCGCGTCCAGGCGCTTTTGCGTCACTTCGCCGATCACCCGCGCGCCCAGTCCCAGCGCCGGGAACGGCTTGCGCCCGGCGATCTCCTCGCTCAGGCCGATCTGGCGCGCCAGCGTGCGCACCTCACCCTTGAACAGATCCTGCAGTGGCTCCACGACGTTCAGGCCGCTCTCGCGCCAGACCTCGCGCAGACCGCCGCACAGGTCGCTGTAATTCGTGCCGAGGACGAGCGTGACCACGCCGCTGTGCACGGCAGCTTCGCGCTTGACCGCGTCGTGCAGGAGCGCGACGGAAACCTGCCGCTTCTCCTCCATCGTGCGCTTGCCGGCCAGTGCGCCCAGCGTCTCTGCGGCGCGGTCGACGGTGATCAGCGGGATGCCCAGCGCCTCGAACATCGCCTGAATCTGCCCGCTCTCGCCCTCGCGCATCATGCCGTTGTCCACATACAGCGCGCGCATGCGGCTGCCGAACGCCTGATGCGTGAGCACCGCCGCGACGGTGGAATCGACGCCACCGCTGACCGCGCACAGCGCAAAGCCGCCCTGCGCCGCCGCCGATTCCAGATGCGCCCTGGCCTCGCGCAGATAGGCCTCCTCCGTCCACCAGGCCTCGCAGCCGCAGATGTCGCGCGCGAAGTTCTTGAGGATCGTCGATCCCTCGGGATCGTTGCGCTCCAGCTCGAACTGCACGCCATACTGCTTCTTCGCCCGGTTTTCGAAAGCGACGGTGCAGCCCGCCGCGCTGGCGATCATCTGCACGTCGGTCGGGAGCATGAGCGTCATGAGCTCCTTCATATATCGCTCGCCGCCGGTGAGGTCGGTGAACAGAGGGCTGTCCTCATAGCGCACGCTGGCCTTCTTGTCCGTAAGCGCGATGCCCGCGCTTGCGCCGCCCTGCGCGGCCAGCAGCATATGGCTGGCGTGCCCAAGCGCGAGCACGGGAATGTCCAGGTCGAGGATACCCGCGTCAAACACGCCGGGCGCATTGGCCGCCGCGCCACTCAGGATGATGCCCCGGGGCTGCAGATCGGCGATCTGCGCGGAGGTCGTCATGCCGCTGACGATGCGGCCATAGACCTGCTCGCCGCGCAGGCGGAGCGCGATTTCCCGCGAGAACGTATCGGAATAGTTGAGGATCAGGATCATATCGTTCATGGCGTGTTCCTCCCTGGGACTTTGAGCGGACAGGCTATTGCCACATGGCGTTCTGCTGCGCAATGTCCATTTTGCAAAAAAAGCTGCTTTACGGCGGGGAATCGGCCGCAAAACAGCTTCTGTGGTCATAGAAGGGTTTCGATTACACCAGCTCGAGGATGACCATCTCGGCGCCGTCGCCGCGGCGCGGGCCCTTCTTGAGGATGCGGGTGTAGCCGCCGGCGCAGTTCTTCTCCGCGTTGCGGGCCTTGTACTTCGGGCCGATCTCGCGGAACAGCTTCTCGACGCACGGATACTTCACGTCCTTGGTGCGGGTGCGGTACTCGCGCTTGCTCTCGTCCGCCTGCTTGGTCTCCTGCACGTTGTACAGGTACGCCATGATGCGGCGGCGGGCAGCCAGCTTGCTGGGCGCGTCGTTCTGCACGGTGACGGTCACGGTCTGACCCTTGTCGTTGTTGAAGGTCTTCTCGACCTCGACATTGTTCTCGCACTCGTTGATGGCGAGGGTGATCAGGCGCTCCGCCATGACGCGGACTTCCTTCGCGCGCTCGAGGGTGGTCTCGATGCGGCCATACCAGATCAGGTTCGTCACCTGATTGCGAATCATCGCCTTGCGCTGAGCGGCCGTGCGGCCAAGTTTACGCTGAGCCATTTGAAAAATCCTCCTTTTGTCGGCCCGCCTCCTGCAAATACAGTTCTTCACGCAGCGCGCGATGAGCCTGTCCTCCGCTTGAGGGGGAACAGGCCCGCGGCGCCGCGCCCGTATTTCCCTTAGGCGCGACCTTAGTAAGCCCTTCCGGGCATAGTATAGTTAGAGATCAACCGGAAAAACCGGATTACTCGTCATTGGCACGCAGAGCGAGCCCCAGAGCGGCGAGCTTCTGCTCGACCTCCTCAAGAGACTTCTTGCCCAGGTTGCGAACCTTCATCATGTCTTCCTGATTGCGCTGCACCAGCTCGGCGACCGTGTTGATGCCGGCGCGCTTGAGGCAGTTGTAGGCACGGACGGAGAGATCGAGCTCTTCGATCGTCATCTCCAGCACCTTCTCGCGGTGATCGTCCTCCGGCTCGTTGAAGCCGATGGTCACCACCTGATCGGTCAGGTCCATGAACAGCTTGAGATGGCCGTTCAGGATCTTCGCCGCGGTGCTGATCGCCTCGTCCGGCTGGATGCTGCCGTCGGTCCACACCTCGAGGGTCAGGCGGTCATAGTCGGTCGCCTGTCCCACGCGGGTGTTTTCCACGGTGTAGTTCACCTTGCGGATCGGGGTGAAGATGGAGTCCGTCGGAATGACGCCGATCGGGGTGTTCGCATTCTTGTTGCGGTCCGCGCTCACATAGCCGCGGCCCTTCTCGAGCGTCAGGTGCATGATCATGTCGGCATCCTCGTTGAGGGTGGCGATGTGCAGATCGCGGTTGATGACCTCGATCTGGTCGTCCACCTCCAGGGCGCCGGCCGTCAGCTCGCAGGGACCCTTGACGTTGATGGACACCGTCTTGGGGCCGTCGCAATACAGCTTGGCAGAAAGCTCTTTCAGGTTGAGGATGATCTCTGCAACGTCCTCCTTGACGCCGGGAACGGCGGAGAACTCATGCTGGATGCCCTCAATGCGGATGCTGGAAACGGCGACGCCGGGCAGAGAGCTCAGCAGCACACGGCGCAGGGAGTTGCCCAGCGTCTGGCCGAAGCCATGCTCAAGCGGCTCTACGACAAACTTGCCGTAGCTGTCGCCCGCCTCCACGCGTTCGATGCGGGGCTTTTCGATTTCGATCATTCGGCAGATTCCTCCTCATGGTTGCCGTGAAAAAACCATTGCGACAAATGCATCGAAGGCATCTATTAACGGGAATAGAGCTCGACGATGAGGTGCTCCTCGATCGGGCAATCGATGTCCTCGCGGGCCGGCATCGCAGCAACGGTACCGGTGAGGTTCGCCGCATCAAAGGTGAGCCACTTCGGGGTCACCACGCCGGTGCCCTCGCGCAGAGCCTTGAAATTGGCCTGCTCGCGGGAACGCTCGCGCAGGGTGATCACGTCGCCAACCTTCACGGAATAGGAGGGGATGTCCACCTTCTTGCCGTTGACCAGGATGTGGCCGTGCACGACGATCTGGCGCGCCATGCGGCGGGTCTTGGCCAGGCCGAGGCGGTAGATGACGTTGTCAAGGCGCAGCTCGAGGAGCTTCAGCAGGTTCTCACCGGTGATGCCCTTCATGTTCGCAGCCTTCATGTAGTAACGATGGAACTGCTTCTCGAGCACGCCGTAGACGAACTTGACCTTCTGCTTTTCCTTGAGCTGGGTGCCGTACTCGGACACCTTCTTGCGCTTGTTGCCGCCCGGATTGCGGTTCGACTTCTTATTGCCATAGCCCATGACGGCCGGAGAAATATCCAGGCTCCGGCACTTCTTGGCGATGGGCTCCTTATTGTTAGCCATGTACTTCGTCCTCCTTACAAAACCTTACACGCGACGGCGCTTGGGCGGACGGCATCCGTTGTGCGGGATCGGCGTCACGTCCTTGATCATGTTGACCTCCAGACCGGCGGCCTGCAGGGAACGGATAGCAGCCTCACGTCCGGAGCCCGGGCCCTTGACGTAGACTTCGACGGTCTTGAGGCCGTACTCCATCGCAGCCTTGGCAGCGGTCTCCGCGGCGGTCTGAGCGGCGAACGGCGTGGACTTCTTGCTGCCGCGGAAGCCGAGTCCGCCGGCGGAAGCCCAGCTCAGAGCGTTGCCCTGAGTGTCGGTCAGCGTCACGATGGTGTTGTTGAAGGAGGATTTGATGTGCGCGGCGCCGCGCTCCACGACCTTGCGCTCGCGGCGCTTGCGGACGACCTTCTTGAGTTTCTGCTTGGGTGCCATTGTCAATCACTCCTCTTATCTGGTAGCCTTCTTCTTGCCGGCGATGGTCTTCTTCGGGCCCTTGCGCGTACGGGCATTCTGCTTGGTGTTCTGGCCGCGGACCGGGAGGCCCTTGCGGTGGCGAACGCCACGGTAGCAGCCGATTTCCATCAGACGCTTGATGTCCAGGGAGACATCGCGGCGCAGATCGCCTTCGACCTTCAGGTTGTGCTCAATATATTCACGGATCTTGTTGACGTCCTGCTCGGTGAGGTCCTTGACGCGGGTGTCCGGATTGACGCCGGTGGCCGCGAGGATGTCCTGAGAGGTCTTCAGGCCGATGCCGAAGATATACGTCAGTCCGATCTCGACCCGCTTCTCACGAGGCAGGTCAACGCCAGAAATACGTGCCATTGTTTTAC
>CAMENN010000128.1 GCA_945928315.1 uncultured Clostridia bacterium
CGCTCTACTTCCTCGGCGAGGTCATCAACATGCCCTCCGGCGGCAAGGAGCGCTCTGTCAGCGACGTGCTCATGTTCATGCCCAACCCCGCTTGATGCGCTGCAGGTCCGCTTTGCATCTCTTCAGAAAGGACTCTTTTCATGAAAAAGCTCATTTCCCTGCTCCTCGCGCTGATGCTCGCAATCGGCGCTGCGTCCGCACTGGCCGCCACCGAGCCCAACAGCAAGACCATCGAGGAGACCACCACCTACGAGAGCGACACGCTGCGCATCACCATCGACCGCTGGTGCTATGCCTTCAACAGGACGGACTGCCGCTTCTTCGTCGCCAACGTCTATACCACCCGCCCCGACCAGCTGCTCACCGCGTTTGCCGGGGAGGCATACTCCACCAAGAACGCCGAGGCCACCAGCGAGATCGCCGCACGCCACGATGCCGTGCTCGCCTTCAACGGCGACTACTACAACTACAAGGACAAGTACGGCCTGATCATCCGCAACGGCGTGCTCTACCGCGACAAGCCCTCCACCCGCGATCTGCTCCTGGTCGATCAAAGCGGCCGCATGAGCGGCGTGCTCGCGGCCGACCGGCAGGAGGGCATGGGTCAGAGCTATATCGACGCGGGCATCGTGCAGAGCTTTGAGTTCGGCCCGCTGCTCGTGCTGGACGGCGAAAAGACCGAGCTGCCCGCCAAGTACATCATCTATACCGGGGACACCGTCCGCGAGCCGCGCACGGCCATCGGCCAGGTCGATGAGAACCACTTCGTCGTCATCGTCGCCGACGGGCGGCGCGACGGCTGGAGCGACAAGGGCATGACCCTGCAGGAGATGCAGCAGGTCTTCCTGGACGCGGGCTGCCACATCGCCTATAACCTCGACGGCGGCGGAAGCGCCACCATGGTCCTTGGCGGCGCGCTCGTCAACAAGACCAGCGGCTCCCGCGAGCGCAACGTCAGCGATATTCTCTATTTCACCGACTGATTCCCTGAAGGAGGCGAGCGCATGCGCGCATGGACGGCCATCCTGCTGGCCCTGCTGCTCCTCGTTCCGGCGGCTGCGCTGGCCGGGGAGGGCGACCCGCTGCTGAGCGTCGATGACCTGCTCTCCCTGGAGGAGAGCTACAGCGCGTTCCTTGACGAGCTGGAGGATCTCATCGTCAGCCGCGGCCTGCTCTCCGAGGATGAGCGCAGCGCCTGGCGCGACGCCCAGATGGGCGACTTCTTCCAGAACGGCGGCTACGGCTCGATTCTGGCCATCTACATGCCTGGCGCGCTCGACTATGTGCGCGAGGAGGACACGCTGCTCACGCTGCGCGCGCAGCTTGACTGCGGCACGCTGGAGCTGACCACCGTGCGGCGCTACACCCCGCAGGACAGCACGCTCCCCGGCCTGATGCTCAGCCTGAGCCTGACGGACGGCAGCGGCGTACCGGTTGACGCCGCGTTCTCGCTGAGCGCGACGGGCGGCCTGTTCCTCAAGTGGGACGCGGTCACGGGCGCCTATGTGAGCGTCGGCGCGGGCACGCAGAGCGACGGCGAGACCGTCTACTGGAGCGACCAGACGCCCGCGCAGAACGCCAGCAGCCCGGTGATCACCGTGGAGGTGCAGGACGGACAGACCCACCAGCCCATCGGGCAGGCGGCGCTCACGCTCGCCGTGGACGGTACGGGCTATGCGCTGGCCGACGGCGCGCTGACGGGGAAATGAACCCCCATATTCCTTCGTGGCCGGAGGGCTGTCAGGATGGACCTGACAGCTCTTTTTCCTGTTTTTTCCGGATTCCTGCATGAAATTCCCACGTTTGCCCGTCATATATGCGCAGATCAGGGAAAGAGAGGGATCGGATATGAAGAGACGGTTTGCGGCACTGCTGCTTGTGCTCGCGGGGCTCGCCGCACCGGCGCGGGCGGAGGTCGTCGGACGGACGCACGACGGCTACATCCACCGCTATACGGCGGACAACGGACAGGAGCTTTACTATGTCTCCGGCATGGAGGAGGAGATCGTGCGGATGGAGGACGTGAACTTCGACGGCGACGACGACCTCGTCGTGCTGGTGGAGCAGGGCGCGTCCAACGGCTTTTTCGAGTTCTACGTCTACGACGGCGCGCAGTACGTCCTCGCCGGGCGGGACGCGATGCTGGACGGCGGCATCCCCAACTACGCGCTGTACCCGGAGAAGGGCATCGTCTGCGCGCAGGTGAACAACGGCTGGGCGGGGCTGCTGCACGAGACGCAGCTGTTCTGCTGGGAGGGCACGACCATGCGCCGTGTGCGCGGAGCGGTCAGCGAGAACGCGACGTCGTGGACGATGGACGGCACGCGCTGCACGCAAACGACGGACACGGGCATCCTGAGCCTGCGCGTGACGGAGCCGGCGCATGACGAAAACGGCTGCTCGCTGCCGGACAGGGTGCTCTTTGAGCGGGAGCTGACTGCCGACCGGGCGGCGGAGCAGGGCGAGACGCTGCTCGAAGAGGAAGCGGAGGCGCTGTGGCAGGGGCTCTGACGCGGCGGACGGAAAAAGCGGGCCATGTTCACATAACAGACACAACCCCATCATATTCTGAGGGTATACTTTCCGCAGACCTGATCGGAAGGAGCAGAAGGAATATGAAAAGGTTGTGTCTGGTTTTGCTGACGCTCTGCGCGCTGATGGGCGCGATGGCGCTGGCGGAGGACAACGGGACGGCGATCGTGATCTCGGAGGCGGGCATCACGGTGAACGGCGCGGAAATCCCGGAGGATGACGCCGCGCCGGTCTATCTGAGCCGGGTGACGGAGACGCATGCGGACGTGCCCGAGGCGCTGCAGGACGTGGTCAACCGGGTGGTGAACATCACCGCGGCGGGCAGCTACCGCATCAGCGGCGAGGCGACGGACGTGCAGATCGTCGTGCGCGCGGGCGGGGCGGACAGCGTCCGGCTGATCCTTGACGGCGTCGATCTGACCTGCCGCACGGCCCCGGCGATCCTGGGGCTGTCCGCAATGGAGCCGGGCACGCCCGGCGAATACGGCCTGACCATCGAGCTTGCCGACGGCTCCGAAAACCGGATCACCGGCTCCCACGCGGCTAAAAACGCCGACGGCGTCAAGTATGACGGCGCGATCGACGCCATGGTATCGCTGGGCTTTGAGGGCAGCGGCAGCCTGACCGTGGACGCGGACAACGAGGGCATCGAGGTGCAGCGCGGCTACATGACGATCAACGGCGGCGTGTTCCACGTCTATGCCTGCGACGACCCGCTGAACGTGTCGGAGGACGGCGTGGGCGTGCTCACCGTCAACGACGGCTACCTCTTCTCATCCGTCAAGAACATCGCGGGCGGCGAGGGTGACGGCATCGACTCCAACGGTTCCATCGTCTTCAACGGCGGCACGGCGATCAACCTGGCCCATCCGTCCAGCGCGGACAGCGGCATCGACTCGGACATGGGCAGCACGATCAACGGCGGCGTCATCATCGGCGCGGGCAACATGTATGACCCGATCGACAGCGCGTCGCAGCAGCTGTTCATGATGCTGGAATTCGCGCAGAAGACGGAGGATCTGCTGGTCGTGACCGACGCGGACGGCGTCCCGGTCTTCGCGTATGACTTCCCCTATGACTACACCTACATCGCGTTCTCCACGCCGGCGCTGACCGAGGGGGAGACGTATCACGTCTATCTCGGCGGCGAGATCGAGGGCGAGGAGCAGGACGGGCTGTATACGACCATCACCGCCTACACGCCCGGCACGCTGATGCAGCATGGCGGCGGGACCGCGTCGGCCTCGCGCACGGGCATGATGCCGCCGGAGCAGGGCGGGGCGGACCGTCCGATGGACATGCCCCCGGACAAGGGCTTTGACCCGCAGGTGCTGAGCGCCATCGACCTGAACGAGCTGCTGGCGGGCGTGGATCTCAACGAGCTGCTGGAAGGCAAGGACCTCAACGGCCTGCTGACGGGCTTCAGCCTGACGGACCTGCTCCCGCAGGAGCAGATCGACGCGCTGCTGAGCGCGGAGGACCGCGCGGCGATTGAGAGGATGGGCGGCCGCAGCATGGGCGGCTTTGGCGGCGGCATGGGCGGCCGGAGCATGGAATCCTCCGCGGAAACCAGCACGCCGGACTTCGTGCTGACCAGCAACCACACGGGCTTCACCAACGTAAGTGCCGGGGAATAATGCGATTCTGCGCCCGTCCGGCGATCCCCGGGTGCGGCCGGCTCCTCACATTCCATCATACCCCATCTTATTTCATCGACAGACGGGACAGCCCTGAACGCGGGCTGTCCCGTTTTTTCACCCGGTTGTACGGCAAAATCCGGAAAAGTTGCGCACTTTTTCGCAACAAAACCAAAAGTTGCGCAAATTTGCGAAAAACGTGTGTTGATTTTTCGCGGGGCTGACCTTATCATGGAACAGCACTGTTCCGGGAAACCGGGGAAGCTGTGAGGAGAAGGATCACCAGGATGAGCGAGAAATTTCTGATTCTCACCCCGCGGAATCTGTACACGCTGCTGAGCGGAAAGCTGGAGGGCTTCCGCTGCATGCAGGTCTTTTCCGCCGAGGCGCTGCGGGGCATGAAGCTGACGCGTCTTTGGCAGGATTTCCTGCGGAATATCGTTCCGGAGGACGTCCTCTACCCGATGTTTGACACGAGCGAGCGGCGCCGGCGCTCGCTGAGCGTGCTGATGAACCGGAACACGGAGAACTCCTGCCCCAGAAAGCTCTATGCGGCGCTGGAGGAGCACCTGAACGCCGAGGCGATCCTGCGCGCGGCGGTCTGGTGGGATGGAATCATCGCGCCGCTGGCCGACCCGTGGGCGATTCACGACATGCTGATGGAATTTGAGCGCGCCTGCGAGGTCATGGATACCGACTTTGCCCGGTGCAGCGGCGTGCTGGACGCGCTGCGGCAGAACAGCGCCGAGAGCATGGAGATGCACGACCGGGTGCGCTTCGGCTGCACGCTGCGGCTGACGTGGCTGGGGCTCTTTGCGATCTACGGCGGCCGGATGGTTGCCAGCAGGACGCTGAGCAGGCTGCGCACCAGCGGGGAATGCAGCCCCGTGGAGCTGTGGCGGCGGGCATACTGCGGCTACCTGCCGAAGCGGGCGCGGCAGGGGACGTCCTATGCCGAGCGTCCGCTGGACAGGACCGTCGTCACGATGCCGCTGGTGATGGAGAGCGGCATGCAGAAGGACGCCGCCAGCGCGCTGAAGCAGGGCAATCAGGGGTGGTACGTGGTGTCCAACTGGTCGGACCCGATGGCCTCGCTCAACAATCGGCCCTGCCCGACGTTCAACGGCTCCAGGCAGCTGGCGCTGATCCCGAACGGCGCGCAGATCTACATCGCGGGCGCGCCGTACTACAAGGGGCTGGGCAACAGCCGGGGCTCCTTCGGGCTGACGCTGTGGAACGGCATCTGCGGCTATGTGCCGATGAACTATCTGACCCGGCTCAACGAGCAGCCGCCTCAGCCCGACTGGGTGAAGCAGCTGTGAGCGGGGGCAGGGGCGCACTGATACGAATCAATGAGAAAAAACGAGCCATAAGTGCGAAGCGAGGAAGGGTCAAGGGGCGAGGCTCCTAACGTTCCCTATCGCGAAGCGAACCCTGACGGGGCCTGGCACACGGCTGTTTCTGTTTGAAAAAGTAAGAATCCTGCATTTGAAAAAATGTCCGCCGCATGCGGCGCTCCCGGGGGAGACGGTATGCGGCGGGCGTTTTGTTTGTCCGAGGGCATCATGGCGCGGATGGGCTGTCCACCTTGTTCAGATCGCGCAGCGCGGCGACCGCGGTGCAGCGCACCAGCGTGTGCATCTGGGAGACGAACTGCTCCGGCGGCATGCAGTCCCGGCTGGTCAGCCAGCGCTCCAGCGCGCAGATGATGGCATCGTTGAAAAAGTCGATGAACATCGGCGAGATGCTCGGGCTGCGCAGCAGCTCGGAGAGGCGCTGGCGCAGCACGGGGGAGAGCAGCTCACGGAAATGGTCGGGAAAGGAGTTCTGCCCGCGGATGAGCAGCACCTTCCGGTAAAAGCTGCGGTTCTGATAGAAGTAATCGCACAGCGCCTCGAAGAGCGACCAGAGGTCGTCGTGGACGTCCGGCTGGGCGCGCACGACGGCGATGAACTCCGTATCGAAGATCCAGTTGACCAGATCGTATTTGTCCCGGAAGTGATAGTAGAAGCTCTTGCGGTTCATGTCGCAGCGGGCGCAGATGTCCGCGACGCTGATCTTTTGAAAGGGCTCCTCCTCCATCAGCTCCCTGAGAGCGGCGCACAGCGCGCGCTTGGTGATGCTTTGATCGGCCATGAAAAAACCTCCCCGCCTCGCGGCGGACCCGGGAAAAGGGCTGCGCAGAGCGCATAGCCCCTGATTATCGATATTATACCATAACACTTCGGGGGTTTTCAAGTTTGCGGGGGCGGGGCGGTGTTGGACAAAATCGCGCGAGTGTCCAGACATTTTGCGTCAGAGTGTCGTTTCCGGGGCGGGCGTCGGCCTGCCGGACATGGCGCCGGTTTCCATGTAGACGGCGCCTGTGCTCTCCTCGCCGCGCAGGTGCTCCGGCATCGGGCGGCGCGAAAAGCCCGGCCGCGTGTAGAGCGCGAGGGCCTTTTCATTGGCCGGGTTGGGATCGGCCCGGACGGTCCCGCGCGCAGGAGCGAAGAAGGAAAGAAAAAACGGCGGGCCGTGAAGGCCCGCCGGGGGTGGTGATGGGAGTCGGCGCGAAAGCGCTTTTTGGCTGAGAGAACCCGTCTCAATCGTAGGCCGCACGGCGGCCTGCTCTGAGACTGGACTTTTTCTTTTTTGGGGGACGATAGGGACGTTTGGGGATTTCAGTCCGGGAAACGGAATAGTCGCGCAAGCACTCCTTTCCGTTTCCGACGCTCCGTCTCGCTTCATCGCCCACAGGGCGCGCTCGACTCCGGTCCCCCCAAACCCCTGCCTGAGGGACGCAGTCCCTCAGACTCCCCTCATCGCTTCGCGCGGCTTGAAGCGGCTTTTTGAATTAAAGGCCTTCCCTGGCCTTGGCCGCGATCTTCTCCGGCGTCAGGCCGTAGAAATCCAGCAGC
>CAMENN010000129.1 GCA_945928315.1 uncultured Clostridia bacterium
ACTTCGTCGAGGTCATGGCGTGCCCGGGCGGCTGCGTCGGCGGCGGCGGACAGCCCATCCACGACGGCGAGGAGTATGCGGAGCGGCGCGCGCCCGTGCTCTACGAGATCGACAAGCACAAATCCCTGCGCTTCAGCCATGAGAATCCCGAGGTGCTCAAGCTCTACGAGCGCTTTCTCGGCGAGCCCTGCGGGGAGAAGTCGCACCACCTGCTCCACGTCGAGCACAAGGCATAAAGGCTCGGGCCGTCCCCGGAGACTGCATCCGGGGGCGGTCCTTTCTGCGTTTTGGAGGAACTGCTGGTGCGATGGGAGAAGGTTTTGCTTTCCTTTGCGGCCGAATCCTGCTATAATGGGAGAAAAATGACAGGGGGGTTCTGCGATGTCCTTTTCTCTTCCCGAGTATCACGCGCCGGATTTTGCGGCACTCGGCCTTTTGCATGCGCCGCAGGCGGTGACCGGGGCCGCTCCGCGGGACGGCGTGGTGCCGGAGGGCTACCACGCGACGACGATTTTCCCGGAGTACTTCCATGTGGGCGACCGCTGGCTGCTGGCGCAGGAGAGCCGCATGGACTGCGTTGCCGTGCTCACGCCGGAGGGGGAGATCGCCGTGCGCGAGTTCCGCAATATCCGCGCGGGCGACGCGGTCATCCTCGGCCGCACGGAGGATGGCAGCGAGGGCATCTACGTCCATCCGCACGGCTTCGACGCGGGCGAGGAGGGCACGCACGAGAGCTTCTCCTTCCGCAACAGCCGTTCGCGCGAGACGGCGTATTCCTGTGATTACGACCAGCTCTACGAGCTGCTGCGCCACGAGCGCGAGCACGGCAGGATTCTCTGGGTGCTCGGCCCGGCCTGCTCGTTCGATGCCGATGCGCGCAACGCGATGGCCTCGCTGATCGAGCGGGGCTTCTGCCATGGGCTGATGGCGGGCAACGCGCTGGCGACGCATGACCTGGAAGGCGCGCTGCTGCGCACGGCGCTCGGGCAGGACATCTACACCCAGCGCGCGATGCCCAACGGGCACTATCACCACATCGACGTGATCAACCGCGTGCGCGCCTGCGGATCGATCCCCGCGTTTCTCGCGCAGTACGGCATCCGCGACGGCATCATGCACGCCTGCGTCGAGAAGGGCGTGCCGTTCGTGCTGGCCGGCTCCATCCGCGACGACGGCCCGCTGCCGGAGGTCATCGGCGACGTGTACAGGGCGCAGGACGCCATGCGTGCGCAGGTGCGAAGCGCCACCACGGTCATCTGCCTGGCGACGCAGCTGCATTCCATCGCCACGGGCAACATGACGCCCTCCTTCCGCGTGGTGGACGGCGTCGTGCGGCCGGTCTACCTCTACTGTGTGGACATCTCGGAGTTCGTCGTCGGCAAGCTGCGCGATCGCGGCAGCCTGGCGGTCAAGTCGTTCGTGGGCAACGTGCAGGACTTCCTGGTGCACGTCGATCGCGGCACGAGAGGGTGAGCTTGCCCGCGCGGCGCGCATATGGTATAATGGGGGAAAGTACAGCGACAGGAGATTGAAACGATGAGCGGTTACCCCAAGGTTGTCGCCGTGGTGGGCACGAACGCCTCCGGCAAGAGCGCGCTGGGCGTGGAGCTGGCGAAGCGATACGGCGCGGAGATCATCTCTGCGGACTCCCGGCAGGTCTTCCGCGGGCTCGATCTGGGCAGCGGCAAGATCACGCCGGAGGAGATGCAGGGCGTGCCGCACCACCTGATCGACGTACGCGAGCCGAACGAGTTCTTCTCCATGGCGGACTTTCAGCGCATGAGCTACGCCGCCATCGACGGCATCCTCGCGCGCGGACGCCTGCCGATGATCGTCGGCGGCACGGGGCTGTACGTCGATTCCGTGCTCGACGGGTATCTGCTCTCGGATAGGGAGCCGGACCTTGCCTACCGCGCGGAGCTGGAGAAGCTGACAACGCCGCAGCTTTACGACATGCTGCTCACGCTCGTTCCGGATGCGCAGGTGGACAGGAACAACCGCAACCGCGTGATGCGCATGATCGAGCGCATCCACGACGGGGACGATGCCGTGCCGGGCAAGGAGCCGCGCTATCGGAGCCTGCGCCTGGGCGTGAGCTGGCCGCGGGAGGTGCTGGCGCAGCGCATCGATGAGCGCCTCAAAATGCGCGTGGAGCAGGGTATGATCGAAGAGGTGCAGAACCTCATGGACCGCGGGGCGACGAAGGAGTTCCTGCTGGGGCTGGGGCTTGAATACCGCTTCATCACGCAGTACCTGACGGGCGCGATTCCCGACCGGGACGAGATGCTGCGGCTGCTGGCCATCGCGATCAAGCAGTTCGCCAAGCGGCAGATGACGTGGTTTCGGCGCAATCCGGACATCGTGTGGCTCGACATGGCGGGCGATCCGCTGGAGCAGGCGTGCGAAGCGATCGACGCGTTCCTGCGGGAAGAGTGAACGTCAGGGGTGTTCTGCCGACGTACGGACAACAGAAAGCAAAAAGGAGTGGGCATTGCGCTCACTCCTTTTGATATGCAGAGGACAGTTCCCGGATCGCCCGCGCCGTCTCCTCCGGCGTCAGGCGGGTGGTGTCGAGCCTTACGGTGTTCAGCGCGTCATACAGCGGCAGGCGCGAAAGGCTGCGCGCGAGCACGTCCGGCGTGCGCAGGCCCGCGGCGACATCCCGGCCGATGCGTGCGGCTAGCGCGTCCGGCGTGCAGACGAGCGACACCGCGATGACCTGCACATCGCGCAGCGGAAGGCGGGCGAGCAGGCCGTCGATGATCGCCTGCTCGTGCATCACCCAGCCAAAGACGACGTGGTCAATCGCGCTGCACCGCAGGAAATTGCCCAGCAGGTGCGCGATGTTGTCCATCACCATGGCCTTCGTCTCGTCAGTGACGGTGAACGGGTGCGTCATCCAGCACCAGTCCCCGTCGAGAAAGACGCTGTGCTCGAGCTGCATGCTCAGGCAACGGCAGGCGGCTGTCTTGCCCACACCCATCGGGCCGCCGATCAGATAGAGCTGCTTCATGTGTGCCTCCGGTTACAGCGCGAGGGAGAAGCTGCGCTGCGAAAACTCCGGGTGTGCTGCATTCGGCAGGGGCGCGCCCTCGGAAAAGCCCAGGCCCAGCAGCAGCGCCGCAGAGGCGTCGTTGACGGCGTAGCAGGTTGCGACGGCGCGGGATGTGCCGTCCGCGCGCAGCTGGGCGAGAAGTGCGGAAACTGCCTCGCGCGCGTAGCCGCGGCGGCGGGCGTCCCGGTGAATGACGAATCCGATTTCGGCCTCTCCGGGCGCGCTGCCGGGCATGACGTGCAGCAGGCCGACCATCCGGCCCGTTCCAGCCTCCACGATGAACAGCCGGTCGTCCGCCGTGGCGAGAACGCCGTCGAAATCGCGGAAGAACGCCTCATCCATCGCCGTGTAGGGCGGATAGCCGCCGTCCATGCGGCAGGTTTCAGCGTCGGAGAACATGTCGAAGAAAGCCGCTGCGTCGCTTGCGCGCGGTTTGCGCAGGACGAGCCGCGCGGTGGTCGTCGGGCGAAGCATGGCG
This sequence comes from uncultured Clostridia bacterium, assembly GCA_945928315.1. Classification (GTDB taxonomy): domain Bacteria; phylum Bacillota; class Clostridia; order Christensenellales; family Aristaeellaceae; genus Ventricola. Next base: position 3,534 of record CAMENN010000129.1, read on the forward strand.
CGCCTCCTCAGTCGTTGTGGGGCGGCATTTGCGCGTCCTCGCCAACGCACGCGCCCATCAGCTTGTTGATGGCGCGCTCGACCGCGTCGCGGCTGTTGCCCCAGGGCTTGTCGGTGTTGCGGTAGTCGAACTTGAGCGTGAACCACTCCAGCTCGCCCTCGATGCGCTTAAGGTTCGGCAGCTCGACGGCTGAAACGGCAGCCCTGAACGTGCGCAGCGCCTCGCCGGAGAGCGTCTTTTCGGCCATTTCCAGCACGAGCGCCAGATGCGGCAAGCAGAAGCCCTTGCTCGCATCGAACATCGCCTTGAATTCGCTGTTCGTGCCGTAGAGCTGGGCGATGGTGTAGGCGTAGCGGTTGACTGCGCCCTCCATCTGCTCGCAGATGACGCAGCCGGACATGCGCGCGCGGATCTTCTGCGGCGTGCCGCCTTCGTCCCTGCTGCCGCGCAGGGAGGCGAGCAGGCCGCCTCTGGCCGGTGTGTCGGCCTTGAGTATGGCCTCGACGGAGGAAATGACCTCCTGCATGTGCGTGTGGGTCATCAGCGCGAGGCCGAGCCGGTTGCGCCGGTCGTACATCAGCTGGAAGTGGCGCGTGCAGAAGCCCACCTCGTTGGTTCTGACCCGGCAATCCGGCTCCATATAGGCCGCGCCGAGCATGCTGTCCACGTAGGAATCCTCGCAGGCGATGCGCAGCTGGCACAGCGGGCATTCGCAGCCGGTCTTGTAGGCATCGAGGACGGGGATGGTATCGAGCGTATATTTCATGTGTTTTCACCTCAGGCTGGGAGAGGAGCGCCGGGGAATCAATCCGGCGCGGGCGGCATAGGTTCGAGGGCGAAACGGAGGCGATGGCATGCGGAGAAGGCGCACGCGGGTCACCTGGCGGCAGCGGGAGGCGCGCAGAAGACGGCGCAGGCGGCTGTGCATCGCTGCGGCTGTGGCGATGCTTGCGGTCGTGGCGATGGCTCCGCAGCTGCGTGGGGAGCTCGCCGCGTGGGCGCGCAGGGGCCTGGCGGCCGTCCCGGCGCTCATCCCCCGCAGCGGCGAGGCACAGGTGACGCTGCCGGAGCGGCAGATTTACGCGCTGCAGCTGGGTGTGTTCGACAGCGGCGAGCGCGCGCAGACCGAGCTGCAGCGGCTGACGGCGGACGGCGTGCCCTGCGTGATCTGGCAGCGGGAGCAGATGCGGATCGTCTGTGACGCGGCCTGTGCGCGCGAGGCGCTGGACGGCGCTTCATCGCAGGGACGGGAGGCGTATGTGATCGGGGAGGCACTCCCGGAGGTCGTGCTCCGCGTGGAGGCGCAGAGCGGGGCGCTTGGCGACGTGCGCGCGCTGCTCCTGCTGCCGGATGAGCTGCTGAACGCGCTCTCAGGGGAGGAAGTGCTCACCGATCTGCTGGAACGCACGCGCAGTCAGGCCATGCCGGCACTGGCGGCGCACCCGGAGCACGAGCTGTACACGCAGCTGGCGCAGAGCCTGTGCAACTGGTGTGCGCTCATCGAAGGCACGCTGGAGGCGCAGGGGGAGGCAGCGGCGCGCAGCTATGCGCGAGTGACGGTCTGCACGCTCTGCTATGAGCTGCGGCGGACGCTGATCGCTCAGAGCGAGGAGAGCACGGCCTCGGCACAGCGCACGCCGTCCACCGCGGCGGAGGTGATGCCGCCGGCGTAGCCCGCACCCTCACCGCAGGGATACAGGCCCACAGCGTCCACGCTCTCCAGCGTCTCGCCGCGCGGGATGCGCACGGGCGAGGAGGAGCGCGTCTCCGGGCCGGTGAGCACGGCGTCCGGCAGGTCAAAGCCGCGCAGTTTGCGGCCGAGCAGCGGCAGGGCTTCGCGCATGGCCTCCGTGATGAAGCCGGGCAGCAGCTCGCGCAGATCGCCCGGAACCACGCCGGGGCGGTAGCTCGGCGTGACGCTGCCCAGAGACGAGCTCGCGCGTCCCGCGAGCAGATCGCCCGCGAGCTGGCAGGGGGCCCTGCCCGTATGTCCGCCCAGCTCGAACGCGCGCCGCTCGATTTCGCGCTGGAGGAACATGCCCGCCAGCGGGTGATCGCTGCCGAAATCGGACGGCTCCACGCCGACCAGCAGCGCGCTGTTGGCGTTTTCGGCGTCGCGGGCGAAGCAGCTCATGCCGTTGGTCACGACGCTGTCCGGCTCGCTGGCCGCGGCGACGACCGTGCCGCCCGGGCACATGCAGAACGTGTAGACGCTGCGCCCGGAGGGCAGGTGGAGCGCCAGCTTGTAGTCCGCCGCGCCGAGGCGGGGATGTCCGGCGAAATCGCCGTACTGCGCGCGGTTGATCAGCGCCTGCGGATGCTCGATGCGCGCGCCGATGGAAAACGGCTTTTGCAGCAGGGTGAAGCCGCGCTCGTGCAGCATGGCAAACGTGTCGCGCGCGCTGTGGCCGATGGCGAGGATGACGCGCGAGGCGGGCAGCTCGTGTTCGCCCTGCGCGTCCTCGTAGCGGATGGCGCGCAGGGCGCCGTTTTCGCGGATGAGCTGCGTCATGCGCGCGCCGAAGTGCACCTTGCCGCCAAGCGAGAGAATGTGCTCGCGCATCGCGCGCACTACGCCCGCGAGCCGGTCGGTGCCGATGTGCGGCTTGGCGTCGATCAGGATCTCCTGCGGCGCGCCGAAGCGCACGAACGTGCGCAGGATGTGCTCGCCGCGCGGGTCCTTCGTGCCGGTGTTCAGCTTGCCGTCGGAGAACGTGCCCGCGCCGCCCTCGCCGAACTGCACGTTGGAGGCAGGGGAGAAGGCGGGCGCGCCCTGCGCCCAGTAGGCCTGCACGTCGCGCGTGCGGGTATCGACGTCCTGGCCGCGCTCGAGCACAATGGGGCAGGCTCCGGCCTCCGCCAGCGTCAGCGCGGCGAACAGGCCGGCCGGGCCGAGGCCCACGACGACGGGGCGGACGGCGGGCGGCCCGGGCAGACGGCGGACAGCGGGCGGGGTATACGGCTCGATGATTCCGCCGACGGACGGCGCCAGCCGCGCGGCGATGCGCCGCTCATCCTGCGCGCTGCGCAGCGACACATCCAGCGAGACGACGAAGCAGACGTCGTTTTTTTTGCGCGCGTCCACGCTGCGTTTGCTGATGGCGCAGGAGGCGACCTGCGAGGCGGTCGTGCCGAGCTTCTGGCAGGCGGCGCGCACGAGCGTTTTTTCGGCATAGTCGAGCGGGAGCTTGATGTTGTGCAGACGAATCATGGCAGTCCTTTCTGGCCTTGTCGGGAATTGCGGTAAAGCGTGCTGCGGGCACTGAGCAGCTTGCTTTTGCGGAGCCGTTCGGAGGTGGGTGTGGGCACAGCCCGCTTGGCAGTAACGGAAATCGAGAAAAAGCGTGCTGCGGGCACTGAGCAGCTTGCTTTTGCGGAGCCGTTCGGAGGTGGG
>CAMENN010000130.1 GCA_945928315.1 uncultured Clostridia bacterium
ACACGCCCCTCAAACGTGCCTGTCTGCCAATTCCAGCACTACCGCATATGCAATTCGCTGCTTTGAGAAGCAACGGATACATTATAGCCAAATCTGCGGAAAATGTCAATACCCGGGACAAAAAAGTTTTTTGCGCCGCGCGCGCATTCCGTGAAGGAAACACGCCACGTCCCTCGTCTATATAAGGAAGGGACCGCCGACACGCGCTTTCGGGAAGATAGCCCTTGCATCCGGACAAAAAATGAAGTATGATATAAAGTGATACGCTGTTCACTTCGCGGGGGCGTTTCCCCGCTTTTTTCAGACAGGAGGTGATGGGCATGCCGGATCAGGAGCAGCCCCGCCGCAGGCGCCGGCCGCAGGCGTCGGAGAAACCGCAGCAGGAGCCGCCGCGCAAAATTGTGATCGCGGGGGACGATGAGCCGGACTGGCTCGTCTCTGCGGACAACACCTCGGGCGCGGCCTCCCGCAGGAGCGCCCAGACGGACAGGCGTCCGCGGCAGAGCACCGCACAGAAGGAGACGGAAAAGAAGGAGACGGGCCGGACCAGAACCGCATCCGGCGCCGGGACCGCGTCCGCCGGGACGGCCGCGCGGCAGCCGCGCACGGCGCAGAAGAAGTCCGCGCGCACGGCGGCGAAGCGCAAGCCCGCTAAAAAGAGCAAGAAGGCCCGCGCCCGCCGGATGCGGACGGTGCGCCGGAGCATCGTGGGCGTGCTGGCGGCGGCCGTCGTCCTCGTGCTGGTGATCATCGGTGCGCGGGCGGGAAGCCGGCTCATGGACATCAAGCGCACGCTCGACCGCGGCGACGGCGTGTTCTACCCGAACATCTACGTCAACGACATCCCGCTCGAGGGCAGGACGCTCGACGAGGCCGCGGCCATCGTCAGCCAGCAGGTGACCTCGCTGATCTCCTCCTGGCGCATCACACTGCGCACGCAGGACGGACGCAGCTGGGACATCACCGGCAAGGACCTGAACATGCAGTACGACGTCGCCGACCAGCTCGATCAGCTCTGGGCCATCGGCCATACCGGCACGTCGGCCGAGCGCTATGAGCAGGTCAGGGCCGTGGAGGAGGAGCCCGTCTACCGCTATACCACGCTGACCTACGACATGTCCGGCATCAACCAGATCCTCTCGCAGATCAAGAGCGAGGTGGACAGGGCCGCCGTCAGCGCCACGAAGGTCTACGACGACAGCGTCTTTCCGCCCTATACCTACACGGACGACGTGGACGGGCAGGAGCTGGACATCACCGGGCTGAGCGAGCAGATCATGGGCATGGTGGACAGGCTGGAGAACGGCGTCGTCGATCTGACGCCGACGGTGGTCAAGGCGCCCGTCACGCGGGCCTATCTCGAATCCCAGATCGTGCAGCTGTCCAGCTTTGAGACGACGATCGGCAACACCTCCACCGAGGGCCGCTTCGCCAACATCAAGCTGGGCACGGAGAAGTTCAACCACCTGATCATCAAGTCCGGCGAGTCGGTCTCCTTCAACAAGGTCACCGGCAAGCGCACGGAGGCCAACGGCTATCAGCAGGCGCTCGAGCTGGCCTACGGCGAGTACATCATGGGCTGGGGCGGCGGCATCTGCCAGGTCTCCTCCACGCTCTACAACGCCGTGGTCAACGCGGGGCTTGAGGTCAAGAGCCGCACGCAGCACTCCCGCCCCTCCAGCTATGTGGACAAGGGCCTGGACGCCACCGTGCAGGACGACCGCCTCGACTTCGTGTTCAAGAACAACACGAACGCGGACATCTTCATCGAGACGGAGTACTACAAGAAGGGCAGCTATTACCGCTGCAAGTTCACCATCTACGGCCGGCCCGACCCCAACGGCTACAGCTACAAGCTGGTCTCCGAGGTGGTGCAGACCATCGAAAAGCCGGAGACGGTCTACAGGCAGGACAAGAACATGCAGTATGTCGTCTATGACGACGAGGAGTACGTCTACAGCAAGGGCGAGGACGGCTATGTCGTGGACGTCTATCTGGTGACGATGGACGCCAACGGCCTGGAGGTCTCCCGCGAGAAGAAGTATACGGACACCTACAAGGCCGTCGCGCCCGTCACCTATGTGGGCATCACCCCGCGGGAGACGCCCGTGCCGGCGGCGACGCCGATGGACTGACGCACAAGGAGCATCACACGCAATGAACACCATTTCCAGGCTGGCGGCCGCCCTGACCGCCCTGACGCTGCTGGGGACGGCGGCGCCCGCCCTGGCGCAGGAGACTGCGCCGCTGGCCCGCACGCAGGAGGAGAGCACGAGCGCGCAGCAGCGCCTGCCCATCTTCCGCGGCGAGCGCGGCTACATGGGCATCACGGCCAGCAGCGCCTGGCTCTATCAGGCCAAGCTGGGCGGACGGCTGCTCAATCTGCGCCTGTACTCGGCGCAGGGGGAGCAGCTCACCTTCCAGGAGAATCTCGGCTCCGACGGCGCGGGCGGCATCCGCCTGGCGCTGCGCGCGGGCTCGCGGGAGAGCGCGCTGCTGCTGCAGCTGGATCAGGACGCGATGGATGCGCTCCTCGCGCTGGGCATCACGCAGATCGTCGTCACGGACACGGACATGCTCGTGCTGGCATCGTACAGCACGCAGGATCTGGCGGCCATGCGCAGCCTGTTTGCGCTGGGCGAGCGGGAGCTGCTTTGCGTCAGCGGCGAGGATGACCCGGTGACCGTCGTCAGCGAGGACGGCGTGCGCCGGCAGATCACCGAGTGAGCGCCGGAGCGACAACCAAACATCGGGCGGCGCCGGCGGCGCGCGGGGGCTTCCCGGCGGCTGCTGACGCCGCTTTTGCGGTCCGCAGCGCGGTTTTGGTGCGCTCCGGACGACATTGTGGGCGCGGTCAGCTTGCCGCGCACGCCAAAACATGCTATACTTTTCCCATGAACGGAGGTCGTTTTCCCATGAAAAAACGCGCAGCCGCGCTTGTGATGACCCTGCTGCTCGCGGCGCTTGCCGCCGTCTGTCTGGCGGACAGCGAGGGTGTGGTCGTGAACTCGTCGTGCAACATCGTGCAGTCGGGCGAGTATTATCTGGTATACTGCTATGCGCAGGTGCACAACAACTCCCCGGAGATCATTTGCCTGGAGCAGGGCACGTTCGAGCTGCACAGCGGCGAGCAGCTGCTCGCCAGCCAGCCGGTGACCCAGCTCTGGCCGTACTTCATCAACCCGGGCGAAGACGGCTATGTCTTCGACGTGGTGGCCTTTGAGCCGGGCGAAAGCGGCGCGGTCGTGCCGGCCGTGACGGACCTGGTCTACGACATCCAGTACATGACCGTGAACACGCAGTATGCCAGCCGCGACCTGTCCGCCGTGGCGGAGCTCGAGCGCGGGGACAACGGGGAGCTGCGGGTGATCTGCCACATCACCAACGGCACGGAGGTGGACGCCTTCGCTCCGACGATCGCCTTCGGCCTGTATGCGGAGAACGGCCGCATGCTCTACGCCGACGGCGCGACGCTGCAGGATGTGGGCATTCCGGCGGGCGGCACGCTGCTGATGCGCTTCCCGGTGGACGAGGACCTGGTTGCCCAGTGGGACAGCTACGGCATGAGCGCCGCAGAGGCGCGCGTGAGCGCGGCGTTCAGGAATGACGAGGATTGACGTTAGGGTTGCCGCCCTAAGACCTGCCAAGGGGCGCTGCCCCTTGACCCTGCAAGGGATTTCATCCCTTGACCCTTCCTCGCTTCGCGCTGCTAAAAGCGGCTTTGCGCAATAACTGATAAAGAGAGGGAATCCGCCATGGAAAAGAGAACCATTCGCACCGGCGCGCCGTTCGTTCTGGCGGGCGCGGGCGTGCTGGCCTCGTCGCTCGTGTTCGGACTGGGCGGCGTGCTGACCTATGTGATCGCCGCGGGCGTGGGCGTCGCCGCCTTCGCTGCGGGGAAGAAGCTCTTCCCCGACCGCGTGGTCGAGGTCGAGCGCGCGCCGCAGTCCGGCAATGCCGAGGTCGATGCGCTCATCCGCGAGGCCCGCGCGCAGCTCGACGAGATCCGCGCCGCCAACGACCGCATCGCCGAGCCGGAGCTCTCCGCGCAGATCGACGACATCGAGGCCACCTGCCGCCTGATCCTCGCAAGGCTCGAGGAGCAGCCCGGCATGCTCGCCTCCCTGCGCACCTTCCTGCGCTATTATCTGCCCGCCACGCTCAAGCTGCTCACCGCCCGCGCCAAAATCGAGGGCGAGGTCAGCGGCGGCCAGAGCGCTCAAATTGCCGGGCGCATCCGCGAGGCCATGCGCGCCGTGCAGACCGCCTTCCACAAGCAGCTCGACGCGCTCAACGAGTACCGCTTCATCAACCTGGAAAGCGAGATGGACGTGCTCGCCGACATGCTGAAAAGCGACGGCCTGACTGACGATGCGCCGGTCCCCGCCGCGCAGGATACGAAAGAGGAGGAAGAGGACGACCCGTTCGCCGGCCTCTTTACGCAGGGAGGAAAGTAAATGGGCGCTTTTGCCAACTTCGCGCTCGTGCCCGAACAGGGGACCATGCCGCAGATGGAGCAGCTCCCGCAGGACATGCAGGCGCAGATCCGCGCGCTCGCCGGGCGGCTCGACGTGCGCGACAACGCCGCCGTGATGGGCTTCGGCGCAAAGGCGCAGAAGGAGATGAACACATTCTCCTCCATCGCCCTCGAGCAGATGCTCTCGAAGGACATCGAGCCGCTGGACGGCGTGATGCGCACGCTCGCCGAGCAGATCCGCTCGTGCTCGTTCGCGCAGGAGGCCAAGGGACTCTTGAGACGCATGTTCGGCGGGGCCTCGAGCCTTTCCCAGGTGCGCGCGGCCTATGAAAAGGCGGAGCCGCGCATCAGCGCCTGCGCCAATGAGATGACCGACCGGCGCGTGGCGCTCATGCGCGACAGCGCGCTGCTCGACCGGCTCTATGAGCGCAACGAGGGGCTGTACCGCGAGCTGTGCTCGCTGATCGTCGTGGGCGATGAGGTCGTGCGCCAGGCGAAGGCGCGCGGCGAGGATGCGCAGGCCGTCGCGCGCATGGAGCGGCGCGTGCAGGATCTGCGGGTGACGCAGGTCGCCTCCACGCAGCTGGCCGCGCAGATCCGCATGGTGCAGGAGAGCGACAGGCTCACCTGCGAGCGGCTGCAGGCGGCGCTGGAGGTCACGATTCCGCTGTGGAAGAGCCAGATGGCCGCAGCACTGGGCCTGGCCCGGGCGACGGACTCCATGGCGGCGCAGCGGCGCGTGAGCAGCGAGGCGCAGCGGGGCATCCGCTCCGGCGCGCGCGAGGTCACCGCGCAGACGCAGGCATTCGAGCGGGAGGCCGCGCAGGCCGATCCGCAGCGCGCCCAGCAGACGGCGGACGAGCTGCTGCGGGAGCTGGAACAGATTGAACGCTCTCTGGATGAGCAGCGCAGGCTGCGCCAGAAGGCATGACAGAAAGGGGCGGTAACGATGGCATCAGCCACGCAGCAGGCGCCGCGCGGCGGGGGGAGGGCCCGCATGCAGCAGACGGCGCCTACGCAAAGCGGAAAACAGGAACAGAAGAGGTCGGTCAAAGCGATGCTGCACGACATCCCGCAGGCCGCGGGCATCGCGATCATGGCGGTGCTTATGATCGTCTCGCTCTTCGCGGGCAACTTGCGCGCGCTGTCCGCGGCGACGCCGAAGGACTTTTTGCGCCAGGGCGACGTGCAGTCGATCGTGGAGGACCGGCTTGACGCCGCCGGCAACGCGATGACCGTCGCCCGGCGCGCCGGGCTCGACGCGCTCTACTATGACAGCGTGAGCGACGCGATTGATGCGATGGAGGACGCAAAGACCGCGCGGGAGATCAGCCGCGCCGACCAGAAGCTCACCGCTGCGGTCAGCGAGATGATCGCCGAGGCCGGCGGCAGGCTCGACAGCGAGAACCGCACGATGCTGCAGACCGCCGCGGACGACTTTGCGGAGCAGGGCAGCTTCCTGCGGCAGGAGGCGCGCAGCTTCAACGAGAAGGCCGAAAAGGCCGAGGCGCTCTACGAGAAGCTGCCGACGAAGTTCGTGCTCCCGCAGCCGGACGTGTATGAGGGAATCTGACGCAGGGGATGACCCCGCGTTCGCACAAGAGGGAGGAAGACCATGAAAAAACTGACCGCGCTGATTCTGACGCTGGTGCTCGCGCTGGCGCTTTTCTGCGGCGCCGCCGCCGACGTGCCGGACAAGCCGTCCGAATTCAGCTATGCCTATGACTTCACCGGGAAGGTGCTCTCGGAAAGCGACATCAGCGGCATCGCCGCCTATGGCCAGGCGCTCTATGACGCGACCGGCGTGCAGGCTGTCGCCGTGGTCGTCGATTTCCTCGACGGCGCGGACCCGGCCGACTACGCGACCGATCTCATCAACACCTGGGGCATCGGCTCGAGCACGGAGAACGACGGCGTGGTCGTGCTCCTCGCGCGCGGCGACCGCCAGATCCAGATCGGCACGGGCACCGGCATCGACCGCGTGCTCACCGGCTCGCGCTGCGGCAAGCTGATCGACGCGAACATCGACTACTTTGCCAACAACCAGTTCGACAAGGGCATGCGCGCGCTGTATGAGGACGTGTGCGAGTACGTCGCCTCGGCCAAGGGCAAGACGCTCAGCCTGGGCACCGCGCAGACGGGCACGGCGTCCTCCGCGCAGAGCGCCCCGCGCGACAGGGAATCGGGAGGTTCCGGCATGTTCGACATGATCCTGGGCATTCTCTTCATCTACATCATCATTTCCATCCTGATCAACGCGCTGCGGCCGAATGACGGCGGCTGCCTCAAGTGGTTCTTCCTGGGCTGGCTCTTCGGCGGGCGCAATAACCGCCGCAATCCGCCGCCCCCGCGCGGTCCCCGCGGCCCGATGGGCCCCGGCGCAGGCCCGCGCGCCCCGCGTCCTCCGCGCAATCCTGGCCCGC
>CAMENN010000131.1 GCA_945928315.1 uncultured Clostridia bacterium
GAGCGCTCCTTGCCGCCGGAGGGCATGTTGATGACCTCGCCGAGGAAGTAGAGCGTCGTGGAGCCGCCGCCGTCCAGGTTGAAGGCGAATTGCGCGCCCTCATCGAGGAACAGCTGCTGAAGCTGCGGGATGCTCGCGCCGGTGGAATAGCCGTCGCGGCGGCCGTCCACCACGATGACGATGTAGTGCAGCGGGCCGATCTGGCCGATGGCCGTACGCGGCTCGTAATAGCCGTCGTGGCAGTTGACGTAGAAGGAGCCGGGCAGCGTCGCCGCCTGTCCGTTCTCCACGAGCACCGGGCCGAACTCGAACGTCTGCCAGGTGTTTGCCTGCTCCAGCCTGTTGGCGACGAGGCCCTGCTTGCCGGAGCGGTCGGTCTGCGCGGAGAGATCGCCGTTCTCATCGACGATCAGCAGGTGATGCTTGGTGATATTCTGGCGGCGCAGCACCTCGCCGTTGCGGATGATGACGCCGTTGCGGTGATAGCGGCAGAAGTCCGCGTTGATGGCGAGCACGGGGCTGTACCGTCCGGCTATGTCGGAGACGGCCTCGTAGATGCCGCTGGTGAAGCTGTCGCCCGCAAACGCCGTGCGCAGCTGACTGACGTCGGTGAGCTGAATGTCGCAGACGAAGTAGGTCATGCCGTCCTTCTGCTTCTGCTCGATGGAGACGCTCATCCTGTCGGTCCGATAGCTCAGCTCGCCCGGCTCATAGTGCTTGAACGCGGAGGCTGCGGCGGCGCTGTCCCCGCCGTCCCCGGCGTCGGCGCTCTGCGGCGCGGGCGTCGCCAGCGCCTGCTCGTGCACCTGCTCCTGCACAGCCTCCTGATTGAAGCTCACGGCCTCGTAGAGCGCGGTGCCCGGCTCCGGCGTGCTGCCGGGGAGCTGCTTGACGGTCTGCTCGTTCTGCGCCTTCGCCCAGTCGGAAAAGCGCGTCTGCACATCCGGCACATCACCCATCGGCGCGCTGGCGTTGCAAAGCAGCAGCACCAGCAGCGCGCAGGCCGCGGCGGGCAGCGCGCGGGAATCGCGCGAGGGCTCGGGCAGGTCGAAGTACCGCTTGCGGAAGCGCCCCGCATGCTCGATGCGGCCCTCCTCCTGCGGCGGACGGTCATAGCGGCGCGCGGGCGTCCGCTTGAATTGATCCAGGGGTTTCATAGGCTGCGGGGGTTCCTCCCTCGAAGATGGTAAAGAGCATCCGCTCCGTATATGCGCACAACTATCCATATTATACGACCAGGACGCCCGCCTGTCAAATGCGGCCGCAGCAGGGCGGCTGACACATCCCCGGAGCCATTCTGACGCCCTGCCGGATGCACGCGAAAGACCGGCCTCTGCGCGGAGGCCGGTCTTTCGCCTTTGGGGGATGAGAGAGAGGGAAATGCGCTTGTACTCGGATGGAAAGGGTTATTTCTGCGCCGCGGCCTTTTCCGCCCTGGCCTCCTGCGTCTTTGCCCAGAGCTCCTCGGCCTTCGGCGTCCAGGCGTCGGCGTAGGGCTTTGTCTTTTCGCGCAGGTGCTCCGGCGACTCCGGGTCCATGTAGTCCGTGTTGACCGCGCCGGTCTTTTTGACCATCTCCGGCAGGAAGTCCGGGTTTTCCAGCATCGGGCAGGGGCGCAGCATGTTGTCGTTGAAGGGCTGATTGTCGTGATAGGCCATGAACAGCGGGCTTTGCAGCGCCTCGAGCAGCGTGTGCTCGTGGATGTTCACGTTGGAATAGTGAATGAACACGCAGGGCTCCACGTCGCCCTTGGCGTTGATATGCAGATACCTGCGGCCTCCGGCGATGCAGCCGCCGACATACTCGGCGTCGTTCTGGAAGTCGAGCGAGAAGATGGACTTGGTGCCGCGCATCTCGCGGATACGGTGGTAGATGGCCTCGCGCTGCTCCGGCGTGGGCATCAGCTCCGGCGCAGCGGCGTTGCCGACCGGCATATAGTGGAAGAACCAGATGAACAGCGCGCCGCTGTCAATGAGCATATCGATGAACGCGTCGCTGGTGATGTCCTGCCAGTTGCGGCTGGTGTAGCAGGTGGAGATGCCGAACGGCAGCCTGTTCGCCTTGAGCAACTCCATCGCGTGACGGACCTTTGCGTAGCAGCCCTCGCCGCGGCGGGAGTCGTTCGCTTCCTCAAAGCCCTCCAGACTGATGGCCGGGACGAAGTTTTTGACGCGCAGCATCTCCTTGCAGAAGTCCTCGTCGATGAGCGTCGCGTTGGTGAAGGAGAGGAACTCGCAGTCCGGATGCGCCTCGCAGATGCGGATGAGGTCGGCCTTGCGCACCAGCGGCTCGCCGCCGGTGTAGATGTACATGTAGGTGCCCAGCTCCTTGCCCTGGCGGACGATGGAGTCGATCGTCTCATAGCTCAGGTTGAGCTGATGGCCGTACTCCGCAGCCCAGCAGCCGGTGCAGTGCATGTTGCAGGCGCTGGTCGGGTCGAGCAGGATCGCCCACGGCACGTTGCAGCCATACTTCTTCGCGGACTCCTCCTGCACGGCGCTGCCGCGCAGGCTGGCGTTGATGATGAAGTTCTGGAAGAAGGCCTTGCGCACGCCGGGGTCCAGCTCGAAGATGCGCAGGATCAGCTGATACCAGTTGTTCTTCTCCTGAATGACGTTCCGGATGGCGTTGCGCTGGCTTTTGTACCAGTCCTCCGGCACGAGCCTGTCCACCAGCTCCATCAGCTTCGGAATGTTGGTTTCGGGATCGCCCTCGACGTATTTGAGCGCCTGATTGATGGCGGTGCTCTGCATGAGTTCCTTGATGCTCTTATAATTCATGATGGTTTCATCCTTTCCGTATTTCCCGTCTTCCGGCAGCCCCGCCCGGACAGGGCGCGAGGGCGTGCGGTTCCTGACACTCCCATTATAGGAAAGGCCCGGCACAAAGTCATGGGACAGCTTGCCCCGCGTGCCCAAATTTCGGACACCCGGAAAAACTGTCCCAAATTGGGACGAAAAGCAGGAAATGTCCCTTGTTTTCCCGAAAGGAGCTTTCTATACTGGAAGAGACAATGCACCAACCTGCTCTTTGGAGCGGAAAGGAAGGATGGCCATGGGCGAAGGCATGTCCCGCGTGCTGATCGAGACGATGGTGCGCAAGGGAATCCGAGAGATGCAGGAGGACCCGGAGCGCACCGCCCGGAATCTGGTCGATATGGCGATCCACTTTTCTCCGGAGGGCCGCTTTGCGCGCGAGCTGTTCGGCTCCGCGCAGCGCATGCTCGCCGATGAGCAGAGCGGATACTATGCCCTTGTCTCCGACGTGGTGAACCACATGGACCCGCAGCGCCTGCTGACCTTCGGCATGCTGGTGGGCTACGACGGCTTCACGCTGGGCGCGCGGGAGATCCGCAAAACGGAGGCCGCCGAGGGCTTCGACATCCCGTGGACGCTGAGCATGGAGCTTGACGCGGAGGCTTTTCCCGCACGGGAGGAAGACTATCACCGGGTGATCCGCCAGGCGCGCGCGCTGGGCGTGTGCACCTACATGCTCATGGAGGACGGCGACGCCATGGACGCGCTTTCGCTGGCCGCGGCGCATGCGGACTGCGCATTCGTGATCTTCTGTCCGCCGGGCGCAGTGACGGACGCGCTGCTCGACGTGCTGCACCCGCTGGACAACGTGATGCTCTCCGTCCGCCTCGGCGAGGGCGCCGCGGACGCCTGTGCGGCGCTGCGCGCGGCGGAGCGCATCTATTCCGTCTACCTGCCCTACAACGCGGAGAACGCGGACGCGATCCTCTCCGGCGAGGCGGCGCGCAGCGCGGTGGCGCTGCATCCGGTGTTCACGGTGCTTCTGCCGGACGACGCCTGCACGCCGCAGGTGCAGCGCCGGGTATACGACTATGTGATCGCCGAGCGTGAGCAGCAGCACCTGCCGACGGTGCTCTGGGATCTGTATTCGGACGGGCTGTTCATCGACGGCATCATCTCCGAGGAGCCCTGCACGGCGGGCTTTGACCGCGAGGGCAATCTGCTGACGGGCTTCCCCCGCCGCCTGGCGAAAAGGGACGCGCTGGCGCAGGGCGACCTGAAGGCGCTGCTGCGCGAGACGCTGGCACGGACGAAATAAAAAACGGCGCTCCGCGGAGGGATTTACCTCCCGGAGCGCCTGATGTTTGCGGGAAAACAGCGCCTTGCCCCGCACGCACATCTGTGATACAATCAGAGCGTGTAGGCAGGCAGGTCTACGGGTGGTTCCTCCGCAACGGCGTACAGAAGCGGAGGTGATGCGTATGACGAATGTTGATTTGCTCAACGTTCTTCTCGCAGTCGCCGGTTTGGTACTCAGCGCATATGCGCTGGGTCTTCAAAACAGACGATAAAGAAAAAACCGCCTCGCAGAAGGCCCTGCTGGCGGTTTTCGGTTAAAACCTGACCGTTATGGTGGTTTCCACCCTGTAGGCACCAACCTACCTGCCTACATTGTACGCCATCCGCCCGCTTCTGTCAAGCCAGATGCGGGCGGTCCTTTTACACGAGCTTCTTGTCGATCCACTGCGTCCAGACCTCCGGGCAGTAGCCCACGGTCGCCAGACGCCCGCAGCGCACGATCGGCAGGCGCAGCAGCTGCGGCTTTTCCAGCAGGCCGGAGAGGATCGTCTCCCGGCTCTGCGTGTAGGCGATGACGCTCTCGCGGAAGGCCTTGCTCTCCCGGTCGCACAGCGCCTCCACGCCGACCGCCGCCGCGACGCTCTCCAGCTCGCGTTTGCCGATGCCAAAGCGCAGCACGTCCACCCGCTGATAGCCGACGCGCCGCTCCTTGAAGAAGCGCTCCGCCTTCTGCGTGTCAAAGTCCTTTCCGGCATAGATTTGAAGTCCCATATGGTCAACCTCCGCAGGATTGTGTATAATAGAACATATTCCCATGATAGCGGCTTGCGGCCCCGCCGTCAAGCCCAAGGAGCAGTATGGCAGGAAAAATTGCGCTGGTCACCGGCGCGTCCGGGGGCATCGGCTCCGCGTGCGCGCAGCAGCTCGCCCGCGAGGGCTATACCGTGCTCGCGCACGCAAACCGCGGCATCGCAAACGCGCAGCAGCTCGCCGCGCAGCTTTGCGCCGGGGGCTGCGATGTGCACGCCGTGCAGGCCGACCTCTCCGACAGCGCGCAGGCAAATGCGATGTGCGCGGACATTCTGCGCGTGTATCACCGGGTGGACGCGCTGGTACTCTGCGCGGGCATCGCGCACACGGGCCTTCTTTGCGACATGACCGACGCGCAGTGGCACGCGGTCATGGACACGAACGTCTCCTCGGCGTTCTACCTGTGCCGCGCGCTCGCGCCGGGCATGGTCAGCCGCCGGAGCGGGGCCATCGTCACGATCTCGAGCATGTGGGGCCGGGTCGGCGCGTCGTGCGAGGCGGCGTATTCCGCGAGCAAGGCAGCGCTCATCGGCCTGACGCGCGCACTGGCGAAGGAGCTGGGGCCGAGCGGCGTGCGGGTCAACTGCATCGCGCCGGGCGTGATCGACACGCGGATGATGGACGAACACAGTGCAGACACGAAGGCTGCGCTGGCGGAGGAGACGCCGCTGGGGCGGCTGGGCACGCCGCAGGACGTGGCGCAGGCCGCAGCGTTTCTGGTTTCCGACGCGGCGGCGTTCATCACCGGGCAGGTGCTGGGCGTGGACGGGGGATATATCTGAAAAGCTGCATCAGAGCGCGCGAAGCGAGGAAGGGGTCTGGGGACTGGTCCCCAGGCGGGGTTTTAGGGGCGAGGCCCCTCACGTTCCCCATCGCAAAGCGATCCAAAAAGAAAGCAGTCAGGGAGCGAAGCGTCACCTGACGGGGACGTATCGCAAATCTCCGGCGGCGCCGCGCCAAAAGCAGGAGCACCGCCGAACGACGCTTTTATGCAGATTTCTTCGCGCACCCGTCGCGCCATCCGCATACATTCCATGATACGCAAACACCGCCGCCCACCCGATTCCAGGTGGGCGGCGGCGCTTTGTATGCTTTTTCTGCGCTGCGCGGTTATTCCTCTCCTCTTTCGCGTGTGATGACGGGCTTGCCTTCCGCATCCAGCAGCGGCGTCAGTCCACCCGCGGAGCCCATATGCACAAACAGGTAGTTACGCCGGTTTCCCGGTCCACCAGCACAATCCGCTGACAGCTCGCCAGCGAACTGCCCTCTTCGTACACGATGTCAAAGCGCTTGTCCATGCTTCATCCTCTCTCCCTGCCGGGCTTTACAGCTCGCGGTACTTGCGCCTGAGCGCGGCAACGATCGACTCCACCTGACGGACCGCCTCGCCGACCTGCTTCTTCGCCTGCGAAATCTTGCGCTGGACGAGATAGTCCGCGAACACGTTGTCCATGAACATGTCCGCAAAGGCGAGGAAGCCGCCGGTATCCAGATTCAGATTCGCGCAGAGCGTCACGTCGCGCAGCTCGCGCTCAAAGCGCTCCATATCCTGCCGGGCCTGCTCCATGCAGTCGGAGGCGTCGCCTAGCTTCGCGTGCTTGACTAGGCTGGTGAACGTGCCGCCGCCCAGCATGTCGAACAAGCCCCAGTTGCCGGCGCTGTCCAGCTGGCGTTGGGCGCCGCGCAGGCTGGTGAGCGCGCGCTCGCCCGCGTCAATCGCCTGAGCCAGCTCCATTCTCATGTCGTTGTTGGTCATGGTGTTCCTCCTCTTCTCAAAGGGTATGCGGGTTGAAAGCGTCAGGCAGGCGGTGTCTGCGGGCCGGTCCGGGCGCGCGCGGTACGGGGTTTTGGGTTTGCGCGTTGGCCCGGATTGGCGGTGCGTCACCGTCAGGTATCGCTTCGCTCCCTGACTGCTTTCTTTTTTGATCGCTTCGCGATGGGGGTTACGTTAGGGGCCTCGGTAGATTGTCAAGCAAGTGCAACACCGAAGAACACCTCAAAAGGAGAGCGCCAA
>CAMENN010000132.1 GCA_945928315.1 uncultured Clostridia bacterium
CGATGACCTTGTCGCTGGTGCGCACGCCCATGTCGCTCATGATCAGGATGTCCACCAGGTCCTCGTAGAAGTCGTCGTCGATCTCCTCGGTCGCCTCGATCAGCTCATCGACGCGGCCCGCGACGCTCGTTCGGGTCTTCGAAAGCCCCTGCCACAGGCGGGAGAACAGGCCCTTCTTCTCCTCGTTCTCACCCTGCAGCTCCTCCTGCGGTTCGCCTGCCGCGGGCGCGGAGGTCTTTTCAGCTTCCGGCTGCTGCGCCGGACGCTCCTCCTCGCGTTCCTGCTTCTTTTTTCCAAATCCAAAGATTCCCATGGATGCATTCTCCTTTCAACACCGGTCAGGACATCGCGTCCGCGCTGACGTCCTTGAGCTCCACGCTCAGCATCTTCGATACGCCCTTTTCCTCCATGGCCACGCCGTAGAGGCCGTCGCAGCGCTCCATTGTGCCCTTTCTGTGGGTGACGACGACGAACTGCGTGTCCTTCGAGAAGTCGCGCAGGTAATCGGCGAACGTCGAGATATTGCCGTCATCGAGTGCCGCCTCGATCTCATCGAGGAAACAGAACGGCGTCGGCTTGAGCCGCAGCATCGCGAACAGGATCGCGATGGCCGTCAGCGCGCGCTCGCCGCCCGAGAGCAGCGAGAGCAGCTGCAGCTTCTTGCCCGGCGGCTGCGCGACGATCTCGATGCCGCAGCCCAGCACGTCGTTTTCATCGAGCAGCCGCAGCTCGGCCTGTCCGCCGCCGAAGAGCCGCTTGAACGTCTCGTTGAAGTACTGCTGCATGAGCGTGAAGTTCTCCATGAACTGCCGCTCCATCTGCCTTTGCAGCGACTCGATGATGCCCATCAGGTCATCCTGCGCGCGGAGCAGGTCGTCGCGCTGGCCGGAGAGCTCGTCGTAGCGCTCCTTGCATGCGCGGTAATCCTCGACCGCCGTCACATTGACCGGGCCCATCGCGCGGATCTCGCGCCGGATTTCGCCCGTGCGCCTGTCCGACGCGGCGAGGTCGAACGGCTCCTTCAAATAGTCCTTCGCGCCCGCGTAAGTCAGCTCGTATTCGTCCCAGATGCGCTGCTGCATGGTCTCCAGCTCGCTCTGCGTGCGGCTGAGCACCAGCTCCGCCTTGTGGCACTTGTCCGCGTCCTGCGTGAGCGTTTCGCGCAGGGCATCGACCTCCTGGGTCAGCCTGCGCACCTGCTCCTGCGTCCCGTTGCGCACGGCCTGCTGTTCGAGCAGCGCCTTCTGCGCCTCCTCCAGACGCTCTGCGCAGGCTGCCTGCTCGGCAGTATCGGCCGCCAGCTGCTGCATGCTCGCCTGATGGCTCAGCATCAGCTGCTCGCGGCTCTCGCGCGCCTGCCCGATTTGCACGCCCACGTCGCTCTGCTCGCGGCGCATGCGCGCGCCGTCCTGCTGAAGGGCGCTGACGTCACGCTCGCGGGCCGCCAGGCGCACGCGCAGCGACTGCACGTCCTCGCGCATGGCGTCGAGCTCATCACGCAGCGCATAGAGCGCATCGCTGAGCTCGCCGGTTTTCCGGTTCATCTCATCGCTGCTCTTCTCCTCGCCCTCCTGCGTGCTGCGGGCGCCGGCGAGCTGACTGTCGATCTGCCGCAGATTCTCCTCGATCTGCTTTTGCAGCATGTCGCAGCGCTGTTCCTGCTGCGCGTGGCTCTCGCGCTGCTCCGTCAGCGTGCGCACGCGCTCACTGGCGATGGAGACGTCGATCTGCGCCTGATGCAGGTCCTCAAAGGCCTGTGCCCTGCGCTGCTTGATTGCCGCGCGCACCGCCTCGCCCTTTTGCAGCCGGGCGTTGTAGTCGGCAATTTGGGCTTCCAGCTTCGCCAGCAGCGCTTCGTGCTCCTTGATCTCGCGCTCCCGGGAGAGCAGGCTGGTCATACGCGAGGCCGAGCTGCCGCCGGTCATGGAGCCGCCGGAGTGCATGACGTCGCCCTCCAGCGTCACCAGCCGGAAGGCGTGATGCCCCCGGCGCATGATCTCGATGCCCGCGTCAAGGTTCTCCGCCACGACCGTGCGGCCGAGCAGATTCTCCACGATGCCGCGGTACGGCTCGTCAAACGAGACGAGCTCGCTGGCCAGGCCGACGCAGCCGGGCATCGAGAGCAGCTGGCGCTCCTGTGCGTTCAGCGTCCGGCCGGTGATGGTCGTCATCGGCAGGAACGTCGCGCGGCCCAGCTTGTTCTGGCGCAGGTAGGCGATCATGTCGCGGGCAACGTATTCGTCGCTGGTCACGACGTTTTGCAGCGCGCCGCCGAGCACCGCCTCCACCGCGCGCTCCAGCTTCTCCGGCACGCGCATGAGCGAGGCCACCACGCCGTGGACGCCCGCGTTGCCGCGCGCGTGCAGCAGCACCTGCTTGACCGCCTGCTGATAGCCTGCGTAATCGCGCTCCATCTCCCGCAGGATGCGCAGGCGGCTGGCGGTCGATTGCTTCTGGCCCGTCGCCTCGTTCAGCGCGTTCGTGATGGCCGCGATCCGCCTCGCCGTCTCCTGCGATTCCTCATCGATCTTCTGCTGTGCCTTCGCGCAGTCCGCCTCGCCCGCGCGGGCCTGAGCAAGCTCCCCGTTCGCCTCATCCAGCTGCTCCTGCAGCCGCTCGGCGGTCTGCGTCAGCTCCTCGCGCTGGGCGGCAGCCTCCTCGCCACGCCGCTCCAGCTCCTTGCGCATGGTGGACAGGCGCGCCTCGCTCGTGCGCATGTCGCTCAGGCGGTTGACTGCCTCGATGATCGCACTCTTGTGCGCCTCCAGGCGCTCCTCGGCCTCCCTCGCGCGCTCCTGCAGGTCGGAAAGCTCCGCTTCCTTCTTCGTCAGCGTGCGCTGAAGCTCCACGATCTCCGCCTGCGCATCGAGCGTGTCGCGCTGGTTCTGATCGAGCTCACCGGTCAGCGCCTCCGCCCGGGCGCGCTTGACATCCTCATCCTGCGTGAGCGCGAGCACATCCTTTTCCATCCGGGCGATCTCCGCGCGCATGACGCCCAGCTCGCCCTCTCGCGCTTCCTTCTCGCGCGTGAGCTCCAGCACGCGCTCATGCGCCTGCGTGACCTGCGCCTCCATGCGCTGCGCCTCTTCGTTCGCCTTCTCGCGCAGCGCGCTCAGCTCCGCCGTGCGGCGTTCCTCCTCGGCGATGGCATCGTGCAGGCCGTCCACCATCTGCTGGGCGTCGGCGATGCGTTCCTTGGCGCGGTCATGGCGCAGCACGAACGCCGAGCAGTCGAGCGTGCGCAGCTCGTCGCGCAGGGCCAGATAGCGTCTGGCCGTCTCGCTCGCCTTCGCAAGCGGCTCCAGCTGGCTATTCAGCTCCGCGATGATGTCCTCCACGCGGGAGAGATTGTCGCGCATGTTCGCCAGGCGCTTTTCGCTTTCCTCCTTGCGGGCGCGGTACTTGACGATGCCCGCAGCCTCCTCAAAGATGTCGCGCCGGTCCTCGCTCTTCTGGGAGAGAATCTCGTCGATCCGGCCCTGGCCGATGATCGAGTAGCCCTCCTTGCCCACGCCGGTGTCGCGGAACAGCTCCACGATGTCGCGCAGGCGGCAGGCCGCTTTGTTGATGTAGTATTCGCCCTCGCCGCTGCGGTAGACGCGGCGGGTGATCATCACCTCGGTGAAGTCCACTGCCAGCGCGTGGTCCTCGTTGTCGAAGACGAGGGACACCTCGCAATAGCCAAGCCGCTTGCGCTTTTGCGTGCCGTTGAAGATGACATCCTCCATCTTGCCGCCGCGCAGCGCCTTGGCGCTCTGCTCGCCCAGCACCCAGCGCACGGCGTCCGACAGATTCGACTTGCCGCTGCCGTTGGGGCCGACGATGCCCGTGATGCCCTGGTCAAACTCCACGACGGTCCGGTCCGCAAACGACTTGAAGCCGTAGATTTCCAGTCTCTTTAGCCGCACTTTGCGACTCCTTTCCTGTCCTCAGTTTCCCTTGCCCAGCGCCCGCAGCGCCATGGCCGCAGCGGCTTCCTCCGCGCGCTGCTTGCGGGCGCCGGTGCCCTGTCCCAGCTCCGTGCCGTCGGCGCGCAGCACGCGGGCCGTGAACACCCGCGCATGCGGCGGGCCGTCCTGCCCGACGATCTCATAGGTGGGCGTCTCCTCGCCCAGCGCCTGCAGATACTCCTGCAGCGCGCTCTTGGCGTCGCGGTCGCCCTTTTCACTCGTCTTATAGCCGTCCATCGCCAGATCCACGAGCGCCGCGGCCTCGTCCATACCCCCGTCCAGATATACGGCGGCGATGACCGCCTCCATCGTGTCCGCGAGGATCGATGGATTCTCCCGGCCGCCGACGACCTCCTCGCCGCGGTCGAGCTTCAAATAGCTGCCCAACCCCATGCGCACCGCCGCGCGTGCGAGGTTCGCCTCGCAGACCAGCGCCGCGCGCTTGCGGGTCAGCTGCCCCTCGCGAAGCTTGGGATAGCGGTGATAGAGCACGCGGCTCACACAGATTTCCAGCACCGCGTCGCCCAGAAATTCCAGCCGCTGATTGTCCTGACACTTGTGCGCCAGCGCGTAGGACGGATGGGTCAGCGCCAGCTCCAGGAGCGCCGGATCGGCAAACGTATGCCCGATGGTGCGCTCCAGCCCCTGATAATTCATGAAAAATCTCCTCTGCGCCCGCTGCGGGCGCGTCCTCCCGTCCATTTCGCTTCGCGCAGCCGTCGCGCGAAGTGAAATAAACGGGCCCGCCGCCCGGTCAGGCGGCGGATCTCGTCATCACATCTTCTCTTCGATATAGGCAGCCATGTCAGCCACGGTCTTGACCTTCTCGATGGCGTCGTCCTCCACCTCGATGCCAAACTCGGACTCCACGTCCATCACCAGCATCATCACAGAAGCGCTGTCCGCGCCCAGGTCCTCCTTGAGGCGGCTCTCCGGCTTCACCTCGTTCTCCGAAACGCCGAGCTGCTCGGCCACCATACCCTTGAGCTGATCCAGAATCATGATGTTTTTCCTCCTTTTGCTGATTTGAACCGGTGCACATGCCCCGGTGCTCTGCCCTTACTCCGCCCTTACTCCGCCCTATCGCTCTCCACGCTCAGCTTGCCGACGCCCTCGCGGATCAGATCGACCACGCCGCTGTCCACGACCTCCTTCGCCTGACGGATGGCGCAGAAGATGGCGCGCGCATTTGAGTTGCCGTGCGCCTTGATCACCGCGCCCTCCACGCCCAGCAGCGGCGCGCCGCCGATCTCGGTGGAGTCGAAGCTGTGCTTGAGCTCGCGGAAGGTGTCCTTCGCCAGCAGCGCCGCGACCTTGCCCTTCGTGGAGCTCATCAGTCCGCCCTTGAGCAGCCCGAACAGCAGGGAGATGACGCCCTCCGTGTTTTTGAGCAGCACGTTGCCCGCAAAGCCGTCCGTCGCCAGCACGTCACAGGTGCCCGCGAGCGCGTCGCGCGCCTCCACGCTGCCGATGAAGTGGAAGGGCTGCTCCCGGCGCATCAGCGCGCAGGCAGCCTGCGTCTGCTCATTGCCCTTGGCGTCCTCCACGCCGATGTTGAGCAGGCCAACGTCCGGCGTCTCGATGCCCATGACCTTCTGCATGTACACGCTGCCCATCATCGCAAACTGCACGATCCACTCCGGCTTGCAGTCGACGTTCGCGCCCGCGTCCACCATCAGCATAGGCCGGTCGGGGACGGGCATCAGCGTCGCCAGCGCGGGGCGCACCACGCCCTTGATGCGGCCGATTTTGAACATCGCGCCCGCCATCAGCGCGCCGGTCGAGCCGGCGGAGACGAACGCCTGCGCCTCCTTGCGGCGAACGATGTCCATGCCGACGCAGAAGGTCGAGTTCTTCTTGCGGCGCAACGCCATGACCGGGTGCTCCTCGGTCGAGATGACCTCCGGCGCATCGACCACGCTCAGGCGGCTGCGCACGCCGGAGAGCGCCTGCTGATCGGCGTACTCACCGATCGTCTTTTCCACCAGCTCCTGCGGGCCGACGAGCGTGATCTCCACATCCGGGAACTCGCGCAGCGCGTCGATGGAGCCGTCGACATTGACCTTGGGTGCGAAATCGCCGCCCATGGCGTCCACAACAATCCTCATATCGTCACCTCCGGGCTCATGCCCTGTCCTTTTGGGTAAATGCATACATACCGATGCCCGCGGCGATCGCCAGATTCAGCGAGTCGATCTTTCCGCTGTGCGGAATCAGCGTGCTCACGCCCAGCTGCGCAAACGCATCGGGCAGCCCGCTGGCCTCGTTGCCGAAGATCAGCGAGAACGGCCCAGCCACGCGAGCGACAGCCTCTTGAAGCGGCACCGCGCCGGTGAGCATGAACGGAAAGAGCTGCCTGTCCGGGAACTCCTCGCGGTACGCCTCAAACGAATCGAAATGCCGCACGCCCAGGGAGAATGCCGCGCCCATCGACGCGCGCGTCACACGCGGATCGTCCGAATCGACGGCCGGGCGGATGACTGCCACATTGCGCAGGCCGAAGCCCAGCGCCGTGCGCAGGATCGTGCCCATGTTCCCGCTGTCGCTGGGGTGATGGAGCACGATGTGCGGGCTGTCCGCGTCAAACACGCCCTCCGCCTTGCGGTAAACCATCGCAGCAAAGCAGTTCTCCTTCTTCGAGATGCGCTCGAGCGCCCTGTCGGCGATCTCCGTGCGCACCCCCAGCGCCTCCGCCTGAGCGCGAAGGTGCTGCGCGCCCTCGCTCTTCTCGCTGGCGCTGGATAGCAGCAGACGCAGGCAGCGCTCCGGCGCGTTTTTGAGGCATTCCGTCGCCGGAAAGATGCCCG
>CAMENN010000133.1 GCA_945928315.1 uncultured Clostridia bacterium
CCAGCTCCGCCTGCTTGAGGTCGTGCTGGTACTGGCCCACGCCGATCGCCTTGGGGTCGATCTTGACCAGCTCGGCCAGCGGGTCCTGCATGCGCCGGGCGATGGACACGGCGCTGCGCAGCGAGACGTCGTAATCCGGGAACTCCTTCGCCGCGAGCTTGCTGGCGGAATAGACGCTCGCGCCGGCCTCGCTGACGATCGTGTACTGCACGCCGGCGGGCATCTCCGGCAGCAGCGAGGCGATGAACTGCTCGCTCTCGCGGGAGGCCGTGCCGTTGCCGATGGCGATGGCGGTCACGCCGTGCCGCTTCACCATCGAAAGGATGAGCCGCCGGGCCTCCTCGCGCCCGCGCGTCTGCCCGGGGATGGTGAAGTGACCGACGCCGGTTTCCAGCACCTTGCCGTTCTCATCGACGACGGCCAGCTTGCAGCCCGTGCGGAAGCCCGGATCGACGCCCAGCGTCACGCGGCCGCGGATGGGCGGCTGCATCAGCAGCTGGGAGAGGTTCTGGCCGAACACGCGGATCGCACCCTCGTTGGCCTTGTCCGTCAGCTCCGCGCGGATCTCGCGCTCCAGCGACGGCTCGATAAGCCGCTGCCAGGCGTCCTTCGCGGCCTCGCGCACCGCGTCGCAGCAGGGGCTGGGCGGGTCGATGACGGCGCGGCAGATCGTCTGCATCGCCTGCGCCTCGTCCACCTCGACGGAAACCTTCAAAAAGCCCTCGCGCTCGCCGCGGTTGAGCGCCAGCACGCGGTGTCCCGCCACGCGCATCACCGGCTCCTTGTAGTCGTAATACAGGCGGTAGACGCTGTCCTCGTCCTTCGCCGCCCTGCCCGTGAGCACGCCGATGCGCCGCACCAGCGCACGCAGGCTCGCACGAATCTGCGCATCGTCGCTGATCTGCTCGGCGATGATGTCCCGAGCAAGCGCCAGCGCGGTTTCGGCGTCCGGCACGTCCTTGTCGGAATTGACGTACGCCGCGGCGAGGCGCAGCGGATCGTCCCCGCGGCGCTGGGCGAAAACCGCCTGTGCCAGCGGCTCCACGCCCTTCTCCTTTGCGATCATCGCGCGGGTGCGGCGCTTCTGCTTGTACGGGCGGTAGAGGTCCTCCAGCTCAGCGAGCGTCACCGCCGCGGCGAGCTTCGCCCGCAGGTCATCGGTGAGCTTGCCCTGTTCGCCCACGGCGCTCTCGATGGCCTCGCGGCGCTTTTGCAGCCCGCGCAGGTAGTCAAGCCGTTCGCTCATCTCGCGCAGCTTCTGGTCGTCCATCGCGCCGGTCATCTCCTTGCGGTAGCGCGCGATGAACGGGATGGTGTTGCCCTCGTCGATCAGGCCGATGATGCGGTTGACGATGGCGCGGTCGGTGGAAAACTCGCTGGCGAGCAGTGCGGTGATGTCCATATCTTTCTCCTCAAAAGTTGCTAAAACCGCGCGAAGCGATGAAGGGGCAAGGGGATCGGAGCCTGCCGCCGCCAGTGGCGGATGAAGGCGGGCGGAGCATCGGAAATCGCAAGGAGCGCCATTTTGGCGCGACTATGCGAGTTTCCCGGACTCCGCCCCTTGCGGGGTCCGGGGCGGCGCCCCGGGCAGGGTTTTAGGGGACTGGAGCTCGCTGCCGCCTGTGGCGGAGGAAGGCGGGCGAAACGTCGGAAATCGCAAGGAGCGACGCTTGCGTCGCGACTATGCGAGTTTCCCGGACTGAAACCCCTAACGTTCCCCAATCGCGAAGCGATCAAAGAAAAAAAGCAGTCAGGGAGCGAAGCGATACCTGACGGGTGCGTTCCTGAAAGCCCCAAGGATTCGCTTACCCATCATGCTCCCAGCTCAATCACATCCAGATCGTCCGGCACGTACACGTCCCCGCCGTACGCCTCGCGCGCCTCGGCGGTGTAGAGCGCCTTGCGCTGCGCAAGGTGCTTGTCCTCCGTGTGCCAGAGGACAAGGTGGGCCACGCCCAGCTCCGCAGCCAGCCGTGCGGCGTCGAGCGCGGTGCTGTGGTGCTTCTCATAGGGCTTGAAGCGGTCGGCATGCGCGTTCAGGCAGAACGCCTCGCACAGCAGCCAGTCCGTGCCCTCGACATAGCGGCGGCAGTCCGGGTTGTAGGGTTCGTCGCCCAGGCAGGTCAGGCGCGCGCCGCTTTCCAGCGTCGTGGTGAAGCCGAACTGCAGCAGCTTGGTGGAGCCGATGTCAAAGAACGTGACGTCGCGGCCGCAGAGCCTCGCCGTCATGCCGTCCTCGATGTCGTGGAAGAGCACGCGCTCGCCGATGAGCTTCACAAACTTCTTTTGCAGCATCAGGTCGGCGATGGCCTCAAGGCCCTTGCGCACGGTCTTGTGGCAGTAGATGTGCAGATCGCCGTCAAACTGCCCGGCGCGCATCATGGTCATGACCTTGCGCAGCACCCAGACTGCGCCGCCGAGGTGATCGGGGTGCGCGTGGGTGATGAAGAAGTCGTGCACATCGGCGAAGCTGAGGCCGGCGTCCTCCATCTGGCGGAGGATGCCGTTGCCGCCGCCCGCATCGACGAGCAGCAGGCCCTGATCATTTTGCAGGGCGAAGCAGGTGTTGTAGCAGCGGGTCACCATGGCGTTGCCGGTGCCCAGGACGTGCAGCTTTTCCATAATGCTCTCCTTTGTCTGATGACGATGATGTCCATATAACCGTTTGTCAGATAGGCAAAGAGGGGAACGGGGAGGTGAAGCCGCTCTGCGCTTTCGCCGCCGTAAACCGTCTTCGGCGACAACGGCGAATCGTGGGGCTGTGGTTTACGGGTAACCGTCGACAGGGAGACGTTGGGGGATTTCATCCCCCAAACCCCCAGCCTGGGGACCAGTCCCCAGACCCCTTCCCCGCTTCGCGCCGCGTTAAGTCGCTCTGCGTTTTCGCCGCCGTAGACCGCCTTCGGCGACAACGGCGAATCGCTGGTCTGAGGTTTACTGGTAACCGTCGACAGGGAGACGTTGGGGGATTTCATCCCCCAAACCCCCAGCCTGAGGGACATTGTCCCTCAGACTCCCTTCTTCGCTTCGCGCTGATCTTCCAACCTTCATATTAAAACCAGGCCTTTTTCAGTGTCTCCAGGCCCTTCTCGATCTGCGCCTCGTCCATGCCGGAAAAGCCCAGCAGCACCACGCGCTCGGCCTTTGCGCCCATGCGCATCACGCCGTGGTCGCACAGCCGCGTCAGCTTCACGCCCGCCTGCTCCGCGCGCGGCACAAGCTCCTGCGCCGGCGTCCTCCCGCCGACCGTCAGCAGCACATGCAGTCCCCCGCCGCACGGCGCCACCTCGCCCAGCGAAAGCCGCTGCGCCGTCTGCGTCAGCGCCTGCATCCGCGCCCGGTAGATCACCCGCATCCGCGCGATGTGCCGCTCCAGATGCCCGCCCTCCATGAACCGGCACAGCGTCGCCTGCTCAAACCCCGGCACGCTGCACGCCGCGTGCATCGTCCGGTACTGCGCGGCCAGCGGCGGCGGCAGCACCATGAAGCTCAGCCGCAGCCCCGGCGCCAGCGTGCGCGAAAACGTGTTCATGTAGATCACGTGCCCGCCCTCGTCCATCGCCGTGAGCGACGCCGCAGGCGAGCCGGAAAAGCAGAACTCGCTGTCATAGTCGTCCTCGAGGATGTAGCCGCCCGTCTCCTTCGCCCAGCGCAGCAGCGCCATGCGCTGCTCGGCGCTCATCTCCTCGCCGGTGGGAAACTGGTGCGAGGGCGTCACATACGCCGCGCCCGCGCCGCTCACATACAGCGCACGCACGTCGATCGCCCCTCCGGAAAGCGGCGTCGGCGCAATCCGCGCGCCGCTTGTGACCAGCACGCGCCGGACGCGCGAATAGCCCGGGTCCTCCACGGCGAACAGCCGCTCCCGCCCGATGAGCGAGACCAGCGCCGCCACCAGCACCTCCGTGCCCGCGCCCAGCACGACACACTCGGGCGGGACGTCAATGCCGCGCAGGCTGCGCAGCATCGCGGCGATCTGCGCGCGCAGCTCCGGCATGCCCTGCGCATCCCCGGCGAGCAGCAACGCCTTATCCTGCGCGCTGAGCACCTCGCGCATGAGCTTGGCCCACGTCGCATAGGGGAAGTGCTCCGCATCCGCCGCGCCCGTCGAAAAGTCGTAGCGCACGGGCGGCTTCTCGCCGTGCGGCCGTCCCGGCGTTTCAGGCGCCGCACAGGCGTACATGCCGCTGCGCGGGCGCGACTCGCACAGCCCCTCGCTCGTCAGCCGGGCATACGCCGCCTCCACCGTCGCCGTGCTGATGTGCAGATGGTCGGCGAGCTGGCGCTTGGAGGGCATGCGCGCGCCCGGCGCGATCGCCCCGTGCAGGATCTCCTGCCGCAGCGCCGCATAGAGCTGATCGCACAGCGGCGTGCGGCTCCCCGGATCGAGCCTGCAAGTGAACACGGCCTACACCCCCTCGACCTCGCAGTGCGCCCACTCGCGCACGTGATCCCACGCGACGTAAAAGCCCGCGCCATGGCTGCAAAACACGCTGCCCGGCGGATTCGCGTTGTCCGCCAGCGGGCTGTATCCGCGCGCGGCGACGATCTCCTCCTGATTCCGGCACGGCGCGTAGCGATCAAAGCGCGCGCTGAGGCGCCCGTGTCCGCGCGTCGTCGCAGCAAAGCGCGTGGGATAATCCCAGAACGTTGCGGCGGTGCAGCTGCCGCAGAGCGTCGCCTCGTCCGCGTCGAACCCCGGCGCATCCAGCTGCGCGCCGAGCGCGAGCAGCTCTCCCGTCACGCGCGGGAGCGCCTCCTGCGGCATGGCCAGCTCGAAGCGCACGACCGGCTCGAGCAGCACGCTCTGCGCCTGCATGAGCGCGTTGCGGATGGCGCGGCAGGTCGCCTCGCGGAAGTCTCCGCCCTCTGTATGCTTGAGGTGTGCGCGCCCGGCCAGCAGCGTGACGCGCACGTCGGTGATCGGACTGCCGGTGAGCACGCCCGGATGCTCGCGCTCAAAGACGTGCTGACGGATGAGCCGCTGCCAGTTTTCCTCCAGCGAGTTGGGCGCAACGCGCGATTCGAACGTCACGCCGCTGCCGCTCTCCCCGGGCGACAGGCGCAGCCACACCTCCGCATAGTGGCGCAGCGGCTCGTAATGCCCGATGCCCACGGCCGGCGCGGCGACCGTCTCCCGGTACATAACCGTCGGCGCGAGAAAGCGCACATGATCGCTAAAGCGGCTCTCCAGTACGCTGCCCAGCACCTCGATCTGCACCGCGCCCATGATGCCCACGCACAGCTCGTCGCCCTGCGCGCGCACGGTGAGCAGCGGGTCCTCCTCCTCCAGCTCGCGCAGGTGCGCAAGCAGCGCCTGCACGGTCAGCGCGCCCTGCGGCACGACCTGTACGCTCATCACCGGCGTCAGCTCCTGCGCATGGCGGCCCGCCTCCGCGCCGATCACGTCGCCCGGGCGGCAGGTGAGCCCGGCGAGCGCGGCGGTCTGCCCGGCTTCAAGGCAGGTCAGCGGGGTCAGCTTCGTGCCCTGCGCTGCGCACAGCGCGTTCACCTTCTGCCGCCCGTCGGGGGTATCGACCTCGTCACGGGCGCAGAGCGCGCCGGCAATCGTCTTCACATAGCAGTAGCGCACACCGCCCTCCCGGCGCACGCGGTAGACCCGCGCGCAGAACGGCTCATCCGCATGCGCGGCATAGTCCGTTTCGCACAGCGCCGCGACGGCATCGAGCACGCCGTCCACGCCGGTATCCGTGAGCGCACTGCATGCGACGACGGGCCAAAGCTCCCGCGCGGCAAACGCGCGCCGGGCCGCGACGAGGTAGTCTGCCTGCGCGGCCCCGCCGGAGAAATGCTGCTCCATGAGCGCTTCGTCGCGCGCGGCCAGCTCCTCGCAAAGCGCCTCGCGGCCTGCATCGTCCTGCGGCTGCATGAACACGCAGTCCGGCGAGAGCAGGCGCGCAAGCTGCGCCATCGCGCGGGGGATGTCCGCGCCCTCGCGGTCGGTCTTGCTGAGCACAATCAGCGTCGGGATGCGGCGCGCACGGAGCATGCGAAAGAGCGTCACGGTGTGGCTCTGCACGCCCTCGGCGCAGGAGACGACGAGCAGCGCGGCGTCCAGCACGGACAGCGCGCGCTCCATCTCGCCGGCGAAATCGACGTGGCCGGGGGTATCCATGAGCGTGACATGGAGGGGTTCTCCGTCCGCGCGTGGGAGGGTGAAGTCCGCCTGTTCGCAGAAGATGGTGATACCGCGCGCGCGTTCGAGGGCGTTGTCGTCCATGAACGCGTCGCCATGATCGACGCGGCCGCAGCGGCGCAGCACGCCCGCATGGCGAAGGAGCTGCTCGCAGAGCGTCGTTTTGCCCGCGTCCACATGCGCGGTCACGCCTAAGGTCAGGTGCATGGTGTCTCCTTGTCTTGCTCCTCCTGCCGCAGCCGCTCGAAGACCGCGTCCACGACCTTCCTCTGGTGCCGCGTGAACTTCCTTCCGTCCAGATACGCCTTCGCCATCTCCGGCCGGCGCTTCATCGTCACGTACAGCGCCTCCGACAGCTGCCAGTCCTCGATGTGCGCATGATTCCCATTGAGAAGCGGCTCCGGCACCGTCAGCCCCTCGAACTCCCGCGGCCGCGTGTACTGCGGGTACTCCAGCAGCCCGGAGGAAAAGCTCTCCGTCTGCGCGCTCTCCTCGCAGCCCAGCACGC
>CAMENN010000134.1 GCA_945928315.1 uncultured Clostridia bacterium
AGCAGCTGATTCACGGCGGCGTTCACCAGCTGCGAAAGCGTCATCTGCTGGGTCCCCACGACGATATTCCGGCACTGGTTGACCGGCAGCAGCAGCTTCACCGCCCGGCTCCGCCCCACGGCCACCGCCATCGCCGGCGTGACCTCGCCCAGCAGCGAGTCCGCCGCCAGAATCCCGATCGGCCCCACGATGACCTCCGCGTCCCGGCACGCGACGATCACCGGGTTCTCTCCCGTCGCGCCGCGGTCCGCACCCGCCTTGAGCATCGCGCTCGTCGCCAGCACGTTGGTGCCGATCGCCGTGATGTCGCAGCGCATGCCCGCGGCGCGCACGCCCTCGATGAGCTGGCTGCCCATGCGCCCGCCCTGTCCGTCGATGACCACAATCCTCATGGCAATTCCTCCCAGCTCACACTGCCGTCCTGTGCGGTGCATCCGCGCAGGTCGCAGCGCGTGTCAATCCCCGTCGCCTCAAAATAGGCGTTTTCCAGCGGCACCCACTGCTCCATGAAGCGCCGGTGCATCGCCTCGCCGTTGCGCGCGAGGATGCGCCGGCTCTGCAGCTCCGGCGGCATGCGCAGCAGCACGCGCAGGTCGTACGCCCCCGCGAGCGCCGGATGCAGGCTGTACGAGCCCTCGACGACCGTCAGCCGCGAAGGCTCCACCCGAACCGGCTCGCCGAACGCAAACGTCCGGCACAGCAGCGGCCGGTAGGCAAACGCCTCCCCGCGCAAAAGCGGCGTGAGCACCTCCTGCGCGAACCGCTCGTGATCGACGTTTTCCCCGGGCGCCGCGTAGCGCTCGGGCGTGCGCTGATGCGGCTGCAGAAAGAAGTCGTCCATGTGCACGACCGGCGCGCCGTAGACCTCGTGCAGCAGCGCCGCGAGGGTGCTCTTGCCGCTGGCACTCATGCCGTCGATGGCGACGAGGACGCGCGGCCTTTGTGCCAGCAGCCGGTCGATGCGCGAAAGCAGCGGCAGGCAGTCGGCGAACCGCCGCTCCACGACGCGGTATGCCGGGGCATGGCGCGCGCGGAACGCCTCGCTGTGATGCACGGACGGGCAGCCCGCCGCGCGGTAGGCTGCGAGATACGCGCGCACATCCTCCGCATCCAGCGGCAGCTCGCCCGCATCGGCCATGGCTTCGAGCGCGCAAAGCCCGTCCTCGAGCGCCGCGCGCCCGCCGGAGACGTCGGCCCCGGCGCTCAGCACGAACAGCCGCGCCAGCGTGTCGGGCGACGCGCCGGTCTTTTCATACGGCGCGAGGTGCACGCGGCAAAAGCGCGGCCCGATGGGCTCGACGAGCGGCGCGTCCGCGGCCTTGGCGGACAGCCGCGCGGCCTCCTCGCGGAGCATCGCCGCAGCGCGCGCCTCGTCCGGGGCGAAGTGTCCGCAGCCGAGCGCCGCCTGATAGAGCGCCTTCACCAGGTCCTGCGCGGTCAGCCCGGGCCAGCGCCCGCACTGCTGCGCGATCAACGCGCGGGCCTCCTGCGCCGTCATCGGTCGAGCCACAGGTAGTTCATGAACAGGGGCACCTGCTTCTCCCAGTCGGCCTCGCAGTGGCGGCCGCCCGGCTGCCCGTAGAGGCGCGTGTTCGCCCCGCGCACGCGAAGCAGATCCGCCAACTCGCTGTTGCGCGCGGTCATGATGTCGTTGTTGTCCTTGCGCGGATACATCTTGGAGCCGCCGCCCTCCTCGCTGCCCCAGGACAGATAGACGCGCGTGTCGGCGGAGATGTCGCAGCGGGCGATGTCCTCGCGGAAGTCCTCCATGCACGGCCCGATGGTGCTCGACAGGCACGCCGCCTTGGAGAACCAGCGGTTGTAGCGCACGGCGGCGTACAGGCTCATCAGCCCGCCCATGCTCGAGCCGCCGATGGCCGTGCACTCGCGAAACGGCATCGTGCGGTACTGCTCGTCGATCATCGGCTTGAGCTCGTCGATCATCCAGCGCACGGTCGCGTCGCCCGTGCCGTTGATCTCGCCCAGAAAGCCCTTCGTGAAGTGATACGGGCAGTACTCCGTCAGCCGGGAGGCGCCCTCGTGGCTGCACTCCACGCCCACGACGATCAGCCTTTTCTCCCAGCCCTCGAGGAACTCGCGCAGGCCCCAGCTCTTGCCGTAGGTCGCGTCCTCGTCATAAAACAGGTTGTGCCCGTCGAAGAAATACATGACGGGATAGCGCTCATCGCTCCCGTCATAGCCCTCCGGCAGGAAAATATGCAGCCTGCGGGTGCTGCCCGCAGGGGTGAACAGGACGTCTCTCTTTTCCACCATGGCTTCAAACCTCTGTTTTCGTCGCATTGCCGCAGCGCGGCTTTCTGGATTATACCGCATTTGCCCGGGCAAGTAAAGAGCCGCGGCGCGCACGGCACGGCCGCCCGTCTGCCCAAAAAGCAGCGGAGCGCCGGAAAACCGGCGCTCCGCCTTGTTGCTATTGGGTTTACTTGCCCGTACCGTTCGGGTCCATCCAGCCGCAGGCGTTGATGAAGATCCACGCCCAGCGCTGGTGCGTATCCAGACGGTCGCCCAGGATGTAGCCGCGCGCGACGGTGACCTCCTCCGGCTGCGGCACGCGATCGCTGCCGCCGCTGAAGGCGAGCGTGAAGGTGTACGTCTTGCCGTCGATGACCTCGGTGCGCGTGGCGGAGCGACGGGTCAGGAACGCCGTGTGGCTGCGCAGACCGATGTTGTAGCCGTCCTCGCCGGAGGCATCATAGACCGTGGCCTCCGCCAGGTCATGCACAACCGCCAGGCTGCCGTCCTCGTTCTCCTTGAGGAACGTGTTCGCGTTGGCGAACATGCCCAGGACGCTGACGCGGGTGCTCTGCGCGTCGCTGTCCGGATCCTCGCAGACCCACATGCTGGTCGGCTGGGACATGATCGTTTGCCAGCTCTCGATGTTGTCCACGCCGTAGACGGTGTAGCACTCGACCGTACCCTCGCGGGCAATGCCGCCGCCCGTCTGCACGGAGTGCACATAGACGCTCGCGATGTCAAAGTCCGCGGTGAACGGCTCCGCATCGCCGGTATCCGCCGTGATCGTCAAGGTCGTATAGACCGGCACGAACGGCCAGTAGACATAGTTAACGGAGACCTGCGTGGTATCAGCAGAGGCATAGACCTTGTAGTCACGGCCGGCCTCCAGGGGCAGCACGTCGCCATAGTCGCTTCTGAGCTCGACGGCGACCTTGTAACCGTTGACCGCGGAGGCGTCCATGCCCGCGGGCCAGGTGATGTAGAAGTTGTCGGTGCTGTAGTCGCACAGGATCGGCTTGTCGCCCGCGCCAACCCAGGTCACGACCGGCTCGCTGCCGGCCTCGGGCGCGTTCTCGAGTGCCGCCTTGCCGGCCTTGGGCAGCAGCAGATCGTCATAGCCGCCCGCGCCGTTGCTGCCGCCGCTGAACTCGCGGCCGTAGGCATAGATCTGCACGCGGAACGTGGCGTCCGCGACATCCTCGCCGTCATACCTGATGCCGCTGACCTTCAGGTTGAAGGCGTAATGGCCGTTGCCGTCGCCGCCAATGCCGCTCCACTCCAGACCGCCGTTGTCGCACGGATAGCCCATGTTGTCCCAGACCAGGTCGTCCGTATCGAGGGTGTAGGTGGTCTGCCCGTTCTCCCAGGCATTCGGGAGCGCCGTCGCCCGAAGCTCAAGCATCTCCTTGTAATAGCCGTCGCCGTCCTCCAGCGAGACCACGGCCGCAGAGGCGTCGATCCTGCTGTCGTCCACGGGCGTGCCGTCCGGGAAGGACAGGGTCAGCACGGCCGCGCCGTCCTCGCTGTACTGCACGCCGATGTTGTCCTCGGCCTTCTGCGTCGTATAGCCGTTGGTGAACGCCTCGCCATAGATCGTGCTCGTCACGCTCAGCTCGGGCGCCTCCGCGAGGGCCGTCGTTGCGCCCAGGAGCGCAGCGGCCAGCGCGGCTGCCACAATTGTCCGTTTCATCGTTCAGGATTCTCCTTTCGCTTTTCGCTTGACGGGTTCGCAGTTCCTGAAATGACCGCAACGGCTGCGCATCTGTTGCCGCATCCCGCCTCCGGATGGCGGTGGTGCAACTGGAATCCCCGATCACTGAGGTCAGTATAGCGCAACGCTGTAAGGGGAATCAAACCGTTTTTCGCCGGGATTTATGCACTTTATGCAATAAACATATTTCACCGGTAAGAAGTTCATAAAGCAGGCCGTTCCCGTCCCGCCTCCGAACAGCCTGATCAGGCGATGTCCCTCCGTGCCCGCTGTACGCTGCTTTGGCACAGCTTCTTATGCAGTAAAAAAGAGCGCATCGGCCCGCGCCGCAAACCGGCACGCCCGATACGCCCTCATCCGTTTTCTATTTCCAGAACGTCCCCTCCAGATTCCGGAAGCCCAGTGCCTCGAGCACATGCGCCTTCTCGATGCGCTCCTTCCCGGCGAGGTCCGCGATGGTGCGCGAGACCTTCATGATGCGGCTGACCGCGCGCATCGAAAGGTGGTACTTCTCGCACGCGCGCTCGATCAGCGCCTGACAGCCCTCGTCCAGCGCGCAGTAGGTGCTCACCTGCCGCGCGGTCAGCTCCGCATTGCAGGCGGCGTCCTGGCCGCGATAGCGCACCTGCTGGCGCTCGCGCGCGGCCTGTACGCGCTCGCGGATGGAGGCCGACGGCTCCTCTGGCGCGCCCGCGGTGATCTCCTTGACCGGCACGGCGGAGACCTCCAGCTGCATATCGATGCGGTCGAGCAGCGGCCCGGAGATGCGCGAGAGATAGCGCGCGATCTCCCCGGGCTTGCAGCGGCAGGGCTGCGTGCGGCTGCCGTAGTTGCCGCAGGGGCACGGGTTCATCGCCGC
This sequence comes from uncultured Clostridia bacterium, assembly GCA_945928315.1. Taxonomy (GTDB): domain Bacteria; phylum Bacillota; class Clostridia; order Christensenellales; family Aristaeellaceae; genus Ventricola. Next base: position 4,827 of record CAMENN010000134.1, read on the forward strand.
GATGAGCATCGTCCGGGCGGGATAGCGTGCCTGCGCGTTCACGCGCACAACGCTCACAAAGCCGTCCTCCAGCGGCTGGCGCATCGCCTCGAGGGCCTGCCGGTTGTATTCCGGCAGCTCGTCGAGGAAGAGCACGCCGTGGTGCGCCAGGCTGATCTCGCCCGGGCGCGCCTTGCTGCCGCCGCCCACCAGCGCCACCGCGCTGGCGGTATGGTGCGGCGCGCGGAACGGGCGCTCCAGCAGCAGCCCGCTGTCCGCGCCGAGCACGCCCGCCGCGCTGTGGATGCGCGTCGTTTCCAGCGCCTCCTCGAGCGTCATGTCCGGCAGAATGCCCGGCAGGCAGCGCGCCATCATCGTCTTGCCGCTGCCCGGCGGGCCGATCATCAGCACGTTGTGCCCGCCCGCCGCGGCGATCTCCAGCGCGCGCTTGGCGCTCTTCTGCCCGCGCACGTCCGCAAAGTCGTGCCGCGTCCCGCGGCTTTGCAGCAGCTTTGCATAGGGCACGGACGCCACCGGCTCGATGTCCGCCTCGCCGCGCAGGTAGTCGATGACCTCCGCGAGGCTCCCGGCGGGCAGCACGCGCAGCCCCTCCACGCAGGCGGCCTCGCGGGCGTTGTGCGCGGGGAGGATGAGTGCGGAAAGCCCGCGCTCCTTCGCCGCAATCGCCATGGAAAGCGCGCCGCGCACGGGCATCAGCTCGCCGGAGAGGGACAATTCGCCCACCGCCGCCGTGCCCGCCAGACGCTTGGCGGGCACCATGCCGCCGGCGCACAGGATCGCCAGCGCGATGGGCAGGTCATAGGCCGGGCCCTCCTTGCGCACGTCGGCGGGCGCGAGGTTGACCGTCAGCCGCGCGACGGGGAAGGACAGCGCGCAGGAGGCCATCGCCGCGCGCACGCGCTCACGGCTCTCCTTGACGGCGGCATCCGGCAGGCCGACGACCTCGAACATCGGCAGGCCGTCCGCGGTGAACGCCTCGACCGAAACGAGATACCCTTCGATACCGGATAGCCCCAGGCTTTGCACGCTCGCGATCATGGGCGCGCCTCCTCTCTTGTAATGAAAAGTAACGTAAAACCGCGCGAAGCGAAGCGGGGGTCTGGGGACTGGTCCCCAGGCGGGTCTGGGCGGCAGCCCAGCGTAACCCTATCGCGAAGCGATCAAAGAAAAAAGGCAGTCAGGGAGCGAAGCGTTACCTGACGGTGAATCTCCTCGCACAGGGGTGATCCTCCATCCATCGTCCATCTGTTTTCCACCAATCGCTTCCATGGTCCGAAAAGTCTATTCCTCCGTCAGCCCATACGCCCGATACATCGCCAGCAGCTGCGCGATCTGCAAACGATTCCCCATCAGCTGCCGGTAGGTCGCGGAGCGCTCCTTCCCCTCCGCCTTCAGCGCGCGCATCTTGCCTTCGATCTGCGCAGCCTGAAGCCGCACGTCCGAGAGCATCGCCTCAAACGCCGCCAGCCTCTCCGCCTGCGTCATGCGTCTCCCCCGCCTTCTGATGATAGTGGTCCCGGATCACCTTCGCCTGCGCCGGACCGATGCCCTCCACCGCACAAAGCTGCTCCGGCGTCGCCCCGGCAATCGCCGCGATGGACCCGAAATGCGCCAGCAGCGCGCGCCGCCGCGCCGGGCCGATGCCCGGAATGTCCTCCAGCGAGGAGTGCATGCCCGCCTTCTGGCGAAGGTTGCGGTGGTGCGTGATGCCGAAGCGGTGCGCCTCATCGCGGATGCGCTGGATCAGGTGCAGCGCGGGCGACTTGCGGTCCAGCAGGATGC
>CAMENN010000135.1 GCA_945928315.1 uncultured Clostridia bacterium
CAGCGCTACTGGGGCGAGCCGATCCCGCTGGTCTACTGCGAGAAGTGCGGCTGGGTGCCGGTGCCGGAGGATCAGCTGCCGGTGCTGCTGCCGGACGTGGATAACTACGAACCGACCGATTCCGGCGAGAGCCCGCTGTCCAAGATCGACAGCTGGGTGAACACGACCTGCCCGTGCTGCGGCGGCCCCGCCAAGCGCGAGACGGACACCATGCCCCAGTGGGCGGGCTCGTCCTGGTACTTCCTGCGCTACGCCGACCCGCACTGCGACACGGATCTGGCGCGCAAGGAGGAGCTGGCCTACTGGCTGCCGGTCGACTGGTACAACGGCGGCATGGAGCACACCACGCTGCACCTGCTCTACTCCCGCTTCTGGAACCTGTTCCTCTATGACATCGGCGCGATCCCGAACAAGGAGCCGTATCAGAAGCGCACGAGCCACGGCATGATCCTCGGCGCGAACGGCGAGAAGATGAGCAAGTCCCGCGGCAACGTCATCAACCCGGACGACACCATCGCGGAGATCGGCGCGGACGCCTTCCGCCTCTACGAGATGTTCATGGGCGCGTTCGACCAGGCGATTCCGTGGTCCACCGAGGGCGCGCGCGGCTGCCGCCGCTTCCTGGAGCGCGTCTGGCGCCTGCAGGACATGCTGACGGCGGAGGACGGCGTCCGCCATGAGATGGAGGCCCCGGTCAACGCGATGATCAAGAAGGTCTCCGAGGACTATGAGCGCATGAAGTACAACACCGCTATCGCGGCGATGATGTCTTTCGTCAACGACGTGTACGCGAGCGGCAGCGTGACCCGCGGCGAGCTGCGTGCGCTGCTGCTGTGCTTGAACCCGGTCGCCCCGCACATCACCGAGGAGATGTGGGAGGAATGCGGCTTCGGCGCGCCGATCTACACGCAGAGCTGGCCGGCCTACGACGAGACGAAGCTCGTCGCGGACGAGGTGGAGATCGCCGTGCAGATCAAGGGCAAGGTGCGCGCGCGCATCATGGTCCCTGCGACGCTCGGCAAGGACGACGGCGAGAAGCTGCTGGAGAACGAGACGGTGAAGAAGCTCGTCGGCGACGCGCAGGTCAAAAAGCTGATCTTCGTGCCGGGCCGCCTGCTGAACATCGTCTGCTGAGAAAGGAAAAAGGCTCTCTCTCCGGATGAGATGCAATAAACAGCAAAAGAGGAACGCTGCGGCGTTCCTCTTTTTTGCTGTCCATGTGCTTTGACGGAAAAAGTCGCCGCAGATGGCGTGCATCTGCGGCGGCTCGTGGGAGATGCCTTACTCGGCGTCCTTGCCCATGACCTCAACATAGGTCTCCGGGGTGACGACCACGGCGTCCACCGCAGTCTCCATCGTCACTTCCTGGCCGTCGATGATCTGCAGCAGAACCTCGACAGAACCCGCGCCGACGGACAGGGAGGAGAAGTACGCGGCCGCCTTCATGGCGCTCTCGCCTTCCTTCTTCCACTCATCCTTGGCCATGTAGGCGCCCAGGCCGACGACGCAGGACTCGCCGTCCAGACCCGCGGACTCCAGCGCGCGCAGCGCGCCGATGGTGCCTTCCTCGTTCGCACCGGTCACCAGCCACCTGGTGATCTCCGGATGCGCGGTGAACACGGCCGCAGCGGCGGTGTTGCCCTTGTCGGTGGTGCCGTCATAGTCGGCCTTGTAGATCTTCGCGGTGTCGAACTCCGGGCACAGCTCGGTGAACTTGTCGTACTCGCCCTCGGCGCGCGGCACGCAGCTGGAGACGGTGTCCATCGTCAGGATGAGCAGCGCGCACTCCGGATCATTGACCAGATCGTTGGCCTTGGCGTACTCGGCAACCCAGGCGCCGTTCGCCTCACCGATGACGTAGGCGTTGATGCCGACCCACGGCGCGATCTTGGTGCCGTCAGCGGTCTGCAGCGCGTCGTCTGCGGCGACGACCGGGATGCCCGCCTCGGCGAGCTTGTCCACAGCCGCCTGGGACATCGTCTGGTCCGGGATGCAGGTGACCACGCCCGCCGCGTTGTTGGCGATGGCGTTGTCGATGGCGCGCAGATACTCCTCGGGGCTCATCTTCGCGTCCACGTAGGTGAAGTCATAGCCGGCTCCCTTGGCGGCGGCTTCAGCCGCGGCGCCCTCGTCGATGAACCAGGTCTGATCGCCGGCCTTGTAGATGCCGTAGATCATGCCCTTGCTCTCGGCGACAGCGGTCAGCGCGCAGAGCATGACCGGCATGTTCTGCGACAACCAGCCGGACTTCACCTGGCTCAAGCCGTTTGAGGAGAAGACCTTCACCCAGTACTTTATGCCCTACAAGGCCGCGGGCTACGTCAAGAACGCCAGCACCGAGGTCGTGCTGAACCTCGAGTGCGAGGCGGACACGGCGAAGCTCACCGTCTATGCGACGGGCGTCTACAAGGACGCGCGCGTGGTGCTCACCGCGAACGGACGGCCTGTTTACGATAAGGTGACGACGATCAGCCCGGTGGACGTGCTCAGCGACAGCGTCGCTATCGACGTGCCGGAGACGGCGCTCGTGCTCGCCGTGTACGACGCAAGCGGCCGCAAGCTGCTCGACTACGCGCCGCAGCCGAAGCAGATCGACCGGATTCCCGATCCCGCGCCCGCCGCGAAGCTGCCGGAGGAGATTCTCACCAACGAGGAGCTCTACCTGACCGGCCTGCACATCGAGCAGTACCGCCACGCGACGTACCTGCCCGACCCGTACTACCTCGAGGCGCTGAAGCGCGACCCGGGCGACATCCGCGTGAACAACGCCTACGGCACGCTGCTGCTGCGCCGCGGCCTGTTCGCCGAGGCGGAGGCGCACTTCCGTACGGCCATCGCGCGCATGACCGAGCGCAATCCCAACCCGTATGACAGCGAGGCATATGTGAACCTCGGCCTGGCGCTGCTCTATCAGGGCCGGGACGACGAGGCCTACGACGCTTTCTACAAGGCGACCTGGACCGCCGCCGAGCAGGAGACGGGCTTCTACTACCTCGCCGCGATCGACTGCCGCCGCGGGGACGACCGCCTTGCGCTCGAGCACATCTGATCGCCTCCTACGGGGGGATACCACCTCTTTTCTTGCACGAAGCTGCCGCATCACTTCCCCCCGGGGAGCGACGCGGCAGCTTCGCGTTTTTTCTCAAGGCAGCTTTTCACCGCGCGAAGCGAAGAAGGGGTCTGGGGACTGGTCCCCAGGCAGGTCTGGGCGGCAGCCCAGCGTAACCCTATCGCGAAGCGATCCAGAAAAAAGCAGTCAGGGAGCGAAGCGAGGCCTGACGGTCGATGCTGCGCGGACCCGGGCAGGGGCACAGTCCCCGTCCTCCCCGGCTTACCTCACAGTGGGACAAAGACATCATTCCCCGCCGTCTGCGGCATATCGCGGGCCCGGGCCGGGGCACAGTCCCCGTTCTGCTCCCGCCGTTTCGCCCCCTGCGGATCATCCCGTTTTCGCTCCTTCCGTCATTGGCCGGAACGGCACAAATTTTTTCCGCTTCTTCGATGAAGAACGTGGAATCGCCGAGAAAACCCGTGCAAAGTTATCGGAAATCCATGAATTTCAACTGTTTGTCCGAAAATTGGTCTGACGTCTTGATTTGCGCCGCCGTATCGTGTATAATACAAACAAAGCGAGGTCTGCGCGCGTTTTTGGCGCGCGCCGCTTCAAAACAAATACAGGAGTGATTACCCATGGCCCGTATCATTACTCTCGGCGAAATCATGCTCCGTCTGAAGAGCCCGGCGCTGGAGCGCTTCTTCCAGAGCCCGTCCCTCGAGGCCACCTTTGGCGGCGGCGAAGCCAATGTGGCTGTTTCCCTGGCGAACTACGGCATGGATGCTGCGTTCGTGACCGCCCTGCCGAACAACGCGATCGGCGAGGCCTGCGTCCGCGACGTCCGCAGCTTCGGCGTGGACGTGTCCGACATCAAGATGGTCGATGGCCGCATGGGCATCTACTTCCTGGAGACCGGCTCCAACCAGCGCCCCTCCAAGGTCGTCTATGACCGCGCGGATTCCTGCATCGCGAAGGCTCCGGCCGACCTGTTCGACTGGAAGAAGATCTTCGACGGCGCCGACTGGTTCCACATCTCCGGCATCACCCCGGCGATCTCCGCCTCCGCCGCGGAGCTGTCCCTGGCCGCCTGCAAGGCCGCTCAGGAGATGGGCGTGACCGTTTCCTGCGACCTGAACTACCGCAAGAACCTGTGGAAGTACGGCAAGGAAGCCAAGGAGGTCATGACCGAGATCACCAAGTACGTCGATGTGGCGATCGCCAACGAGGAGGACTTCCAGAAGTCCCTGGGCATCACCGCCAAGTCCGACGTCGAGAGCGGCGAGCTTGATCGCGACGTGTACAAGGGCATCGCGCAGACCGCGATGGACATGTTCCCGAACCTCAAGCGCGTGGCCATCACCCTGCGTGAGTCCAAGAGCGCTGACATCAACAACTGGGCGGCCTGCATCTACGACGGCAAGGAGTTCTACGTCTCCCGCAAGTACGCGCTCACCGACATCGTGGACCGCGTCGGCGGCGGCGACTCCTTCTCCGGCGGCCTGATCTACGGCCTGCTGACCTACCCGACCCAGGCTGAGGCGCTGGAGTTCGCCGTGGCGGCTTCCTGCCTCAAGCACACGATCCCGGGCGACTTCAACCGCGTGAGCGTCAAGGAGGTCGAGGCTCTGATGAAGGGCTCCGGCTCCGGCCGCGTCGAGCGCTGATTTTCCCCGCGCACCAAGGCGGACGATGGGCGATGGCCCGTCGCCCGCTTTTTCCTTCATGAAAAAAGCGCCTGCATGGCGCATGGAAACGGAGGCATCGGCATGGAAGACTGTCAGGCCAGCGCGCAGCAGATGATGCAGGATGCGCGCGAAAAGACCATCCTCGACCTGCGCAGGCCGGAGGACTGCCGCCTGGGCGCGTGCCCGGAGGCGGTCAATCTGTGGTGGAAGGAGCTGGAGCGCATCCTCAAGGAGGACGGCGGTGCCGGGCTGAGCATCCCGCGCGACAGGCCGGTCTATCTGATCTGCTACACCGGCGAGACGAGCGACGAATTCGCACAGCGCCTGCGGAAGCTGGGCTACGAGGCGTACAGCCTGGCGGGCGGATTCCGCAGCTATGTGCGGTGGAGGTTTGCGCAGGGAGTGTGACCGGCGGAAAACGTCAAAAGAACGCAGCCCCCTCGGGTCCGGAGCGCACTCCGGACGGAGAAGGGGCTGCGCGTGAATTGTTTGATATGGTTGGCGGCAGAAGTGCCGATGGGGTTTTCAGATCCATCCGGGCTTACAGGGAATCCACCGTCAGGTCACGCTTCGCTCCCTGACTGCTTTTCTTTTTGATCGCTTCGCGATTTGGGAACGTTGGGGCGCCTTGGTCCGGGGAGCCTGCATAGTCGCACCGCAAGCGGTGCTCCTTGCAGTTCCAGACGCTCCGCCTCGCTTCTTCGCCCACAGGGCGCGCTCGGCTTCGGTCCCCCAAACCCCTAGCCTGGGGACGATGAGTCCGGGAAACTCGCATAGTCGCGCTGCAAGCAGCGCTCCTTGCGATTTCCGACACTCCGCCTGCCTTCATCCGCCACTGGCGGCGGCAGGCTCCGGTCCCCCAGACCCCTTCCTCGCTTCGCGCCTGTTTGAAGTCCTTTTTCCTTATTCCATCCCCGCCGCGAGATCGACGATCTCCATCGAGCGGCGGATGAACTCGGTCATCTGCTCCGCTTCCAGCGGCTGACGGCTAAGCTCCGCCAGGTCGTAGAGCTGGTGCGCGAGCAGCAAGCTGCGCTCGTCCTTCTCGCGGCTGGCGAGCTTCTGCACCGTCGCGCTGCGGCTGTTGAGCACCACGTTGTACTTCGCCGGCATCGTGTACTCGCTGCGGCCGTAGATGCGGCCCATGTCGTTGAAGCGGCGGACCTGCTCGTCCTCGATGAGCATCACCGGCACCTTGTCGTTGGTCAGCGGCTTGACCTCCACGGCCAGGTCGTCCTTGCCCACGGCCTCGCGCATGAGCGCGGTCAGCTTGTCCGCATCCAGCGCCGGGGCCTCCTCACTGCTGGTCAGGCTCTCCAGCTCGGCGTCCACGCGGCAGAACTTGAACTTGCTCTCCGGATCGCCGCTGTACTCCATGTAGGAGACGAAGTTGACGTCGATGGCGTGGTCGAGCACCGCCACGTCGATGCCGCGCTCGGTGAACAGGCGGATCGCCGCGTCCTGGCGCGCCGGATCGGAGGTGTAGACCATCTTGTCCGGCAGCTTTTCGGCGTTGCGCTCCTTGTACTCGGCAAGCGTCAGGAACTTGCCGTCGGTCGTCTTGTAGAGCACGCAGTCCTTCATGCGCTCGGCGAACTTCTCGTCGCGCATGATGCCGTACTTGATGAACGGATGGATGTCCGGCCAGAAGCCCTCGTACGTCTCGCGCTCGGTCTTGAACATGCCCGTCAGGCGGTCGGCGACCTTCTTGGTGATGTGGTTGGAGATGCGGCGGACGTAGCCGTCGTTCTGCAGGAAGGAGCGGGACACGTTCAGCGGGAAGTCCGCGCAGTCGATGACGCCCTTGAGCAGCATCAGGAACTCCGGAA
>CAMENN010000136.1 GCA_945928315.1 uncultured Clostridia bacterium
AGCCCACCGCGAAGCGAGCCGGGTGTGGGCACAGCCCACCATCATTCGATGAAGTCGTCGTCGGTGTCGTCAAAGGTGTCTTCGCCGTCAAAGAGATCGTCGTCCTCGCGCTTGCGCCCGAAGAGCCCCTTCTTCTTTTTCTTCATCGGCTTCAGCTCGCTGCGCTTCTTGCCGCTGCCCGCTGCATCCGCCTGACGCTTCATCTCCGCGTCAATCGCCGCACGGTCGATCCGGATCGTGTCGCTCTCCGCCTCCGCAGGCTTCTCCTCCGGCTGCGGCGCCTGCGCCGCCTTCGGCGCTTCCGGCGCGGACTGCGTCTCGTCCTTCAGCTTGCCAAAGATCCGCGTCTGCGAATCGTCCACCTTGCCCTGCGCCACAAACTCCGGCCGCTGATCCACCGGCACCACGCGCAGCGTCTCCTCCGTGTTCACCGGCTGCTCCGCCTGCGCCGCACGCCGCCGGCGGCTCTCCTCCCGCTCGGCCCGGCGCAGCGCATCGCGCGCAGGCGTCGTCGAATCGGGATTCTCCTGCTCCGGCTTGCCGTCCTGCTCCGGCTCGCTTTCCAGCTCCGGCGTCGGCACAATCGGCTCCTGCGGCGCAGACGCTTCCTTCTTCGCCGCCTTGCCCTTCTTCCGCTTCACGCCGCGATGATTGCGCGTGTCCGGCGAGAGCTCAATCGTGTCCAGCGCGCCCGCCAGCCGCTTCTTCCTGCGGCCCGACTGCACCGCGCTCACGGCCAGAATCACGACCAGCAGCGCGCCCAACACGCCCGCCGCCGTGTACAGCACGACCGGGTTCACCCTGCTGCTGATGATCTCCCCCAGCGTCGGCTTCGGCGTCGCCGTGGGCACCGGACTCGGCGTCGGCGGCACAGCCGTCGGCGCGGGCGTCGCGGTCGGCGCGGGCGTCGGCTCGACATAGCTCACCTTCAGCACGTTGGAGGCGTACGTCTTTTCCACCGCGTCGGCATCCTTGCCCACGACGTCAAAGCGGAACTGGCCCGCAATGCTCGTCTGCAGATCGAACACCAGCGTGCGGCTCTCGCCCGAGGGCAGCGACGCGATCTTCGCGACAGTCGTTTCGCCCTGCTTGACGGTCAGGTTGGTCGCGTCGGTCTCGCCGGTATTCCTGACGGTCACAGCAAAGCGCACGACCGCCGGCTCGCTGTAGATGACATCGGTTGCCGCCTGCGCGCTCACCTCGAGGATCAGCGCGCGGGAGGCGTCCTGCGTGGTGACGGGCACCTCGCTGGAGACGACCGCCACGCTCTCGCCGGAGCCGTCGGTGCCGCTGACGCTCACGCTGACAGAGGTATCCGCGGTGAACGTGCGGGTGAACGTAGCGGAATAGGACGCGCCGGGCGCAAGCTCCACGCCGGTGGCGATGGTCTGACCCGCGTCATCGGTGACGGTGAGGGCCGAATAGGCGGTATTGCCGCTGTTCTTCATGTCCAGCGTGAACTCGACGGCCTCGCCGGGGTACACGCCCGTGGTATTGTCCGCCTTGACGGTCACATCGAGGCCGTCCTCGGCGACGGTGATGGTCTTGCGCGCGAGGTCGGAGATGGTCAGCGTCTTGTCGGAGCCGGCTGCCTGATAGGTGATCTTCGGCTGGCTGACGAGCTCCTTGCTGCCCATGGTGAAGGTATCGGTGACGGTGACCTTTTCACCCACGGAGAGCGAAGCGCGGGTGACCTTGTCCTTGGTGATGCCCTCGTTGGCGATGGAGATATTGCGCAGCTCGATATTGCCGGTATTGGCGAGGGTATAGCTGAGGGTGACGGTCTGGCCCTCGCGCGCGGAGACGGGCGAGACGGTATAGGTCGCGGTCAGCTGCGGCGCGGCGGTCTCGGCCTGGATGGTGACCGGGATGGTGCGGGTATTGGTCTGCGGGCCGCTACCGGTATCGACGGTATACTGGATATAGTAGTTGATCTTGCCGGCATTGATCTGGTCCTGGGTGACGAGCCAGGTGCCGGTATAGGTCACGCTGCTTTCAGCCTTGAGGCCGGCATACTTGGCGACGGAAATTCCGCCGGCGTTATAGAGGATGATTTCCTCCTCCATGTCGGTCTGGCTGCTGTTGTAGATTTTGATGGTGATGCCGACCTCCTGCTCGGAGATCACCGACTGCGGCTCGCTGAGCGAGGAAACGCGGATGGGGTCTGCATCGGCGGCGGCGACTGCCGCCAGCGAGAGCAGGAGCCCGATCATCAGCGCTGCCACGATCAGGCGGAAGCCTCTGGCCCGTTTACTCATTACCGTTTCCGGGGCCGGGAAAAGCGGCCCCTTCCTCCCTTCTGTGGCAGACAATTCCGCCGATCTATGTCGAAAGTCTACACGAATCCACTATGCGAATATTGTAGACGATTCTTCCCCATCTGTCAACCCTGGGCTGTGCCCGGACCCACTTCCGACGGAGTTAGCTTGTGTTGCTACTCTGTGCTCGCCGCCTGTAGCTTTGACTTCCGGTTATGCGCCCGAAGGTTTCCAAAGGGCGATCGGAAAGCCCTTTGGCGGGGTCCGGGGCAGTGCCCCGGCAAGAAAGCATCTCCGAAAGCAATGTGCCGGCAAACACGAAAAAACTCTCATACTACTCTCAAATAAAACCGATCCTTGCGATAGCAACTCGTCAGATAACGCTTCGCGCCAATAACTCGTTCCTATCTAAGAATAGTATCATTGTTTCCCCGGTCTGTACCTGCTTCCATCAAAGAATTGACGAACGAGCCGTTCAAAACCCTGCCGTGTTTTTGCAAGCAATTTCTGCTTTATCTGACAATGAGCGCCGCAGCCAGCACGCCGACGGCATAGGCCGCGAGGGAGACGGGCACGGCGTAGCGGGAGCGGCGCACGCCGGCCGCGCCCAGATAGAGCGAGCCGGTGAAAAAGACGGTTTCGCTGGCCCCGCTGATGACGCAGCACAGCCGCGCGGCGCGGCTGTCCGGCCCGGCGGTTTTGAGCACATCGGCGACGGAGGCGAGCGCAGCCGAGCCGGAGAGCGGGCGCAGCAGGATCGTGCCGACGCTCTCCGCCGGCAGGCCGAGCGCGGTGAGCAGCGGCGCGCAGGCGCGCTGTGCGGCATCCATGAGGCCCGTCTCGCGCAGCAGCGCTACGGCGGTGAGCACGGCGGCCAGGTACGGCGCGATCTCCACGGCCGTGGCGAGGCCCTCCTTCGCCCCCTTCACGAAGGCGTCATAGACGTTGACCTTCGCGTGCAGGGCGGACAGCAGCGCGAGCATGAGCAGCGCGGGCAGCAGCAGGGATTCGTTCATCGTCTGCGCCCCCGTTTCCGTGCGGCGTACAACCGGCACAGCGCCACGCCGCAGCCGGTCGCGGCGGCCGTGACCAGCAGCGTCGGCAGCACGATGTCGGCGGGGCTCGCCGATCCGGCCTGCGCGCGCAGGGCGATCATCGTCGTGGGCAACAGCTGCACGCTCGTCGTGTTGAGCACGAGAAAGAGCAGCATGGCGTCGCTGGCGCGCCCGTCCCGCCCGTGCGCGTCGGCCATGGTGCGCATGGCGCGCAGGCCCGCCGGGGTCGCGGCGTTGCCCATGCCGAGCATGTCCGCGGACAGGTTCAGGCAGATGTCCGGGAGCGCGGCCTCCTCGCCCAGCTCAAAGCGCAGCAGCCGGAACAGGGGCCGCCGCAGCGCCGCGGCCAGCCCCGCCGCCAGCCCGCTCTCGCGGATGAGGCCCATCAGCCCACCGAAAAACGCATACGCGCCCGCCAGCGACAGGCACAGCTCCACCGCCTGCGTCCCGCCGGAGAGCAGCGCGCGCTGCGCGGCGTCGGCCTGGCCCGTCGCGGCGGCGTACATCACGCCCACCAGCAGCAGCGCGCAGAAGACTCCGTTCATGTCCATCACCCCGGCGAAGCCTATGAGCGCGCGGCGCAAAAAAGAAGGAGGCCCGAAGGCCCCCCTTGCAGCGGCATTCCGTTATCCGTTCCCGCCGAGCGTGTTGTCGTAGTACGTCTCCTCGATGACGCCGGTCCCGGCGTTCACATACGCGCCGTACAGCCCGTCGCCCGCGCTCCATGTCCCGTCCGGATTTTGCCAGAGCCAGAACCAGACCTCGTACACCGGCGCGTCCCCGTCGCAGTCGACGGCGAGCCAGTCGGTATGCAGCGCCATCGCGTCCGCCTGCGCCTGTGTGAGGCCGTAGCGCTCCATGAGCGCCTCGCGGGCCAGCGCAATGACGTCCTCCGGCACGTCGGGAACCGCCTGCGCGGCGTCCGGCTCCGTCCCGTCATCCTCGCCCGGCAGCAGGACGTTATCCTCGACCTCGCGCATGCAGGACGCCACGCTGCCGTCGTCCGCGTAGAGCTCCACGGCGTAACGCTCGACCGCGCGCGCCGCCTCGTGCAGGCGGGCAAAGCAGACGGTATACTGCCACACGCCGTGCACCCCGGACTGCTCCGGTCCGGCCACATGCAGGTTCACGTCCTCCAGCATAAAGCCCTCGAGCGCCTCCGCGCCGTACTGCTGCGCGACGGCCTGCCGGGCCAGCGCCTCCGCCTCCTCCTCCGCGACGCCGATGGCCAGCTGCTCCTCCGAGGCCAGGATCTCGAACCACTCCTCGCCCGCGGCCTTGCGCGCGAGCGCCTGTCCAAGCAGCCCCGCATCCCAGACCGGCGAGGTCAGGTCGTCGCCGACCGGCTCGCCGTCGTGCGACCAGACCGCCGTCGCCTGCCCGCCGCCGAGGGTGACGGTATATGTGCCCAGGCGTTCGCCGAGCGTGTCCGACGCCCCCTCCAGCGGCGCATAGACGACCGTGCCCGCGGCCTCGTCCACGCTGCAGTGGAAGATCGAGAGCATGTCCAGCGTGAGGCCGTAGCGCTGCGTGAGCGCCTGCTCGGCCTTCGTCTGCACATCCACCCTGTCCGAAAACAGCAGTCCCGCCGCCAGCGCGACAGCCGAGGCCAGCGCCAGCACGGCGCAAAGGGCCAATGCGATTCCTTTTTTCATGTTCATCCTCCTGACCGGCGCATCGCCGAGTGTGCGGAGCGTCCGGCGCACCCGCACGTCCAGCGCGTCGCCGCGGGGAACATATACGCGCTGCCAATCCTCACGCTTCATACGAATTCCTCCCCCAGCCGCCTGCGCAGCGTCCCGCGTGCCCTGGAAAGGCCCGCGCAGACCGCGCCCCGGGTCGTGCCCATGATGCGCGCGACCTCGCGCACGTCATACTCCTCCATGTAGTGCAGAACCACCATTGTCCGCTGCCGCTGGGGCAGCGCCTCAATCGCCTCGCGCAGGCTTTGCACGTCGTCACTCCCGTCCTCCTGCGCCTGCTCGGGCAGGGTATCGACGGGCACGGCACGGCGCTGCCGGCGCTGGATATTCACGCATTCGCGGATGAGGATGCGGGTGAGCCAGGTGGCGAACAGGCGCTCATCGCGCAGCGTGCCGCGCTTTTCCCAGGCCCTTGTGATCGCCTCGGAAACGGCGTCGAGCCGGTCGGCCTCGCCGCGCAGATAGCCCGCCGCCACGCGGTAGAGGCTCTGCTGCATCGCCGTCACGCGCGCGGCGAAGGCGTCCTTGTCCATGGCGGTTCCTCCCTTTTGTTGTGTCTTCCCTCTTCTCAAAGAAACGAGCCATAAGCGCGAAGCGAAGAAGGGGTCTGGGGGACTGGAGCCCGCCGCCGCCAGTGGCGGAAACAGGCGGGCGGAACGTCGGAAATCGCAAGGAGCGCCATTCATGGCGCAACTATGCGAGTTTCCCGGCCTGAAATCCCCCAACGTTCCCCCATCGCGAAGCGACCGAAGAAAAGCAGTCAGGGAGCGAAGCGTCACCTGACGGTGAATCATCGCACGGCTCGTTTCCTTTGAGAACGGTGTCAAAAAAGCGCTTTTTCACCCATTAGACGCATGAGCGCGGCGAAAGATTCGGTTCATACGAAAAAAGTGCCGGAAGAATCCGGCACTTTTGTGATGCGCCCGAACGGCAGCGGTGGGATGGACGGCTTCAAGCGGCTTTCCTGCGGCCGGAATAGTCGCCTTCGGCTCCGCTCCGGCCTGCGGCTTTGGGCTTCGCTCGGGAACGTTAGGGCTGCCGCCCTAAAACCTGCTTGGGGCTTTGTCCCAAACCCCACCAGGGACATTGTCCCTGGACCCTTCCTCGCTTCGCGGCGGTTTTAAGATATTCTCCTTAAAGAATCAGGTCATGCAGCCCCAGCGGCGGCACGTCCTCGGCCTTCTTGCCCAGCTTCACGCACTTCATCAGCAGCTTCGCCGTGTCGATGCTCGTCACGCACGCGATGCCGTACTCCACCGCCATGCGGCGCAGGCGGAAGCCCGCGCGCTGCGGATCGCGCCCGTGCGTCGGCGTCGTGATGATCAGCCGGATCTTGCCGGAATCGAACAGCTTCGCCAGCGCGTCCGTGTCCTCGCCCGGGCGCGGCACGGGCTGCGCGCCGACATAGTTGCGGTTGAGCATGTGCGCCGTTCCGCTCGTCGCGTAGATCTCAAAGCCCAGCGCGGCGAACGTCTCCGCCAGCTCCAGCGCTTCGCGCTTGTCGTGGTCGGCGATGGAGAAGAGCACGCCGCCCTCCTCCGGCTTCG
>CAMENN010000137.1 GCA_945928315.1 uncultured Clostridia bacterium
GCATGTGCGCCATCGCCATGATCGGGATGTAGTGGCCGATGTGCAGGGAATCGGCCGTCGGGTCGAAGCCGACGTAGAAGGTGGTCGGCTCCTTGAGCTGCTCGTAGAGCTCGTCCTCAAAGGTCATCTGCGCGAGGAAGCCGCGCTCCCTCAGAATGTCAAGAATGTGCTCCGCCATGGGAAATTCCTCCTGTCATGGTTGTGGGGAAAGCAGGGGAGAGCATGAAAAAACGCCCTCCCGCCAAACTACGGGAAGGCGTGAAAACACGCGGTACCACTTCCGTTTAAGGCTCCCTTGCGGCAAGCCTCCTCACCGCCCGCTGACACGGGCCGCGCGCTGTATCCGGCGCAACCGGCGGCTGCCTACTGGCCTTGCGGCGTTGGGAGCCGTGCTCCGGGATGTATTCGCCCTGCCCGATGAAACCGCCTCGCACCAGCCGGCGGCTCTCTGGTTCATGGCAGGCGGGGTTACTTCTTCCCTTCCTCGCGTTAAGCGTATTATATGACGCGGCGCGGCGGTTGTCAAGCCTGTTTTTCCCCGGCAAGGGTGTCGAGCAGCACGCAGGCGAGGATGAGCGCGCCGCCGGCGAGCTGGCCCGCGGTCAGCGTCTCGGAAAGCAGCAGTGCGCCCGCGACGCACGCGGCGATGGGGTTGATGTTGATAGCCAGCGACGTGGTCAGCGAATCGACGCTGCGGATGGCGATGCCGTAGAGGAAATAGCACAGCGCGGAGCAGACCGCCGCAAGGACGAGGATGCACAGCCAGGCCTGCAGGGAGATCGGCACCCATGCGCCATGCTCGGCGAGGGCGAAGGGCGCGAGCGTGACCACGGCGGCGACGGACTGCCACGCCGTCACGCGCAGCGCGCTGCAGGCTTGCATCAGCGGCGGGGTGAGCAGGATGTAGCCCGTCCAGCACAGGCACGCGGCGACCATGCACAGGTTGCCGGCGAGCGATGCGCTGCCCTCGGCCGCGTCCGTGCGGATGACCAGGTACACGCCCAGCAGCGAGAGCAGCACGCAGCCCCAGCGCAGCGGGGAGAGGCGCTCCCGGCGGATTCCGGCGCGGTAGAGCAGCGTCATCATCGGCACGAGCGCGAGGATGAGTGAGGCCGCGGAGGCCGTCGTGCGCTGGAGTCCGCTGTACTCGAAGAAGTAGTAGACCGTGATACCCAGCAGCGCGGTGGCGAAGGCGCGGGGCGCGTGCTCGCGCAGGCGCAGGCTGCCCTCGCGCAGCAGGCAGACGGGCACCATGATCGCCGCGGTCATCGCGTAGCGCAGGAAGGCGAGCGTCATCGAGGGCAGCCCCTCCATGAGCGCGGTCTTGGAAAAGATGAAGGACAGGCCCCACATCACGTTGACAAAGATGAGGATCAGCAGGCCCCGCGTCCTGCCCGGCGCATTGTTCATGTGTGCCTCCATAGATGGGAATGAGCCTATGATACCGTTTTTGCGCCCGGTCTGTCAAGAGCGGTTGCGCGTCGGCGCGTTTTGCGCTACAATAGGGAGGACATTTCGGAAAGCAGGGGGACATCATGCTGCATATCGTACTGGTTGAGCCGGAAATCCCGCAGAACACGGGCAACATCGCGCGCACCTGCGCGGCGACGGGGAGCGAGCTGCACCTGGTGGAGCCGCTGGGCTTCAAGCTGGAGGACAAATACCTGAAGCGCGCCGGGCTTGACTACTGGCCCATGGTGAAGGTGCATGTCCACAAGGACTTCTCGGAGGTGCTCGCACAGTATCCGGACGCGGCGTACTTCTACACCAGCACGAAGGCGCCGCGCAGCTATGCGCAGGCGGTCTATCCGGAGGACGCCTTCCTCGTCTTCGGCAAGGAGTCGCGCGGACTGCCGGAAAACCTGCTTGCGCGCGTCTATGACCGCTGCATCCGCATCCCGATGATCGAGGGCGCGCGCAGCCTGAACCTCTCCAACTCCGTCGCGATCGTCGCCTATGAGGCGCTTCGCCAGCACGGCTTTGCCAATCTCGTCGACCACGGCGCACTCACCGGGCGGGACGAGGAGCCGGGCGCGTGGATGGATTATCTGTAAAATGCCGCCGCTTGACAGCGCGGCGGCGGATGAGTACAATAAAGAGAGAAAGCGGGAAGGGAGGCGCACGGCCCTGAAAAAGAAGAAAAAGAAGAGCAAGGTGGGCTATCAGGTGGCGGCGGGCGTCATGGATGTGTTCGGCGCGGCGGCGGCCTCGCTGGCCATCGTGGTGCTGCTGCTCATGCTCAGCAGCCTGTTTTCCTGGTGCAGGCAGGATCTGGCGATGACCTTCTCCGATCTGACGGACAACATCACCGACGCGGTGATTATGAAAAAGTAGAAAAGCACGGGACGCATCGTTGTTTGACGGTGCGTTTTGTGTTATACTAGAGACGATCACAGCGTGCAAAGGAAAAGGGTGATGCGGATGAAAACATCGTGGCCGACGCTCTCGGAGGCGGTCTTCGCCTGCGAGAAGTGCAGGCTCTGCCAGACGCGGACGAACGTCGTGCTCGGCGAGGGCGATTTGCATGCACCGCTCATGTTCATCGGCGAGGGGCCGGGCCAGCAGGAGGATCTGTCCGGACGGCCGTTCGTCGGGGCGGCGGGGCAGCTGCTCGACCGCATGCTCGCGGCTATCGGCATGACACGCGAACAGGTCTATATCTGCAACATCGTCAAGTGCCGCCCGCCGCGCAACCGCGTGCCCGAGGCGGACGAGCGCGCTGCCTGCATGGACTATCTGCGCCAGCAGGTCGCACTGGTGAGGCCCAAGGTGATCGTGTGCCTGGGCTCCACGCCCACGCGCGCGCTGCTGGGCGAGGACATGCGCATCACGCGCGACCGCGGCGTCTGGCAGCTGCGCAAGGGCGTCTGGTTCATGCCGACGTATCACCCGGCGGCGCTCCTGCGCGACGAGGACAAGAAGCGCCCCGCCTGGAAGGACTTTCAGGCGGTACGGGACAAGCTGATGGAGCTGGGCGTTTATCCCGGCGGTGAAGGGGGAGCTTGACGGATGGCGGAGGATTTGCGGCAGGCGCTGCGCGCATTCATTGCGGGCGTGATGCCGGGCAGGGAGAATGCGCTCGTCTTCGGCGAGGGGCCGAAGCATGCGAAGCTCATGCTCATCGGCGAGGCGCCGGGCGAGCAGGAGACGCTGCAGGGGCGTCCCTTCGTGGGCAAGGCGGGGCAGAACCTCGATCACTTTCTCGCGCTGGCGGGCCTCTCGCGCGAGGAGATCTACATCTCCAACGCGGTCAAGCTCCGGCCGACGAAGACCGGAAAGACCGGCAGGCTGAGCAACCGCCCGCCGACGAAGGACGAAATCGCGCTGTTCCGGCCCTGGCTGATGCGGGAGATTGAGGAGGTCGCGCCGGGGATGATCGCGACGCTGGGCAATGTGCCGCTGCGCGCGGTGACGGGCCGGAGCCTGTCGATCGGCGAGGTGCACGGGCAGGTGCTTGACGCCGGGGAGACGGGGCTGCCGCTCTTTGCGCTGTACCATCCGGCGAGCCTCATCTACAACCGCTCGCTCACGGATGTCTATGAGCAGGACGTGCGCGCGCTGGCGCAAAGGCTGAAAACGCTGTGATTTTGAGCAGAAAAACGGACATTTGAGACAAAAGTTCTTTCGTTTCCGGCGAACCTGTGATATGCTGGGGAGGAAAGAAGGAGGGTTTACCATGGTTGATATGCTGATTGCGAGCCTGCCGTCCGCGGTCTGCGTGCTGCTGGGCATGATTCTGATCATCGTCGAGGTGTTCCTGCCGGGCTTCGGTCTGCCGGGCATCGGCGGCATCGTGCTCGTCGGCGCGGGCGTCGTGATGGTGGGGATGCATTTCGGCTCGCTGACGGCGGTGGGCACGCTGCTGGTCATCATCGCGGTGCTGGCAGTGCTCATCTCCTGGGTGCTGCGCCAGGCGTCCCGCGGGGGCGGGAAGCGTTCCGATCTGTTTCTGCAGGAGCGCGACGACCTGCGTACCCAGCAGGAGGACATGAAGGTGCTTGTAGGCAAGTCCGGCACCACGACCAGTGTGCTGCGCCCGGCGGGCATCGGGGACTTTGACGGTGTGCGGCTGAACGTGGTCACCGAGGGCGGCTTCATCGAGAAGGATATGCCCATCGAGATCGTGCGCGTGGACGGCTCGCGCATCGTCGTGCGTCCTGTCAGCAAGAACTGAGTCACCTTCCGGCAAAAGCCGGTTTGAAGAGAGGGAGGAAACACTCATGGTTGAAGGAATCGTTCTGATCGTCGTCATACTCATCGCAATCGTTGTGTTCCTGTCGTTTGTGCCGCTGAACCTGTGGATTTCGGCGCTGGCTTCCGGCGTGCATGTGTCCATCTTCACGCTGGTGGGCATGCGCATCCGCCGCGTCTCCCCGGCGAAGATCGTCGTTCCGCTGATCAAGGCGGAAAAGGCCGGTCTGCACATGGAGATCAGCAAGATGGAGGCGCACTACCTCGCGGGCGGCAACCTCGACCGCGTGATCACCGCGCTGATCACCGCGCGCGGCGCGAACATCAAGCTCGACTTCCCGGAGGCCTGCGCCATCGACCTGGCCGGCCGCGACGTGCTGCAGGCCGTGCAGATGAGCGTCAACCCCAAGGTCATCGAGACGCCGGTCGTGGCGGCCATCGCCAAGGACGGCATCGAGCTGCGCGCCAAGGCCCGCGTGACCGTGCGCGCGAACATCGAGCGCCTGGTCGGCGGCGCGGGCGAGGAGACGATCGTCGCGCGTGTCGGCGAGGGCATCGTCACCACCGTCGGCTCCGCGGAGACGCACAAGGCCGTGCTCGAGAACCCGGATCTGATCAGCCGCACCGTGCTCAACAAGGGCCTCGACGCGGGCACGGCGTTCGAGATTCTCTCCATCGACATCGCGGATGTGGATGTGGGCCGCAACGTCGGCGCGCAGCTGCAGATGGATCAGGCCGAGGCCGACCGCCGCATCGCCCAGGCGAAGGCGGAGGAGCGCCGCGCCATGGCTGTCGCCCGCGAGCAGGAGATGAAGGCCGCCGCGCAGGAGCAGCGCGCCAAGGTCATCGAGGCGGAGGCCGAGGTGCCCAAGGCCATGGCTGCCGCGCTGCGCGAGGGCAAGCTGGGCGTGATGGACTACTATCAGATGCAGAACACCATCGCTGACACCGGCATGCGCGATGCGATTGCCTCCATGGGCAACGGCACACCCGCGCCCAAGAAGTGATCGCCTGAGGAGAGGAGGATGCCCCGATGGAGGATTTCATCGGCATCATCGTGCTGGTCCTGATCGCGCTGGTTTCCGCTTCCGGAAAGAAGAAAAAGAAGGCGGAAAAGCCGGCCCGGCAGCGCAGGCAGGCGGAAAAGCCGCGTGATGCGCGCTTTGATCAGGCGTTTGCCCAGAAGGCGGCTGAGACGCGCAGCAGCATGCAGGCAGAGCGTCAGGCCCCCGGAAAGGCGGAGCATGAAGCGGACTGCACTAGGCGGCCCCTGCATCTGCATGAGGTGACGCCCCGGCAGATGGAGACCGCCGGGGAGGGGGAGGATCCCTGCCACGCAGGCTATCATGCGCCGGAGGAGCCTTCTCCGATCTATGCGCCGGAGGCCGCACAGGCCGATTTCCGCGCGCAGGAGCTGCTGCGCGGCGTGATCATGAGCGAAATCCTGAAGCGGCCGTGCGAGCGCATGGCGGAAAGACACGACAGACGGAGAGCGTAAATGGCGAAACAGGATGAGATTCGCGTCGTCATCGCGGACGACGAAGAGGGCATGCGCATGATCCTGCGCAAGATGATCGCCAAGGCGGAGGGCTTCACCCTCTGCGCGGAGGCGACGAACGGGCAGCAAATGCTCGAGCTGGTGGAGACATACCGGCCGCAGGTGTGCTTCCTCGACGTCGAAATGCCCGGCATGACGGGCCTCGAGTGCGCGCGCGCAATTCAGGACATGGACCCGCGCACGATCATCGTGTTCGCCACGGCGCACGACGATTACATGGCACAGGCGTTCGAGGTCTACGCGTTTGACTACATGGTCAAGCCGTTCAAGCTGGAGCGTGTGATGAAGACGCTGGAGCGCATCCGGCAGGTGACGCTCTCGCGCAGCGTGCCGCAGGAGAAGGTGGAGCATATCCAGGCGCCCGCGCCGCAGGCGGCGGCCTCCGGAAGGCTCATGCTGCACCACAAGGAGGGCGTCAACTTCATCAATCAGGCCGACATCCTGCTCGTGCAGCGCGAGAACCGCTCGACGGTGCTCTACGCGAAGGACGGACGCCGGTTTGAGACGAGCGAGGCACTGGGCGACGTGGAGGCGCGGCTGGACCCGAAGATCTTCTTCCGCTGCCACAAGTCCTACATCATCAACCTCAACGTGATCGACAGCATCACGCCGTATGGCCGCTGGACGTACGTCGTGCATCTGGTCGGCACCACGCAGGATGCGCTGATCACACACGAAAAGTATGAGGAGCTGGAGAAGATGTTCTCCTGACGAAAAAACATACACCTATCCGGGAGTCCGGGGACGCTGTTCCCCGGGCAGCAGACACGAAAATAAGGGGCTGTCGTAGAATTTCATAGGATTATGCGGTCT
>CAMENN010000138.1 GCA_945928315.1 uncultured Clostridia bacterium
TCCAAGGGCGGCTTCTATCACCACTTCGACAGCAAGCTCGCCGTGCTGGAGGCCATCTGCGAGCAGCGCGCGCAGGAGACCTGCGATCGCGCGCGGGAGGCCGCCGGGGCGCAGCAGGGCGCCGTGAACAGACTCAACGCGCTGCTGCATGACAGCGCGCTGCTGCACAGCGGGAACGCGGGCTTTGTGTACCTGCTCATTCAGGTGGCCTACCGCGACGACGGCGCGCTGATGCGCGAGAAGATGAAGCAGCGCCAGCTGGAGCGGATGCAGGATGTGCTCGCCGGGATTGTGCAGGAGGGCGCGGAGGCAAAGGACTTCTTTGTCCCGGACATCCCCGCGACGGCGCAGCTGGTGTTGCGCCTGTACATGCAGTTCACCGACGAGATTGCGCTGCTGCTCGCCCGCGAGGAGAGCGAGGAGAGGCTCTGCGAGGCGATGGTCACGAAGCTGCGCGTCTACCGCACGGCCATCGAGCGGGTGCTGGTCGCACCGTTCGGGTCGGTCGTGCTGTGCGACGCGAAGGAGCTGCAGCTGCTGGCGCGGGATGTGCTGCGCCGCCGCGTGCGCGAGCGCGCCGACGGGCTGCTGGGAAGCTGAAGCTGTTTTGTGTAAAAATGCTTAAAACTGCGCGAAGCGTAGTGGGGTCAAGGGGCGAAGTCCCTTGCGGGGTTCAGGGGCAGCGCCCCTGAGCAGGTTTGGGCGGCAGCCCATAAATCCCAGAGGAAGCGTAGTCTCAGAGCAGACCGCGAAGTGGACTACGATTGAGACGGATTAGATTTGCAAATCAGGCATTATAACGAAAATAAGCATCAAGCCATCGCAAGCAGTATGAAACCGCCTGATCCGGCAAAAACCACCCAAAACCAAAAGGGATCGGAGAATGTCCTTCTCCGATCCTTTTTTCATGGATCTGTATCAGTCGAGCAGAAACCGCATCAGCCTGTCCTCGTCGGCGTTGAGGATGAGCGCTTCGGGGAAGCCGACGCGGCGGATGAAGGCCTCCGCTGCCTCGAAGCGGCCGACGGCGCTCGGGTCGTGCGCGTCGGAATCGATCATGATGGGCGCGTTCATGCGCGCGCACAGGCTGAGCATCGTCTCGTAGTTCTGCACGCAGTTCCTGCGGGAGCCGGGCCTCAGCAGCGAGCTGTTGTTCAGCTCCAGCGCGACGTGCAGCCGCTTCGCCGCTTCCACCAGGCGCTCGTAGTCGAGCGGCGTGCGGTCGTCGTCCGGATGGGAGACGATGCGCACCTTGCCGTTGGCCATGCAGCCGATCAGGTTCTCCGTGTTCCCGTCGCGGCCCCTGTCCTCGTAGCAGGTCAGGTGAATGCCCGCGATGGCGTAGTCGAGCCGGTCGATGTACCGCTGCTCCAGCGAGAGCCGCCCGCCATCGAGCACGTTGATCTCGCTGCCGTGGAGCACGCGCACGCCGTAAAGCGTCTTGGGGACGGCCGACAGATTCAGAAAGTAGAACGGATCGACCGTTCCGGGGACGCCCGGGGCGTGCTCGGTGATGCCCAGCACGCGCAGCTGCTGCTCTGCGGCGGCCTGCGCCATCTCGCGGATGGTGCCGTAGGCGTGGCCGCTGACGAGCGTGTGGGTGTGCATGTCGCCAATCAGGGTGCGCATATCAACCCTCCCGGTGCGGTTCCTCCGATGGAGGAACGGGTGCGCCGCCCGCCTGCTTCTGGTCCCACAGGCCGTATTGTGCGGTGTTCTGCAGCGCGGAGAGCATGTAGTCCTTCAGATGCGGGTAGGTTTTGCACAGGGTGGCGATCAGCTGCTTGATCTCCTCGCGCTTGGAGTTGCCGTCCGCCGGGCAGGGGTTTTTGACCACTGGCAGCTCCAGCGTGCGGACCATGTGGATCACATGCTTCTCCGGAACGTAGACCATCGGGCGGATGACGGTGATGTTCCTGCGGGAAAGATAGGTGTTGGGATGGAAGGTGTGCAGCCGGCCCTCGAAGATCAGCGACATGAGCAGCGTCTCGATGGCGTCCTCGCGGTGGTGGCCGAGGGCGACCTTGTTGCATCCGGCGGCGACGGCCGCATCGTTGAGCGCGCCCCGGCGCATCTTCGCGCACAGCGCGCAGGGATTGCTCTCCTTGCGGATGTCGAAGATGACGTGCGCGATCTCCGTGTCAAGCACGGTGTAGGGCACGTCGATGCGCTCGCACAGCTGCGCGATGCCGGAGACGTCGAACGGCTCAAGACCCAGCTTCAGCGTGATGGCCTGCAGCGTGAAGTCCTTGCCGGAGAATTTGCGGTAGAGCGAGAGAGCATAGAGCAGCAGCAGGCTGTCCTTGCCGCCGGAAACGCCCACCGCGATGCGGTCGCCCGGGGCGATCATGCCAAAGTCCGTGTCCGCCTTGCGGATGCAGCCCAGTACGGTCTTCATGTTTGGCCTCCTTCCGTCCTGTCGGCGTCAAGTATAGCCGCGGCGTGCGGATTTGTCAAGCAGGGACGGGCGGGCGCGTGCAGAGCGCATCAAGATTTCGCAAGTCATGGCCAAAGCCTTGACGCGTCTGGGAGATATTGATATAATAACCGGAGGTTTCCGGAAGGGAGACCGTGCCTCAACTTGGATGAAGGAGAAGAAAGCATGAAAACAATTCAGGATATTTTGCGCGGCGTGATGATCGGCCTGGCGAACATCATCCCGGGTGTCAGCGGCGGCACGATGATGGTCTCGATGGGCATCTATGACACGATCATCGGCTGCATCAACTCGCTGTTCAAGGACTTCGTCCGCTGCGTGAAGACGCTCTGGCCGTACCTGCTGGGCATGGTGCTGGGCATCCTCGGCCTCTCGAAGCTGATCACCTATCTGCTGGGCACCTTCCCGCTGCAGACGAACCTCGCGTTCATCGGCCTGATCTTCGGCGGCCTGCCGGTGATCCTCGCGCGCACGAAGGGCGAAAAGAAGGGCGTGGCCGGGGCGGCTGCGTTCATCGCGGCGTTCGCGCTGGTCATCCTCCTGCAGATTCTGGGTGAGGGCAACGGGCAGGACGCGGCCATCACGCTGAGCCTCGGGCAGCTGGTCGTGCTGTTCGTGATGGGCGTCATCGCCTCGGCGACGATGGTCATCCCGGGCGTGAGCGGCTCCATGATGCTCATGCTGCTGGGCTACTACAACCCGATCGTGGGCACGGTCAGCCGCATGGTGGACGCGCTGATCCACTTCAACATGAGTGAGATTCTCGCCTGCTGCGGCGTGCTGGTGCCCTTCGGCATCGGCGTGGTGGTCGGCATCTTCGCCATCGCGAAGCTGATCGAGGTGCTGCTGCGCCGCTTCCCCGGCCCGACGTACTGCGCGATTCTGGGCCTTGTGGCGGCGTCCCCGGTGGCGATCTTCATGGCGATGGACTTCACCGGCGTGACGGTCCTCTCCTGGGTGGTCGGCGTGGTCTGCCTGGCGGCGGGCCTTGCGGCGGCCTACAAGCTCGGCGGGGATTGAGCGCATACGCATGGCGGGCTTCGGCCCGCTTTTTCATTTGCAGAAAAACACAGCATACGGCGGATCTTCCGGACACTGTGCCCCGTGTGGGCAAAAAACAGACAGGTCGGGCAAAGTGTCGCAAGAAATAGACGTCGGACCTCTTGACAAAGGCAGGTCTGTCTGATAACATAAGCATCGCTAACAAGCTTCATCCAGAGTGGCGGAGGGAATAGGCCCGATGAAACCCGGCAACCGGACTTGATCCGGTGCTAAGTCCTACGACAGCGATGTCGGCAGATGAGGTGTGGTAAAGAATCTTGCCGCGCTGACCTGCGAAGCTCAGCGCGGTTTTCTTTATGAAGCCCGGAAGCTGGCGCACACATGTGAAGGAGGATCATATCTTGAGAAAGCTGTTTACATCTGAGTCCGTGACCGAAGGACATCCCGACAAAATCTGCGATCAGATCAGCGATGCCGTGCTCGACACGATTCTCGCGCAGGACCCGTACGCCCGCGTGGCCTGCGAAACCTGTACCACGACCGGCATCGTTATGGTCATGGGCGAAGTGACGACGACCGCAACCTACCGCGTGGATGACATCGTGCGTCAGGTGGTCTGCGACATCGGCTATGACCGCGCGAAGTACGGCTTCGACGGTAACACCTGCGCGGTGCTCACCGCGCTGCACGGCCAGAGCCCGGACATCGCGCAGGGCGTGGACAGCGCGCTGGAGGGCCGCGCGCAGGGAGACAAGGACATCGGCGCGGGCGACCAGGGCATGATGTTCGGCTATGCCTGCGACGAGACGCCGGAGTACATGCCGATGCCCATCGCGCTGGCGCACCGCATCACGCGCCGCCTCTCGCAGGCGCGCCGCAGCGGAGAGCTCGACTGGCTGCGCCCGGACGGCAAGAGCCAGGTGACCGTCGAGTACGAGGACGACAGGCCCGTGCGCGTGGACACCGTCGTCGTCTCCACCCAGCATGCGCCGGAGGTCGATCAGGAGACGATCACCCGCGAGGTCATCGAGAAGGTCGTGAAGACCTCCGTGCCCGCGGAGCTGATCGACGAAAGGACCCGCTTCCTGATCAATCCGACCGGCCGATTCACCATCGGCGGCCCGATGGGCGATTCCGGCCTGACCGGCCGCAAGATCATCGTGGACACCTACGGCGGCTATGCGCGCCACGGCGGCGGCGCGTTCTCCGGCAAGGACCCGACGAAGGTGGACCGCAGCGCCGCGTATGCGGGCCGCTACGTCGCCAAGAACCTCGTCGCGGCGGGCCTGGCGAAGCGCTGCGAGATCGAGCTGGCCTACGCCATCGGCGTGGCGCGGCCCGTCTCCCTGCTGGTGGACACGCAGGGAACCGGCGTGCTGCCGGACGAGAAGCTGGCGCAGCTGGTGGACAAGTGCTTCGACCTGCGCCCGGCGGGCATCATCGAGATGCTCGACCTGCGCCGCCCGATCTACCGCCAGACCGCGGCGTTCGGCCACTTCGGCCGCACGGACATCGACCTGCCGTGGGAGCGCCTGGACAAGGCGGAGCTGCTACGCGAGGCCGCGAAGACGCTGTAAAAACAGAGAAAAACAGCCCGCAGGGCCGGAGAAACTCCGAAGCCTGCGGGCTGTTTGTGATGTAACTCCTGCCGCAAGGCATCGGCCTCGGGCACAAAGCAGCGAAATTTACAGCGCTTTGTCGGTGATGAAGCCGGCATCATGCCGGTTTTGATCAGTTCGCCGCGAACTTCTGGCGCACCTGCGCCATCTGCTGCGCGTCCGCCTGGGTGGTCTGATACCAGCCCTTCTCGCTCATCTTCTGGTAGATGTCTTCCTGCATGCTCAGGCTGTCGGTCAGCGCGGTGCCGAACGCCTGATGCACGTTCTGCGTCGCGGATTCGATCGCCCCGTGCATGTACAGATCGCACACGCCCTTGGTCGTCATCAGCAGGTTTTCCATGATCTCCTGATCGTTCACGTTGACTTGCCTCCTCACACCAACTGATAGAACTGATTGAACAGCTGCTGATGCGCGGTGCCCATCTGCTGCACGCAGGCGCGCAGCTGGGGATCGCGCAGGTTCACCAGCGCCTGCTGGCACTGGGTGATGAGGAATTTCTCATGCCCGAGGGCATCCTCAATGTAGAGCAGTTCTTTGGGACTCATGCTCTCACCTCCGGGAGGGAGGATGCCCGGCGCGGGGGAAAAATATGCCTGCGCGCGTGAAAAGGCGCAAAAAGAGCTGCCGCCCGTCAGGGAGCGGCAGCGTGAAGCGCGTGGGGGAATGATCAGCCCAGCGGGCGGACCTCGGTGACCTCGAAGAACAGGGAGCCCTCGCGGCCCTCGGGGTTGAGCACCTTGAGCAGGTCCTCATCCGTCACGGCCTTGAAGCGGATGCGCGCGCCGGAGACGGCATACGGCTTGGCGCCCTCCTCGGAGGACGGGGTGGCGGCGTAGACGGCCAGGCCCTCGCCGTTGGCGGCGAGGTTCTGCTTGGACTGGTTCTCCGCCAGGCCGAGCTGCAGGTAGTACTTGTCCTCGTTCTTGCGCATCGCGAAGATGAAGTACGCGGAATTCGGCGTGCCGTCCGGATTGGTGGTGCTCACCAGATAGAAGCCGGAGGTGGAGTTGATGGCGTCCATCAGCTCGTCGCCGGTCAGCGCCGTCGCGCCGTAGAAGTCGGCGACGGAGGCGGAGGAGACGGCGTCCGTGCCCTCGGCCATCGCGGGGACGAGCGCAGCCGTCAGCAGCAGCGCGCACAGCAGCAGGGAATACATCAGCTTTTTCATGGGAATCCTTCCTTTCTGCGGGATGTGTTGTGCGCGGTCCGCATCATCCTTGTGCGAACCGCTGCAAAAAGCATACCGCCGTGACGAAGCATTGTCAAGCATATCTAACGAAGAAGCAAAAGAAAAAACCGAAAGCGCTGGGCTTTCGGTTTGGTGCACCATCAGGGGCTCGAACCCGGGACACCCTGATTAAGAGTCAGGTGCTCTACCAACTGAGCTAATGGTGCAGGCCG
>CAMENN010000139.1 GCA_945928315.1 uncultured Clostridia bacterium
TTTTTATCTGAGAATAGTATCATTCCGCCGTTTCCTTCTGCTTGCTCTTGTTCATGCGCGCGATGACGTAATCGACAAAGCGCTGCTCCGCGGCCGAAAGCGTCACGTTGCGCAGCTTGACCATGCTGAACTTGACCGTCAGCTTGAGGTCCCGCAGCGGGCGGACGACCAGATTCTCCCGATTCAGATCGCGCGGGAAGAGGCAGAAGGAGACGTACCCGTCGCTGCTGATCATCTCCAGCGCCTGCGTCCACTCCATGCCGTCCAGGATGATCTGCGGCGAGCAGCCCGCCTCCTGCAGCTCCCCGATGAGGCTCTGCGTAACGCCCGAATCGTTGTTGAGCAGCACCAGCTTGTGCCGCGCAAAGTCGCTCAGCGAGAGCGTCTTGTGCGCAGCGAGCGGATGATCCCGGCTCATCAGCGCGTACAGCGGCGCCTCGCGGTGGAACAGCATCTCAAAGGACGGCTCCTGCAGCTTGCCGAAGTACAGCGCCACCTCGCCCCGGTAGGTCAGCAGCGCCTCGCGGCACTCCTCCAGCGTGTAGCTGCGCGTGGTCAGCTGGATGTCCGGATTCATCCGCACAAAGCTGGAGAGGAAATCGCTGGGGAAAAAGCCCATCAGCCCCCAGGTCATGAGCACCTCCACGCGCGTGTCGCGCACCTCCTGCACCCGCCGCACCTGGCTGAGGATGAACTCATGCTGGCGCAGATAAGCCGGCGCATAGCGCAGCAGCTCGTTGCCCGAGGGCGTGAGGCAGACGCCGGAGCGCGTGCGCACAAACAGTCTCACGCCCAGCTCCTCCTCCAGCTTCTCGATGGATTTGACCAGCCCCGGCGCGGAGATATACAACTTTTTGGCCGCGCTGGTAAAGCTGCCCATGCGGCTCACTTCAAGAAAGTACTGAATCTGCTTGATGTCCATCGCGGCAAACCTCACCGGAGCGCCCGGAGCCCGTTCAAGAAAGGGCTGTAAGGCACGATGTCCTTACAGCCCGAAAGGATTGTTTCAGGATCAGGAGGTCTTGTGGGAGAACGCGGTCATCAGGCCGCCGGTGATCGCCTGGCTGTCGATGGTCGCGCCGGAGATGGCATCCACGCCCATGCTCTGGGCATCGATGATGCTCTGCGTGAACTCCTTGAACTGCTCTTCGGTCATGAACATGTTCTCCTTGCCCTCGCCCAGGGTGATGGCAACGAGCTTCTTGTCCTTGATGGTGAAGATGACCTCGTACGGATCGTGCAGGCCCGTGACGAACACGGAGTAGTCGCCATCCTCGGCCTCGGCCCACGGAGCGCCGGCCTGGCCGCCGCTCGAGGACTTGAGCTCGGCACGGCCGCCCAGCATGGTATCCACAGCGGCGCGGCCGGAGCAGATCGCCTCATGCAGGTAGGTGCCGTTCTGATACAGGTTGCAAACGAGGCTGCCCAGCTCGCCCGCGGAGTACAGACCCTCGATGGGCTCGTTGTCCCAGTTGAGCACCTGGCCCTTGATGTTGCGGCGCGCACCGCCGGAGCAGGCCGGCATCGCCGGGACCTCCTCGATGGCGTAGAACGGGCCGTTCTCGATCTTGGCCATGGTGGTGATGTCGCGGCCGAAATCGGCGTCCTCGCCGGCATCGACCATCGCGTTGAAGTGATCGACCTCGGCGCGCAGCGCGGCCGGATCGCGGCCCAGCTTCTCAGCCAGCTCCTCGATCGTGTCGGCCTTGACGATCCAGCCCTTCTCGATCTCGACGGAGTTGTCATCGGACCAGTGATACGGATTGCGGCAGGTCACCGGCCAGCCGATCCAGGCATTGACCATCGGCTGCGCCTTGCGGCACTCCTCGTCAAAGATGATGTGCACGGGCTGGGAGCGCGCGATCGGCACGTCCACGTACTTGCCGTGCTCATAGTACTTCATGTGCTGGCGCTGATAGGACTTCGCCTCGTTGTAGTAACGGGTGGAATCCGCAGCAACCTCCATCCAGGAGCCCTGCTTCATGTAGAACTGGCGGATGAACGTCGTCTCGAAGTCCGGCACCTTGATGCCATGGAAGTAGCCGCAGGACATCGTCTGGCCGTCCATATGCCACAGCTGAGCGCCGATGGCCATCTCCATCTTGACGCCGTCGCCGGTGACGTACGGGGAGCCCGCGTTGTAGATGCGGTCGCCGCCGTTGAAGTTGCGGTACATCTCCATGTCGCCCTCGTAGCCGCCGGTGGCCAGCAGGACGCCCTTGCGCGCCTTGACGTAGATCACGGAGCCGTCCGGCTTCTTGACGCCGACGCCATCGACCTTGCGGGTGACCGCATCCTGCACGAGGCAGACGACCTGATGCTCATACTGGGGCTTGGCGCCGCGGTACTCGGCCGCCTTGGCAAAGCCGTTCCAGCAGCCGCCGTTCTCGAAGGCCAGGCCGCCGTTCTTGTCGCGGAAGTGGCCGGTCGCGCCCACGAAGTCAGCGCCCGGCAGATCCGGGAACTCGACGAGCAGGGTGCCCCAGCGCAGCGCGCCACCGCCGGAGTAGCCAACCTCGTAGCCCACCGGCTCCAGCGCCGCCTGAATCCACTCGAGGTCCGTGGCAAACTCGTTGGTCAGCCAGTTGAAGTCCTCCTCGGGGATGACGTGCGGCTCGTTCATGGCGCGCATGTAGGTGCGGAAGGTCTCCACATCGTTCGGCTCGACGAAGATAACGCACTGACCGGAGGCGATGGCCTGGCCGCCCGCATTCGCTTCATCGGACTTGTCGTAGATGACGACGTCCACGTTCGGATCGATCTCGACCGCCTCGATGTAGGCGGCGGTACCCGCCATGCCGTAGCCGGCGATGACGATGTCGTGCTCCTCATCCCAGGTCACGTTCTGGCTCGCCTTGACCCAGCTGCTGGAGTTCTTGTACTCGGGCTTGGCCTCCTCAGCCACAGCCTGCTTGTTCATCAGGCCGCTGGCCATCAGGCCGACGCCCGCCGCGCTCATCGCGGCGCCCTTCAGGAATTCCTTACGGGACAGATTCTTGGCCATATGGTGTTCCTCCCTTTCTGGCACATCCATGTGTCCGGCAGGCCCCAATCCCGCCCACCGATTTGACACGATTATAACACAATCCCTGTTCTTCTGCAATTCCCGCGGGTCCCAACCCAAAACGCATCGTCACAACTTCAGGTTTATACCCCTGTCCCTCTTTTACGAATTCTTTGGGGCAGACTTGGCATATGTATGAAATCTTTGCGTTTGACCTTGCAAATTCCGGCCGATCCGCCCCGAAAGTATGAATTCGATCCAAACTAAATTTCCACACACGGAGTTGACAGAAATGCGACATTTTCCGTCAATCGTCCGTGACGCGGACGTTTTCCCGGCCGAATGCGTCGAACACCCGGTTCAGATTCTCCTGCGCCTGCTTCTTCGCGGCCTCCTGCGCGGCGAGCACCGCCTTGTCCGACTCGGCGACCGTCCCCTCGATGGCCGCGCGGAACACGCAGGGATAGCCCGCCGCCTCGGAAAGCGCCTGCGCCACCTGCGCGTTCTTGTCGTCCATGGAGAGCATCTTCACATACGCGCCGCCCGTCGCCTTCTCATAGACCACGGTGAACACGCCGTTTTCCGCGCTCGCCAGCCGCCCGAAGCGCACCATGCCGAAGAGCTGCGGCTTCTGCTTGAGCTTTTTGACCGCCTCCTGCCAGATGCGTTCCGCGTCCGGCGCGGGGCCCTTGGGCGTCTCCTTCGCGGGAACCGGCGCTGCCGCAGCCGCCTGCGCTGCCGGAGCCGCGTTCTTCGACGCCGGGGCCGCGGCCTGCTGCGCCACAACCACGCCCTCTCGCAGCTTGCGCTCCAGCTCGTCCACGCGCGCCACCAGCGCCTCGAGCTGCAGGCTCTCCTCAGGCTCGCAGGCGCGGATGGCCGCCGTCTCCAGCGCAAAGCGCGGCTGCGACGCCCACTTCATGTCCGTCTCGCTCGCCAGAAACAGGTCGAGCATGCGCATCAGCCGCGTGTGCGACGTCCGCCGCGCCTGCGCCACATACGCCGCCGCATCCTCCTGCGTCACGTCCAGCAGATCGGCCGCATGCTCCTCGCCGCACACGTCCGCCAGCATCAGCGCCCGCAGGTGCGCGCTCACGTCCCGCACGAACACCTGCACCTCGCGCCCCATGCGCATCATCCCGTCGATCATCTCCAGCGCACCGGCGGCGTCCGCGCCGATGAGCCTGTCCGCGAAGTCGAACAGGAAGCCCCTGTCCGCCGCGCCCAACACGCGCAGAACGAGCGCCTCCGTCAGCCCCGCGCCGTCCTCCTGCGCGTAGCCCAGGCACATGTCCATGATCGACCACGCATCGCGCATGCCGCCCTCGGCCGCGCGGGCGATGCGCGCAAGCGCCGCGTCCTCCGCCGCAATGCCCTCCTGCTCCACCGCAACCCTCATGCGCGCGATGATCTGGTTCATCGGAATGCGGTGGAAGTCGAAGCGCTGGCAGCGGGAGAGGATCGTCGCGGGGAGCTTCTGCGGCTCCGTCGTCGCCAGGATGAACACGACGTAGGCCGGCGGCTCCTCCAGCGTCTTGAGCAGCGCGTTGAACGCGCCCGCCGAGAGCATGTGCACCTCGTCGATGATGTAGACGCGGTAGCGGCCCACCTGCGGCGGGTACTTCACCTTCTCGCGCAGGTCGCGGATCTCATCGACACCGTTGTTGCTCGCCGCGTCGATCTCCAGGATGTCGAGGCTGCTCTCCTCCGAAAGCGCGCGGCACGTCGCACACTCCCCGCAGGGATCGCCGTTTTCCGGGTGCTCGCAGTTCACCGCGCGGGCGAACACCTTCGCCGTGGACGTCTTGCCCGTGCCGCGCGTGCCGCAGAACAGATACGCATGCGCGATGCGCCCGCTCATCACCTGCGAGCGCAGCGTTTTGATCACAGCCTCCTGACCCACAAAATCCTCAAACCGCGCCGGAC
Source organism: uncultured Clostridia bacterium (assembly GCA_945928315.1). GTDB lineage: Bacteria > Bacillota > Clostridia > Christensenellales > Aristaeellaceae > Ventricola. Next base: position 4,931 of record CAMENN010000139.1, read on the forward strand.
GGTAGCGGCGGTACAGCGCCTGATAGCCCATGTGTCAGCCTCCATTTCTTGCTGATGATAGCATAGCACAAATCCCACGCGTTGACAACCTCGCGCAAAACGGCTTTTCCTTTGCAGCGCGGCGTGCTATAATATAGAAAAAACACCCCGAAAAGGAGAGTTGACCCATGCGTGCCTATGAACGCTTTTTGAACTATGTCAAGATCTACACGACCTCCGATCCCGATTCCGCCACTGCGCCCAGCTCCGCGCGCCAGCTCGACCTCGCGCGCCAGCTCGCGGACGAGATGACCGCGATGGGCATCGAGCGCGCCCACGTCGATGAGTTCGGCATCGTCTACGGCTGGCTCTCCGCCACGCCCGGCATGGAGGACGTGCCCGCGCTCGGCTTCATCGCGCATATGGACACCGCGCCGGACCTCTCCGGCAAGGACGTGCGGCCTCAGATCATCGAGCACTACGACGGCGGCGACGTGCTCCTCGCCGGGAGCGGCCACACGCTCAGCCCGGACGCCTTCCCCAGCCTCAAAAAGCTGGCCGGCATGACGCTCATCACCACCGACGGCACCACGCTGCTCGGCGCGGACGACAAGGCCGGCATCGCGGAGATTCTGACCGCCGCGGAGCAGGTGATCGCCTCTGGCGCGCCGCACGGCCGCCTCTGCTTCGCCTTCACCCCGGACGAGGAGGTCGGCGCGGGCGTCGACCACTTCGACGTCGCGAAGTTCGGTGCGGCGGCCGCCTATACCGTCGACGGCGGCGAAGAAGGCGAAATCGCCTACGAGACGTTCAACGCCTGCTCGGCGGACGTGACCGTGACCGGCCTCTCCGTGCACCCCGGCTCCTCGAAGGATACGATGATCAACGCGGCGCTCGTGGCGATGGAGTTCAACGCGCTGCTGCCCGCCGCCGACATTCCGCGCATGACCGAGGGCTACGAGGGCTTCTTCCACCTGTGCGCGATGCAGGGCGACGTGGAGCACGCCGAGCTGCACTACATCGTGCGCGACCACGCGCGCGCGGCGTTCGAGCTGCGCAAACAGATGCTGCGCCACGCGGAGAAGACGATCAACGAGCGCTACGGCAAGCCGGTGGTGTCCGTGGCGATCAAGGACAGCTACTACAACATGGCGGAAAAGCTCGCGGACCACATGGAGCTGATCGAGCACGCGAAGAACGCGGCGAAGCAAGCGGGCATGGCGCCCTACACAGAGCCGGTGCGCGGCGGCACGGACGGCTGCCGGCTCTCCTACATGGGCCTGCCGACGCCGAACCTGTGCACGGGCGGCGCTGCGTTCCACGGAAGGTTTGAGCATATCGCCGTGGAGAGCATGGACCGCTGCGCGCGGATGCTCGAGCTGCTGATGACGACGGAGAGGGAATAAAAGAATAGCTGCTTGAAGCCGCGCGAAGCAAAGAAGGGTCAAGGGGCTAAGGTAGATTGTCAAGCAAGTGCAACACCGAAGAACACCTCAAAAGGAGAGCGCCA
>CAMENN010000140.1 GCA_945928315.1 uncultured Clostridia bacterium
GCGCGCTCGCCGTCGGCCAGCACGCCGCAGAAGCCGCCCAGACACGGGCCGCAGGTGGGCATCGTGAAGATGGCGCCCGCGTCGATGAACACGTCCACCAGGCCCTCGGCCAGGCAGTCCTTGACGACCTGCTGCGTGCCCGGGATCACGATGCAGCGCACGCGGTCGCTGACCTTGTGGCCGCGGAGGATCTGCGCGGCGACGCGCATGTCGCTGATGCGGCCGTTGGTGCAGCTGCCGATGACGACCTGGTCGATCGCCAGATCGGTGCATTCGCGTGCGGGCTTCGTGTTCTCCGGCAGGTGCGGGAGGGCGACGGTGAGGTCGAGCTGGTCGAGGTCGATCTCGACGACCTTCGCGTACTCGGCGTCCTCGTCCGGCTCGAAGGCGGTGTAGGGGCGCGTGACGCGCTCGGCGAGGTACGCGCGGCAGACGTCGTCCACCGGGAAGATGCCGTTCTTGGCGCCCGCCTCGATGGCCATGTTGGCGATCGTGAGACGGCCGTCCATGCTGATGCTGGCGACGCCGTCGCCGGTGAACTCGAGCGACTGGTACAGCGCGCCGTCCACGCCGATCTCGCCGATGAGGTGGAGGATGACGTCCTTGCCGCTGACCCAGGGCTTCATCTTGCCCTTGAGCACGACCTTGACGGCCTCCGGTACCTTGAACCAGCACTCGCCGGTCGCCATGCCGACGGCCATGTCCGTGGAGCCGACGCCCGTGGAGAACGCGCCGACCGCGCCGTAGGTGCAGGTGTGGCTGTCCGCGCCGATGATGACCTCGCCCGGAGCGACGAGACCCTGCTCGGGCAGCAGCGCATGCTCGATGCCCACGCGGCCGACCTCATAGTAATGGACGATCTGCTGTGCGCGCGCGAAATCGCGCATCTGCTTGGCCATCGTGGCGGACTTGATGTCCTTGTTGGGCACGAAGTGGTCCGGGATCAGCGCGATCTTCGCGGGATCAAAGACCTTCGTGGTGCCCATTTTGACGAACTCGTTGATCGCCACGGGCGCGGTGATGTCGTTGCCCAGCACAAGGTCCAGCCTGCACATGAGCAGCTCGCCCGCACGGCAGCTTGCGACGCCGGCCGCCCGCGCGAGAATCTTTTGGGTCATGGTCATTCCCATACGCTCGATTCCTCCTGAAATGAAGTAAAGAAAACGCCTCGCACACCTGCTTTTCGCAGGGGCGAGGCGACAAGCCACACTGTACCACCCTGATTCAGCCGCTCCGGCGCACGCAGCGCACACAAAGCGGCCCTCTCTGCCTTAACGCGGCGCGCTCGTCCCGCGCTCATCACGCGGGCAGCTCCGGAGTGAGTCATCCCGCTTCCCCGTCGCCGGCTCGCACCGCCCGCCGGCTCTCTGACGACAGAAAAAGCGTCTTTGTTCCTTCATTGCCTTTTTCAAAGCCATGTGCGATTTGTAGATTATTGTAGCGGGTTTGTGACAGAATGTCAAGTCCGAAAATGACAGCGCACGGCGGGAGCTTTGCGAGGCTTGTGCGATGGCGGAAGACATGCTATACTTGTTGTGTAGGCAGGAAGGGCTTACGGCGGTCACCTCGCAAAAGCGTACAAGAGAGCGAGGTGAGGTTCATGAGCGATTTTGAGATGATCTCAGTGTTTCTCATGATTTTATCCCTTGTAGTTGTCTTGCTCAAGAAGGATAAATAAGAAAGCCGCCGTGTAGCTTCAGACCTGCACGGCGGACACAGGTTCTCCCAGCGGGGGAAACCGCTGAAGGCACTGCAACCTTCCTGCCTACATTGTACGCCATTTGCCCGCGTCTGTCAAGGCAGGCGCGGGCGGTCTTTCTCTTGCTATTTCAGAGCAACTTTGATACAATGACAGTGTAGGCAGGCAGGTCTACGGAGCGGTTCCTCCGCGATGGCGTACAAAGGCGGAGGAGGTGATGCTGATGAGTAACGTTGAATTGCTCAACACGCTCTTGGCAGTCGCCGGTCTGGTGCTCAGCGCATACGCGATTGGGCATCAAAGCAGACGATAAAAAAACCGCCACGCAGTTGCGACCTGCTGGCGGTTCGGGAAATAATTACCCAGCCGTTTCGGTGGTAATCACCTCGTAGGAAGCACCCTACCTGCCTACATTGTACGCCATTTGCCCGCGTCTGTCAAGGCAGGCGCGGGCGGTCTTTTGAATCCTGCCGTCTGTGCGCCGATTTGTTGACAGAATCGCCCGGACGGCTTACAATAAGGATACAAAAACACCCGCCTGAAAAGAAGGAGATTGCATATGCTGATCGATCTTTCCTATCTGCGCTATCCGTTGCCGCCCGACGTGCAGCGTCTGTTCGAGGCCGGCGAGTTTTCGCGCATGGAGCGCGTCATCGCGGCGCGCCTTGCCGATTCCCGCACCCCGGAGACGCTCAAGAAGCGCCTCACCTTCCAGCTGGCCATCGCGCGGGAGATCCCCGCGTCCTATCCGCTGACCCGCAGCGCGCTGCTCGCGCAGCTGCAGGGCGCCGTCCGCGACTTCATGCCCGAGGAGCTGGAAGCCCTGTGCGACGACGGCACGCTCGACTGGCGCTATGTCGAGGGCGAGGTCCGCTTCCGGGACAACTGCCTGAGCAACCTGCTCAAGACCCGGCCGGAGTTCGCCCAGCGCGCCATCGATCAGACGTCTATTGCCGCGTCGCTGGCGGAGCGCGCCGAGCTGGACGCGATGATCACCCGCATGAAGCGCAAGGGCCACGCCCACGCGCGCTTCGTGCTGCATGAAGAGATGACCGTCGACAGCACGCGCCTCACGCCCGGCGAGACGCTGCACATTCATCTGCCGCTGCCGGTCGTCGGTGCGCAGGTCGTCTCTGCGGAGCTGCTCTCCAGCTCGCACAAGCCCGCGTTCATCGCGGACCCGGAGGAGCCGCACCGCACCGCGTATTTCGAGCTGCCCTATCAGCCGGGCATGACCGTGAGCGCGGAGCTGGCCTACGAGATCGACGCGCCGTACATGAAGCCCGACCCGGCGGCGGTGAGCAACCTGCAGCCCGACTTCGACACCGGCGAGGAGGCCCCGCACATCGTCTTTACGCCGTACATCCGCGCGCTGACGAAGGAAATCGTCGGCACGGAGCGCAATCCGCTGCTCAAGGCGCGCCGCATCTACGACTTCATCACGACGCAGGCGGTGTACCGCTTCATGCCGCTGTACATGACCGTGACCAACATCCCGGAGTACTTCCTCACGGGGCTGCGCGGCGACTGCGGCGTGCAGGCGGTTTCCTTCATCACGCTGTGCCGCTGCGCGGGCATTCCGGCGCGCTGGCAGGCGGGTCTGTACACGACGCCGCGCGAGGCGGGCAATCATGACTGGGCGATGTTCTACATCGCGCCGTACGGCTGGCTGTATGCGGACTGCTCGTTCGGCGGCTCGGCCTTCCGCGCGGGCAGCGAGGAGCGCCGCGACTTCTACTTTGGCAATCTGGAGCCGTGGCGTCTGCCGCTGTGCGTGGGCTTCCAGCAGGCGTTCACGCCGCCGCGCCGCTTCCTGCGCCGCGACCCGTATGACAACCAGAACGGCGAGGTGGAGACGCTCAGCCGGCGCCTCGACCGCAGCGAGTATGACACCCATAGCCGCGTGGTGTCGTATGAGGAGCTGGACTAAAGCCGCTTCAAACCGCGCGAAGCGGAGAAGGGAGCCTGAGGGATAATATCCCTCAGGCAGGGTTTGGGGCAGCAGCCCCAACGTCCCCATGCGAAGCACAAAACGCAGGGCAAAGAGGAGCCGAAGGCGACAATTTTGCCCGCGCCAAGGCCGCTTGAAGCCGCCGCATTTCGCGCGGCAACAACAGAATAATCAAACAGGGCAAGCCGCTCGAACCTACGGCTTGCCCTTTATATATGGGTTTTCAGCATCTGTGCAGGAAGAATGGGGCCGTAACGGGGATGACGGCGCGGCCTTGCGCCTCAGAAGGGGAGAGCGCAACCCCGACCGTCAGGTAACGCTTCGCTCCCTGACTGCTTTTTTCTTTGATCGCTTCGCGATGGGGGGAACGCTGGGGCGGCTGCCCCATACCCTGCCCGGGGCTCTGCCCCTGGACCCCGCAAGGGGTATCACCCCTTGACCCTTCCTCGCTTCGCGCGGTTTTAAGATTCTTCCAGGCAGGCCCCGATGGCTGCCCTTGTCCCGGCGATCATCAGCTCCAGCGCCATGCTCGGCGGCAGCGGCTCCTCCAGCAGCGCTTTGCGCTCCGCTTCTCCCGCCGCCTCCATCTCCCGCAGGCGCCTCGCCGCGGCGTAGGCCGGCTGCGTCGGCACGTGCATGAAGCCCGCGCGCAGGCCGGTCCTCGCAGAGAGTTCCGCCAGACGGTAGGTCATCGTATTGCACAGATACATCCCCGCCGTGCAGCGCACGGGCAGCGGCGCGCCCTCCTCCGCGGGCGTCAGCGCGCCCAGCCGGGCAGGAATCCCCGCGCGGAGCATCGCGCGCACCATCGCCTCATAGGGCAGCGTGCCGCGCAGCGCGTCCGGGCCGCCCGGGGTCGCCGGGCCGTCCATGACCGCCTCGCGGGCGGGATCGTCCGGATCGGCGTCGCGGCCGCGCTGCCAGTTGACGCCGAACGGCTCGGGACGCATCGCTGCGGCGCGCGCGTCGGTGCCCAGCGCCAGAACGACGTCCGGCCGGAGCACGGCGATGGCCGCCTCCACCGGCGGGAACGCGCCCGCCCACGTCACCGGGACGACGAGTCCGTGCACGCGGCCGCGCACGCCCCCGGCGGAGAGAACCGTGCCGTCGAGCGCGCGGGCGATCAGCTCGGCGTTGTTCGTCTCGCCCTGCGGAATCCCGGCGAACCAGCCGTAGCCCGCCAGCAGGACGGTGCGCTCCGCGGCGCTCATCGGTTGGCCTCCATGCGGCGGATGATCAGGCTGAGCACCAGAATGCCCGCGCAGGGCACGAGGTTACAGAACATGCCCGCGCGCAGGCCGATGCTGTCGGCAACCATGCCGATGATCCACGGCATGATAATCGCGCCGAGGCTGGAGATGGGCAGCAGCACGCCCATGCTCGTCGCGTTCATGATCCGGCCCGTGCCGGCGATGGCGACGGGGTTGACGCCCGCCATCGCGAAGGCGAACGCGAAGAGCAGCACGACCGCCATCACGGGCGTCGCGGAGAAGACCATCGCGCCGTAGAGGATCGTGCACAGCAGGCCCATGCCGGCCAGCGCCTTGAACGTATCCTTGATCGGGAAGACGAAGGCAATGAGCAGGCGCGCGATGAGCGTCGCGCCCCACATGATCGTGACGGTGTAGGTGCTCAGCGTGCCGCTGAGGATCTGCTGGTTCCTGAAGTAGGTGACCAGCCAGCCGGTGACGCTCGTCTCCGCAGCGTTCTGGCAGAAGACCAGCGCGGTCAGCAGCCAGAACTTTTTGCTGCGCAGGAAGTCGAGCGGGACGGACTGCTTGTTCGCGCGCTCCGCGGCGCGGCCCGGCAGCCCGGCGCTCAGGAGCACCGCCCAGAGCACGAGGCCCAGCAAGGCGATGGCGATGAGCGGCAGCTTCGCGCCGCGCACGAGCAGCACGGAGATGAGGAACGGGCAGATCAGCGCGCCGCAGGCATAGCAGGCGTGCATGATGTTCATGCCGCGGGTGCGGTCGGGGCTGTTGTCGCCGACCATGACGGTGCAGGTGTTGATCGTGCAGCCCTTGGCGAGGCCGACGATGAAGAACGCGAGCATCAGGAACGCCGCGACGCCGGAGGCGGTCATCATCAGATAGCCGAGGAAATAGCCGAAGCACAGCAGCGCGACGGTGTTGCGCGTGCCGATTTTCGAGGGCAGCAGGCCCGCTGCGAACGAAGCGACCATGTTGCCGATGCTCATGGCGGAGAGCAGCGTGCCGGTGGTGCCGAAGGAGAAGCCGTACGTCTCCTGCAGCACGCTGACGATGACGCTGCTGGAGATGGCGCATATGCCGCTGAGGAAGAAGGCTGTGAAGCCGGTTATCTGCAGTTTCTTTGCCCGATTCATCGTGAAAATCGCTCCTTTTCTCTGCTGCGACCGCGGGAGTGCTGTTGCATCTGTGTTGCATGTGGGGTGTTTCCGGGGCGTTTGCGGGGGTATTCCGGCATGATGTATCCGGAAAGGAGTTCATGCGTCAGAACGAAAAAGCACGCAATACATGAAAAAACGGGAAACTGAGATCTTCCCAATTTCCCGTTTGGTGCGGTAGATGGGACTTGAACCCATACGTCATACAACACACGCCCCTCAAACGTGCCTGTCTGCCAATTCCAGCACTACCGCATATGCAATT
>CAMENN010000141.1 GCA_945928315.1 uncultured Clostridia bacterium
TTTTGCTTCTAAATGCTTTATGCAGCGCGAAGCGTAGCGGGGTCAAGGGGCACTGCCCCTTGCGGGGTTCAGGGGCGGCGCCCCTGAGCAGGTTTGGGCGGCAGCCCCAAAATCCAAGAGAAAACGCAGTCTCAGAGCAGGCTGCGCAGCAACCTGCGATTGAGACGGGTGCTGTCCGTGAAGCAGGAATTCAGACGAGAAACAGTATAAAGGCACACTGTTTTCCGCCAAAAACAAAACCGGGCGTCCCGCCTCCGAGGATTTCGGAGCGGTACGCCCGGTCTTTATGCGTTTTTTGCTCTGTAAGTCCTTTTGCAAGGCTTCGGACTCGACCACAAAGCAGCAGGACTTACATCACTTGGTCGGTAATGCAGCCGGCATCATGCCGGTTTACTTGTTCATCGCCTGCTGTACCGCAACAGCCACAGCCACGGTCGCGCCGACCATGGGGTTGTTGCCCATGCCCAGGAAGCCCATCATCTCGACGTGCGCCGGGACGGAAGAGCTGCCCGCGAACTGCGCGTCGGAATGCATGCGGCCGAGGGTATCGGTCATGCCGTAGGAAGCCGGGCCCGCAGCCATGTTGTCCGGATGCAGGGTACGGCCGGTGCCGCCGCCGGAAGCGACGGAGAAGTACTTCTTGCCAGCCTCGATGCGCTCCTTCTTGTAGGTGCCGGCGACCGGATGCTGGAAGCGGGTCGGGTTGGTGGAGTTGCCGGTGATGGACACGTCCGCGCCCTCATGCCACATGATGGCCACGCCCTCGCGAACGTCGTCCGCGCCGTAGCAGCGAACCTTCGCGCGGTCGCCGGTGGAGTACGCGGTCTCGTTGACGATGGACAGCGCGTGGTCTTCCTTCACGTCGGCGGAGAGGTAGTCGTACTTGGTCTGCACATAGGTGAAGCCGTTGATGCGGCTGATGATCATCGCAGCGTCCTTGCCCAGGCCGTTGAGGATGACGCGCAGCGGCTTGGTGCGCACCTTGTTCGCGTTCAGCGCGATCTTGATGGCGCCCTCGGCGGCGGCGAAGGACTCATGGCCCGCCAGGAAGGCGAAGCACTCGGTCTGCTCGTCCAGCAGCATCGCGCCCAGGTTGCCGTGGCCGATGCCGACCTGGCGCTGGTCCGCGACGGAGCCCGGGATACAGAAGGCCTGCAGGCCCTCGCCGATGCAGCGGGCGGCGTCGGCAGCGGTGGTCACGCCCTTCTTCATGGCGATGGCCGCGCCCAGCTCGTAAGCCCACTTGGCGTTCTCAAAGCAGATGGGCTGGGTGCTCTCCACGATGGAGTAGGCGTCCACACCCTTCGAATTGTTGAAGGCCTTGACGTCGTCAAAGTCCTTGAAGCCGTACTTCTCCAGAACGGGCTGGAGCTGGGGCATACGACCTTCGTAGTTTTCAAACAGAGCCATTTCCGTACGCCTCCTTCTTACTTGTCAGTACGCGGATCAATCCACTTGACGGCGCCGTCCTCCGCCTTGAAGCGGCCGTAGGTGCCGATGTTCTTCTCGTAGGCCTCGTTCGGGGACATGCCCTTCTTGATGGCGTCCATCATCTTGCCCAGGGAGAGGAACTGATAGCCGCAGACCTGATCGTCCTTGTCAAGCGCCATCTTGAGCACATAGCCCTCGGTCATCTCGAGGTAACGGGTGCCCTTGGCCTTGGTGCCGTACATGGTGCCGACCATGGAGCGCAGGCCCTTGCCCAGATCCTCCAGGCCCGCGCCGATGCGCAGACCGTCGTCGGAGAACGCAGACTGGGTGCGGCCATAGACGATCTGAAGGAACAGCTCGCGCATGGCGGTGTTGATGGCGTCGCACACCAGGTCGGTGTTGAGCGCCTCCAGGATGGTCTTGCCCGGAAGGATTTCGGAAGCCATCGCCGCGGAATGGGTCATGCCGGAGCAGCCGATGGTCTCCACCAGCGCTTCCTCGATGACGCCGTTCTTGACGTTCAGGGACAGCTTGCAGGCACCCTGCTGCGGCGCACACCAGCCCACACCATGGGTGTAGCCGGAAATGTCCTTGATTTCCTTCGCCTGAATCCACTTGCCCTCCTCAGGGATGGGCGCGGGGCCGTGGTTGGGTCCCTTGGCGACGCAGACCATTTCTTCCACTTCTTTGGAATACTGCATTTGTGGGTTCCCCCTTATCTTGGAAATTGGTTTTGAAAAGCTCCATCAAGCAACCGATTCATTATAGCACATATGCATGCGAAAAAGGAACACCTTTGCCGAATTTTTTGCAATTTCGCGTCCGCCGCGCGAAGTTTTTCCCATCTGCCCAAAACCCGCGCGCCGGATTTATCCATGCATGGACAATATTTTTTCGCAGGACTTGCTTCTGCCCCACCGGTATAGTATACTATTCCATTATGGACGCTGGCCAAGCCGGTGTGCCGGAGGAGGGATTTCCATGGCTGAAGAAATCAAAGAAAAGACCAACTTTATCTGGGAGGCCATCAAGGCCGATCTTGCCGAGGGAAAGAACGGCGGCCGCGTGCAGACGCGCTTTCCGCCCGAGCCCAACGGCTACCTGCACATCGGCCATGTCAAGGCGCTCACCGTTGATTTTGCCACGGCCGAAAAGTTCGGCGGCGTGTGCAACCTGCGCTTTGACGACACCAACCCCACCAAGGAAAAGGAAGAATTCGTCGAGGCCATCAAGGACGACATCCACTGGCTCGGCTTCCAGTACGGCAACGTCTACTACGCCTCCGAGCAGTACGACCAGATCTACGAGTTCGCGCTCGACCTTATCCGCCGCGGCCTCGCGTATGTGGACGACCTCTCGAAGGAGGAGATCCGCGCCTACCGCGGCACGCTCAAGGAGCCGGGCAAAAACTCCCCCTACCGCGACCGCACGCCCGAGGAGAACATGGACCTCTTCCTGCGCATGAAGAACGGCGAGTTCCCGGAGGGCTCCCGCGTGCTGCGCGCGAAGATCGACATGGCCTCCCCGAACATCAACCTGCGCGATCCCACCATCTACCGCATCAAGTACGCCACGCATCACCGCACGGGCGACAAGTGGTGCATCTACCCGATGTACGACTTTGCGCACCCCATCGGCGACGCGCTCGAGGGCGTCACGCACTCCCTGTGCTCGCTGGAGTACGAGATTCACCGCCCGCTCTACGACTGGGTCGTGAACGTCTGCGGCTTTGAGCAGAAGCCGCGTCAGATCGAGTTCGCCCGCCTGAACCTGACCAACACCGTCATGAGCAAGCGCAAGCTGCGCAAGCTCGTGGAGGAGGGCCACGTCGCGGGCTGGGACGATCCGCGCATGCCCACGCTGGCCGGCATGCGACGCCGCGGCTACACCTCCGCCGCCGTGCGAGATTTCATCGACCGCATCGGCGTGTCGAAGGCCGATTCCACCGTCGATCACCGCCTGCTCGAGTACTGCGTGCGCAACGACCTGAACGAGGTCGCCCCGCGCGCGATGGCGGTGCTCGATCCGGTGAAGGTCGTGCTCACCAACATTCCAGAGGGCACGGTCGAGCTGTGCGAGATCGAGAACCACCCGAAGAAGCCGGAGATGGGCACGCATCAGATTCCGCTGACCCGCGAGATCTACATCGAGCGCGAGGACTTCATGATCGACGCGCCGAAGAAGTATTTCCGCCTCAAGCCCGACGGCGAGGTTCGCCTCAAGGGTGCGTACATCATCAAGTGCGAGCGCTACGACGTCGATGAGAATGGCAATGTGACCTGCATCTACTGCACCGTCGATCCGACCAGCAAGTCCGGCTCCGAGGGCGCGGACCGCAAGGTCAAGGGCACCATCCACTGGGTCAGCGCGGAGCAGAACGTGCCGTTCGAAGCGCGCCTGTACGACGTGCTGATTCTTGACGAGAAGGCCGAAGAAGCCCCTGCCGAGGCGGGCGAGGACGAGGAGGGCGAGGACGCCGCCACGGGCGATGACTTCCTGCGCCAGGTCAACCCGAATTCCCTCACGGTCGTGCACGGCTACGGCGAGCCGTGGCTCTCCGGCGCGAAGGTCGGCGACAGCTTCCAGTTCCTGCGCACCGCCTACTTCTGCAAGGACAAGGACTCCACCGACGAGCTGGCGGTGTTCAACCGCGTGGTCATCCTCAAGGACAGCTTTAAGGTGGAGTGATCCGCCTTCATCCCGATCGATTGAAAGAGGAAAGAGAGACGATATTCATGCCTACCGAAGTCCGCACGCGCTTTGCGCCCAGCCCGACCGGCTATATGCATCTGGGCAACCTGCGCACCGCGCTGTATACCTATCTCTGGGCCCGCCGCAACGGCGGCAAGTTCATCCTGCGCATCGAGGATACCGATCAGGAGCGCGAGGTAGAGGGCGCCGTTGACGTCATTTACAATTCCCTCAAGACCGCCGGTCTGACCCATGACGAAGGCCCGGACGTCGGCGGCCCCTGCGGTCCGTATATCCAGTCCGAGCGCAAGAACCTGTACCTGCCCTACGCGAAGGAGCTGGTCGAAAAGGGCGGCGCCTACTACTGCTTCTGCACCAAGGAGCGTCTGGATGAGGAGCGCGCCAGGGCAGAAGCCAAGGGCGAGACCTTCAAGTACGACAAGCATTGCCTGCACCTGAGCAAGGAGGAGGTCGAGGCGCGCATCGCTGCGGGCGAGCCCTACGTCATCCGCCAGAACATCCCCACCGAGGGCAAGGCGAGCTTTGACGACGTCATCTACGGCCACGTCGAGGTGGACTGCGACACGCTGGATGACAACGTGCTCATCAAGGCGGACGGCCTGCCGACCTACAACTTCGCCAACGTCATCGACGATCACCTGATGGGCATCACCCACGTCATGCGCGGCAACGAGTACCTCTCCTCCGCACCCAAGTACAACCTGCTCTACGAGGCCTTCGGCTGGACGCCGCCGCTGTACGTTCACCTGACCCCGGTCATGGTGGAGGGCACGCTGCGCGACAAGAAGACCGGCGTGTACACGATGGAAACCGACGAGAAGGGCAACGTCGTGCTCGATGAGAACGGCGAGCCGAAGAAGGCGATCGTCAAGCGCAAGATGTCCAAGAGCCAGGGCGACCCCTCCTTTGAGGACCTGTTGGCGGAGGGCTATCTGGTCGAGGCGATCATCAACTATCTTGTGCTGCTCGGCTGGAGCCCGCGCGGCGAGCGCGAGTTCTACACGCTCAAGGAGCTGGAGGGAATTTTTGATCTCGAGGGTCTGTCCAAGAGCCCGTCCTTCTTTGACTACGGCAAGATGAAGTGGTTCAACGCGGAGTACATCCGCAAGCTCACCCCCGAACAGTTTGAGGAGAAGGCCACGCCGTGGCTTGCCAGGGTGCTCGATCCCGCCAGATTCGATTTCAAGCGCATCTGCGAGCTGACGCAGGCCCGCACGGAGGTCTTCAGCCAGCTGCCGGGCATGGTCGATTTCTTGGCTGAGATGCCGGAGCTGGACATGGCGCTCTTCACCAACAAGAAGAGCAAGTCCACCCCGGAGACGAGCAAAACCGCGCTCGAATTCGTGCGTCCGATCCTCGAGGGCATCGCCGACTGGACGGAGGCGAATCTGCACGACACCGTGATGGCCGCCATCCCGCAGACGGGCATGAAGAATGCCACCGTGCTCTGGCCGCTGCGCATCGCGATCACCGGCCGCGCGGCCACGCCGGGCGGCGCGTTCGAGATGGCCTACCTGCTGGGCAAGGACGAGACGATGAAGCGTCTCGACGCTGCGATGGCCAGGCTGTAATTCCGGGATTCATCAAAGCCGCAGGAGCCATGAGGTTCCTGCGGTTTTTCTGATCCCGCAAAAAATCCCCCGGATACAGGGTGTATCCGGGGGTTTTTCCTCTGGTGCTGACAGCGGGGGTCGAATCCATAATTTTATGATGTAAAAACAAACAATACATAGAAAAAACGAATTGCGTGTCAATTATCGGGTCAATTTTTCAGCATCGTTATAGTTGATTTCCTTTCCGGAAAGGATGCATTCCGTATGCGTGGCCATGGCCTGATTGATGAGAGTCTGCTTCTTCTGGATAGTGTGGCCGTAGACGTTTCGAACCATGTCGAACGTCGAATGCCCCATGTCCTCGACGATGTATTTTTCAGGGACGCCCATGGCCAGCATTGTGATGATCATGGGCGAGAGCGGCAGCGGCAAGAGCGCCAGCCTGCGCAGCTTCGCGCCCGGAGAGGTCTGTGTGCTGAACGTAGCTGGCAAGCGACTGCCCTTCCGCAACGAGTTCGGAAAGAGCGTGGTGAACAACGCCGGATACAAGCGCATTGTGCAGGCTGTGCGCAGCG
>CAMENN010000142.1 GCA_945928315.1 uncultured Clostridia bacterium
TGAAATTCTACGACAGCCCCTTATTTTCGTGTCTGCTGCTCGGGGAACAGTCCACGAAAACCCCTTGGCCCTTCCTTTTCATTCTATTCTATCCCCCGCCGCAATCTTCCTGACCTGCTTCCACTGCGTGTCCTTCTTCGTGAACGTCCGCTCCGCAATCGCCCCGCCCTCGCAGACCGTCACGCCGATTCGCCCCGGCGCAATCTGCGGATGGCGCAGCACGCGCGACATACAGGCGTTCTCCGGCTCCCCGCGCATCGCCGCCAGATAGCAGAACTTCTCGTCCTCGTAGGGCGCGTCGCCGCCCTTGAGCGCCCGGTGCAGCTGCGTGCGCTGCACGCGCACGGCGAAGTGGCACCAGTCCTCCCCGGTCATCGGGCAGGCTCCTGCCCCCGCCGGGCAGGGCGCGGCGATGTGCGCGCCGCGTGCGAGCAGCATGTCCCGCACTGCGCGCAGGTTCGCAAAGCCCTGCGGCGTGCCCGGCTCGATGAACACGGCCAGCTGCTCCGCTGCGTCCCACAGCCGCGCCGCCGCGGGCAGGCGCATCGTCTCCGGCAGCTCGCCGAGCATGTAGCCCTCGCAGACCAGCTCCGCCGTAGGCAGCGGCGCGTCCTGCGTCAGGTCGCACGTCTCCCACCGGGCCGCGCGCAGTGTGTCGCTCCCCGCGCGCACCAGCCGCTGGCCGGCCGCACGCATCGCGTCCTCCCGCTCCAGGCAGGTGACGGCCGTCAGCGCCAGCAGGTCATCCGCCGCCCAGCTGACAGCCCCCGTGCCCGCGCCGCAGTCGAGCAGCGTCCGGGGCGCAATGCCCGCCGAAAGGAGCGCTTCGCTCAGCGCCGCGTGCGCCGCTGCGTACGTCGCGGGCATGCGCGCCGCCGCATAGGCCGCCGCCTCGCTCTCCCGCGTGAGCAGCCGCTCGCCCCGGCCCGTGCGCAGCCGGTAGCCCTCGCTGATCGCCTGCGCGTCGCGCGCCAGAGCCGCCCGCTCGCAGGCGCCCGTCATCTCGTCAATCGCGCTCTGCAGCGCCGCCGGCAGCTGTGCCATTGTTCCTCCCCCTCATCATCCGCTCCACGCGCGGCATCACGTTCTTCCCGCGCGAGGCCACAAAATCATAATGCACCGTCTCCATGCGCCCGTCCGGCCAGAGGTCGACTTCATCCGTGAATCCTGCGACCGGGTCGTGGTGCAGAAACACCCACAGCGCCGCCCCGCTGGCATCAAGCGCCGCGCGCACCTCGGCGAGGATGGCCGCGCGCTTTTCCTCCGTCATCGCATCCGTCTGCACACAGGTGGAGATCACGGTGCGCCCGCCGAAGTCGTAGCGCTTTTCGCCCATGCGCGCCAGCTCCGATGCGGGCAGGCTCATGTCCTGCAGGTGCAGGCCCTCGCGCGTCAGCCAGGCGGTGTCCATGCCAAGCCGCTCCGCCGTCTCCCGCGCCCAGGCGCCCTCCCCGGGCGGCAGCTTCGCGCTGCGCAGGGCGACCGTGTCGATGTACAGCGCTGCCACCGCCATCGCCGTGCAGCGCGCGCCGGACGCGAAGCCCGCCTCCTCCAGCAGCCGCAGCACCATGACCGTGCATGCGCCCGCGGGCTCAATCTGCACATAGGGATAATCCGGCGGATAGTCCGTCGGGTGATGATCGACGCAGGCGACGACCTGCCCCGCATGCTCCGGCCGGTGGTGGTCGCACAGCACCAGCGCGTCCGTCCTCCGGATCTCTCCACAGAGCACCTCCGCGTCCTCGCCAAAGCGCGCGAGCACGCGTCTTGCCTGATCGTCCGGCGCCGTCAGCACGATCTGCGCCGGGATGCCCGCGCGCGCGAGCAGCTCCCGCATCAGCACGCAGGAGAGCGCCGCGTCCGCATCCGCCCCGTCGTGCCCGGTGATCACCAGCCGTCCCTGCGCCGCCGCATCGCGGCACAGCGCAAGCAGCCGATCCGTCCTCCCGCTCATCGCGCGCACCTCCCCATTTCGTCCGTTCCTATTGTATCACAGCGCGGATATGCAGGCAAATGATCTTTTTCCTTACCAACCCGCCGGTTTTGTGGTATAATGAGTTTTTGAAAACGGTCTGCATTTTCCGTCCCTGGGGAGGCTCACATGAAGAAGGTACTGACATACTACCTGCGCCCCTATTACGCGCGCATGGCGCTGGGGTTTGCCATCAAGTTCTTCGGCACAATCATGGACCTGTTCCTGCCGTGGATTCTCGCGTTCATCATCGATAGCGTCATCCCCACCGGGGACAAGCGGATGATCTACCTCTACGGCCTGCTGATGATCGTGTGCGCCATCGGCGCGTTCACGATGAACGTGGTCGCCAACCGCATGGCCAGCGCCGTCTCGCGCGACACCACGCGCACCATCCGCCACGACCTCTTCGAGCGCATCGTGCACCTCTCCGCCGCGCAGACGGACGAGGTGACCAAGCCCTCGCTCATCTCCCGCCTGACGACCGACACCTACAACATCAACAACATGCTCGGCCGCGTGCAGCGGCTGGGCGTGCGCGCGCCGATCCTGACCATCGGCGGCATCCTCATCACGCTGACGCTCGACCCCGTGCTCACGCTCATCCTCGTGGCGACGCTGCCGTTCATCACATGGATCACCGTGCATATCTCGAAGGTCAGCATCCCGCTGTACCACCATGTGCAGGACGCCAGCGACAAGCTCGTGCGCCTGGTGCGCGAGGACGCCGCGGGCATCCGCGTAATCAAGGCGCTCTCCAAGACGGACGTGGAGCGCGCGCGCTTTGACGACGTCTCCCGCGAGGTCATCCGCAACGAGAAGAAGGCCAGCGGCATGATGGCCCGCGTCGGCCCGCTGACCGGGCTCATTCTCAACAGCGCGCAGGTCGCCGTCATCGTCGCGGGCGCGGCGCGCGTGGCCATGGGCGCGTGCGAGGTCGGCCGCATCCTCGCGTTCATGACCTACTTCACGATCATCCTGAACGCCGTAGTCAACATCTCCAAGATGTTCGTCGTCTTCTCGCGCGCCGCGGCCTCCGCCGACCGCGTGATGGCGATCATCGACATGCCGCAGGACATGACACAGGCCCTGCCCGCCTGCGTGCGGGAGGCGCTGCCGCAGGGCGAAGAGCCCCCCGCCATCGCCTTTGAGCACGTCACCTTCCGCTACGGCAAGAGCGGCGAGGAGACGCTCACCGACATCGACTTCACGCTGCGCCGCGGGCAGACGCTGGGCATCCTCGGCGAAACCGGCTCCGGCAAATCGACGCTCATCCGCCTGCTGATGCGCTTTTATGACCCGGACGCGGGCACGGTCCGCCTGTTCGGGCAGGACGTGCGCACGATGGACAACGCCGCGCTGCGCGCGCACTTCGGCGTCACGTTCCAGTCGGATACGCTCTTTGAGGACACCATCGCCGAGAACATCCGCCTGGGCCGCGCGCTCACCGACGAGCAGGTCATGCAGGCCGCGCGCGACGCGCAGGCATACAGCTTCGTCGTCGGCGACAAGCAGGGCTTCGAGTCCGCGCTGAACGTGCGCGGCAACAACCTCTCCGGCGGCCAGAAGCAGCGCGTGATGATCGCGCGCGCCCTGTGCGGGCACCCGGACATCCTGGTGCTGGACGACGCCTCCAGCGCACTCGACTACCGCACGGACGCGGCCCTGCGCGCAGCCCTGCGTGAAGGCTATGCGGACACCACAAAGGTGCTCGTCGCCCAGCGCATCTCCTCCGTCGCCCACGCGGACCTGATCCTCGTGCTCAGCGGCGGGCGCGTCATCGCGCGCGGCACGCACGAGACGCTGCTCAAAACGTGTGAGCTGTATCAGGAGCTGTACGCTTCGCAGATGGGAGGGCTGGCGCAATGAACAAGAGCAACAACACCTCCGGCGCGCAGAGCGCCCGCAAGCCCCGCAACGCGAAGGGCACGATCCTGCGCCTGTTCCAGACGATGCTGCACGAGCGCGCGCTGTTCGTGCTGGCGCTGGGCCTCACGCTGGCGGGCAACCTGCTGGGCCTGGTCGGACCGAGCCTGGCGGGCGAGGCCATCGACGCCATCGGCGCGCCGGGCGGCATCGCCTGGAACGTGATCGCCCGGAAGTGCGCGCTGATGCTCGCATGCTACGCGGGCAGCGCGCTGCTTTCCTACCTGCTCTCCCTGCTGATGATCCACATCAGCCGCGGCGTCGTCTACCGCATGCGCGAGCAGGCGTTCGACCGGCTGATGCGCCTGCCCGTCGGCTTCTATGACCGCAACCCCTCCGGCGACATCATCAGCCGCATCTCCTACGACGTGGACACGGTGAACACCTCGCTTTCCAACGACATCGTGCAAATCCTCTCCACGGTCGTGACCGTCGTAGGCTCGCTGGGGTTCATGGTCGCCATCTCCCCGAAGCTGCTGCTCGTGTTCTGCGTCACCGTGCCGCTGTCCTTCTACGCGGCGCGCCGGCGCGCCACCGTCACCAAGCCGCTCTTCCGCGCGCGCAGCCGCAAGCTGGGCGAGCTCAACAGCCTGGTGGAGGAGCAGCTCTCCGGCCTCACGACGCTGCGCGCCTACTGCCGCGAGGACGCGACCATCGACAAGTTCGACGCCATCAACGAGGAAGCCGTCGAGGCCTACTACCGGAGCGAATACGAGGGCAGCGTCGTCGGCCCGCTGGTCAACTTCATCAACAACCTCTCGCTCGCGCTGGTCAGCGTGTTCGGCGCGCTGCTCTTCTGCGCCGGGCAGATGACCATCGGCAGCATCTCCTCGTTCATCCTCTACTCCCGCAAGTTCTCCGGGCCGATCAACGAGGCCGCGAACGTCTTCGCGGAGCTGCAGAGCGCGCTGGCCGCGGCCGAGCGCGTCTTCGCGCTGATCGACGAGCCCATCGAGCCGGAGGACGCGCCGGACGCCCGCGCGCTCACGCAGGTGGAGGGGCACGTCGAGCTCGACCACGTGACCTTCGGCTACGAGGAGAACCAGCCAATCCTGCGCGACTTCTGCGTGGACGCGAAGCCCGGGCGGCTGATCGCCGTCGTCGGCCCGACGGGCGCGGGCAAGACGACGCTCATCTCGCTGCTCATGCGCTTTTACGACGCGCAGCAGGGCTGCATCCGCGTGGACGGCAGCGACGTGCACGGGCTGACGCGCGACAGCCTGCGCGCCGCCTACGCGATGGTGCTGCAGGACACCTGGCTCTTCCACGGCACGGTGTATGAGAACCTCGCCTACGGCAACGACCGCGCCACGCGCGAGCAGGTCGTCGCCGCAGCCAAAGCCGCCCATGCCGACAGCTTCATCCGCCGCCTGCCGCAGGGCTACGACACGCTGCTTACCGACGACGGCGCGAACATCTCGAAGGGGCAGAAGCAGCTGCTGACCATCGCGCGCGCGATGCTGCTGGACAGCCGCATGGTGATCCTCGACGAGGCGACGAGCAACGTCGACACGCGCGTGGAGAAGCTGATTCAGAAGGCCATGCGCCGCCTGATGGCGGGCAAGACGTGCTTTGTCATTGCGCACCGGCTCTCCACGATCGAGAGCGCGGACGAGATTCTGGTCGTCAACCACGGCGAAATCGTCGAGCACGGCACGCATCAGGAGCTGATGGAGAAGCAGGGCTTCTACTACAACATGTACCGCGCGCAATTCGAATAAGGGATAACGCGCAAGGAAACTTTTTCTGGGGTAGATCAGGAAGTTTGAAATTTACCTTCTGCGGGAAGAAAATCACTATTTTCTGGAAGGGAATGTTAGACATTTCTCGACAGGATTTGATGAGGCTTTCTGCGATGTAACAAAAAAGGAAAAAATGCAAGTTTATTACATCAATGTAACAAACTTGACGCTCAGAAATATGCGTGTTATGATAGCTGCGTAAGAGAACGGCGCACTTTCAGAGCCGTGAAATCTCCCTGCGGCAGAAGCAGACGATTTGCTGGAATAAAGAAAGGATCAAAACCATGGGAAGCTATGTAATCAGCGTATCCGTGGACACAGGCTGTTACCGCCATATTCAAATATCTCAAATCGTAGCTGCCCCTTCCCGCAATGGCCCCTGCCCCTGCGACAGCGGCAGGAAATACAAGAACTGCTGCGGGAAAGAGAAGAAATGAGGGAAAAGCCAATGACAGAGCTGGAAATCATGCAGCGGGCGAAGATGTATATGGACAAGCTGGCCCAGGGAATTGACCCGAT
>CAMENN010000143.1 GCA_945928315.1 uncultured Clostridia bacterium
AACGCGCCGGTGCCGCCCGCGCAGGAGCCGTTCATGCGCACCTCGAGCGTTCCCTGGAGGAAGAGGATCTTGGCGTCCTCGCCGCCCAGCTCGATGATGACGTCCGTGCCCGGCATGAACAGGTCCGCGGCCACCTTCGTCGCGTAGACCTCCTGCACGAACGGGATGTGCGCGCCCAGCGCCAGGCCCATGCCCGCGGAGCCGGAGATGCTCAGGTGCACCTTCTGCCCGTGAACGATGTCCGTGTCGAGCCGGGTGAGCAGCTCGTGCGTCTTCTGGGTGATCAGGGAATAATGTCTGTCATAACAGGAATAAATGATCTCGTCCTGTTCGTTCAGCACCACACACTTGATGGTGGTAGAGCCGATGTCCAGGCCGATTCGCAGCAGGGTATCGGACATAGCGATTCCTTTCCTTCTGTAAAGCACGCGTATGGGACCGCCTCGGCAGAGCGGGCGGCAAAATGCAAATCCACGTATTGCAACAATACATCATCCTGAATTATAGCGCATTCTCCGCCGCGATGCAAGCCGCATGGGGAAAGAGTCAATAACTGCATGAGAAAATGGGAACGAAATCGTGAGAATTGCACCTTCAGAAATCTGAACAGCAGGCCGTAAGCGCATAAAAAAGGAGCGCGGCAGCCGGAAAATCAGCTGCCGCGCGGAGGGGAGCATCAGTCGATGGAGAGCACCTTGTAGTCCTGCGCCTCCACGGCCTGCCGGAGCACGTCGTTCTCGACGGGATGAGAAAGCGTCACGACGGCGGTGCCTTTCTCGTGGCTGGCGGTGGCGGCGCTCACGCCGTCGATCGCCTCCAGCGCCTTCCTGACGTGCGCCTCGCAGTGCGCACACATCATGCCTTCGATATGCAGCGTCTTTTCCATGGGTTTTGCCTCCTTATGCTTGTTGTTGCGAATGGTTTTATCTTTTCCTGCGTCATGCAGATTGAAAAGATTCAGTCTCAGGGCGTTGGTGACCACGCAGAAGCTCGACAGGCTCATGGCCGCCGCACCGAACATCGGGTTCAGCTTGAGGCCGAAGAGCGGGTACCAGACGCCTGCGGCCAGCGGGATGCCGATGACGTTGTAGAAGAACGCCCAGAACAGGTTTTCGTGGATGTTGCGCAGCGTCGCGCGGCTCAGGCGGATGGCGGCGGGCACGTCAGTGAGATGGCTCTTCATGAGCACGACGTCGGCCGCGTCGATGGCGATGTCCGTGCCCGCGCCGATGGCGATGCCTACGTCCGCTCGGGTGAGCGCGGGGGCGTCGTTGATGCCGTCGCCGACCATGGCAACCTTGCCCTTCGCTTGCAGGCTGCGCACGACGCTCTCCTTGCCGTCCGGCAGCACGCCCGCGATGACCTCGTCCACGCCGGCCTGCGCGCCGATGGCGCGCGCAGTGCGTTCGTTGTCGCCGGTGAGCATGACCACGAGGATGCCCATGGCTTGCAGCTCGCGCACGGCCTGCGGGCTCTCCGGCTTGATGACGTCGGCCACGGCGATGACGCCCACAAGCTGGCCTTCCCGGGCGAAGAACAGCGGCGTCTTGCCGGATTCGGCGAGCGCTTCGGCCTTTTGCCGCAGGACGTCCGGCACAGCGACCTGCGAGGTGATGAACGCCTGGCTGCCGCCGGTCAGCGCCGCGCCGCGCAGCGTGGCGGTCAAGCCGTTGCCCGCGAGCGCGCGGAAATCGGTGACCTCGTCGGGCGTCATGCCGCGCGCTTCGGCCTCCGCGATGATCGCGCGGGCGAGGGGGTGCTCGCTGTGCTGCTCAAGCGCATGGGCGAGGGCGAGCAGCTCGCCTTCGCTCACGCCGTCTGCGGGCAGAATGTCGGTCACGCGCGGCTGGCCTTCGGTGATGGTGCCCGTCTTGTCGAGCGCGACGATCTGCGTGCGGCCCGTTTCCTCGAGGGAGACGGCCGTCTTGAACAGGATGCCGTTCTTCGCGCCCACGCCGTTGCCGACCATGATCGCCACGGGTGTGGCCAGGCCGAGAGCGCAGGGGCAGCTGATGACCAGCACGGAGATGCTGCGCGCGAGGGCGAAGCCGATGCTCTCGCCCGCGATCAGCCAGACGGCGAGCGTCACGGCGGCGATGGCGATGACCGCCGGGACGAACACGCCGGAGACGCGGTCGGCGATCTTGGCGATGGGCGCCTTGGTGGCGGCCGCGTCGCTGACCATGCGCACGATCTGGGAGAGGGTCGTGTCCTCGCCGACGCGCGTGGCCTCGCAGGTGATGAAGCCGGACTGGTTGATCGTCGCGGCGGAGACGGCGTCGCCCTCGGCCTTGTCCACGGGGATGCTCTCACCCGTGAGCGCGGACTCATTGACCGCGCAGCTGCCGGAGAGGATCACGCCGTCCACGGGGATCGTCTCGCCCGGGCGCACGACGAAGCGGTCGCCCCGCTGCACCTGCGCGATGGGCACGACGGCCTCCTCGCCGCCGCGAAGCAGCGTCGCGGTCTTCGGCGCGAGCTTCATCAGGCTGCGCAGGGCGTCGGTGGTCTTGCCCTTGGAGCGGGCCTCGAGCATCTTGCCCACGGTGATCAGCGACAGGATCATCGCGGCGGACTCGAAGTAGAACTCATGCATATAGCCCATGACGGCCGCGCTGTCCCCGCGCACCTGCGCCCCTGTCATGGCGAACAGGGCATAGGTGCTGTACCCGAAGGACGCGCCCGCGCCCAGCGCGACCAGCGTATCCATGTTCGGCGCGCCGTGCAGCAGGCTCCTGGCGCCGCTGATGAAGAAGCGCTGGTTGATGACCATGATGACGATCGTCAGCAGCATCTGGAACAGGCCCATGGCGACGTGGTTGTCCGCCATGAACGCGGGCAGCGGCCAGCCCCACATCATGTGGCCCATCGAGAAGTACATGAGCACAATCAGAAAGACGATCGATGCGATTACCCTGCGGCGAAGCAGCGGCGTCTCGTGATCGGCGAGCGCGTCCTCATCCATCGCGGCAGGGGCGGCGCCTTGCCCCGGCGCGCCCTTGAGCGATGCACCGTAGCCCGCGGCCTCGACCGCGGCGATGATCGCTGAGGGGGTCGCCGTGCCCTCCACACCCATCGAATGGGTGAGCAGGCTGACCGAGCAGGACGTGACGCCCGGCACGGCGCTCACCGCTTTTTCCACCCGGGCGCTGCACGCCGCGCAGCTCATCCCGGTGACACTGTATTGTTCCATAGGCTCCTCCATGTTATTCGATAGTCCCTCTGCAAAGTTCCGGCCTCGGCTTCAAAGCGGCGTGACTTATATCACTTGGTCGGAAATGCAACCGGCATCATGCCGGTTACTTCATGAGCCGCTGGAGGGTATCCACCAGCTCATCAATGGTTTCATCCCGGCCTTCGCGGATGTCCTGCGCCACACAGGTGCGGATGTGGTTGGCCAGCAGCACCTTGGTGAAGCTGTTCAGTGCGGCGTTGGCCGCGGCCACCTGCGTGAGGATATCCGTGCAGTAGGCGTCCCGCTCGACCATGCCGCGGATGCCGCGGATCTGCCCTTCGATGCGGCTGAGCCGGTTGAGTAGGTCCTTGTACTCCTTCTCATCGCGCGATTTGGTTTTGTGGGTACAGGCGCAGCAGGGCGTCTGGTGCTCGTCCATGGCGGTCTCCTCCTTGGGTCGGTTTTCGGTCCGATTATATACCCCAGTGGGGTATATGTCAAGGGGAAATGAACAAGTTTTTTTAGTATTCTGCGCACGCTGGGGAACGGCCATGCGCAGCGTGGACATGAAACCGGCACGGTGCCTTTTGCCAAAAGGAAATAACGCCGGGCGGACGGCGATGCGTCCGGCCCGGCGTTTTGTCATTCAAAGGTGTAGAGCTGCTTGTAGCCCGCCTCGGGATTTGGCGTAAGGACGTAGAACTGCTGGTCAAGCAGCGCCCCGGCGTCGCCGCCGAAGTGCTGGCAGTAGGCCGTAACGTGCGGGGCGAGCTCTTCGCGGTCCTCCTGCGTCATGGCGCGCACGAGCACCTGACGCGGCAGGCCGCTGGGCGCCTCGTCGCAGCGCAGGATGATCTTGCCGCCGTGCATGCCCGTGCCGCAGAAGAAGCGGCAGGGATACGCGCCGTTCGCGCCGATGCCCAGCACGGCGATCAGCCCGCCCGCCAGGTACTCGCCCAGGAACGAGCCGGCCGTGCCGCCGACGATGAGCGCCGGGCGCTTGTCCATGTAGGCCTTCATGTGGATGCCCGCGCGGTAGCCGACGTTCTTCTCGATGAGGATGCGGCCGCCGCGCATGCCGTAGCCGCAGGCGTCGCCGCAGTGGCCGTGGATGACGATCTCGCCGTCGTTCATCGTGTCGCCGACGGACTCCTGTGCATTGCCAAAGACCTCGACGTGCGCGCCGTCCATGTACTGCCCGAGGCTGTTGCCCGGCGTGCCGTAGAGGGTGAAGGCGCGGTCCTTCGCGGCGCAGGCGATATAGCGCTGGCCGTTCACGCCGCGCACGGTGATCTCGTGGTCCGGCAGCGCGGCGATGGTTTCGTTGAGCTCCTTGTAGTACTGGCCGTTCGCTTCAATCGTCACAGCGAGCCACCTCCCAGTTTTTTCGCGCGCTCCGTGGCGGAGAAGGCCATGAGCTGCGGCGTGTCGCGGATGAGGTCAAAATCGATGGAGGAGAGCGGCGTGCGCTCGCGCACCAGCGCGGTGTAGATGCCCGCACGGTCGATGTTGCCCAGCAGGATGAAGCCGACGAGGCGGTCGTCCTTCACGCACAGCAGCTTGTAGGTGTCGGACGTGTGGGTGAGCAGCTGCTCGCCCTCGTAGACGCCCGCGCTGATGGAATGCAGCCCCATGAAGCCCGTGGCGTTCATCGGGATGCCCTTGTCGAAGGCTTCGCAGGCCCCGGCCATGTTGCGCCCGGCCGTCTCGCCCTGCATGCTCGCGTTGGGCCAGATCGCCAGCGCGCGCAGCCTGCCTGTGTCCGGATCGGTCTGCACGGTGCAGTCGCCCGCGGCGTAGATGCCTTGCACGCTGGTGCGCATGTGGTCGTCCACGACGATGCCGCGCTCCACCGCGCAGCCCGCGCTCTGCGCGAGCGCCGTGTTCGCGCGCACGCCCACGCACAGCACCAGCACGTCGAACGGCACCTCGCCGCCGCTTTGCAGTTGCGCAAGGCCCGGCTCAAAGCGCGCGACGCTGTCATTCAGGTGGAAGCGCACGCCCGCGCGCTCGATCTGCCGCTGCACGATGGCCGCCGGCTCCTCCGGCAGCGTCGTGGGCAGGATGCGCGGTGCGAGATCGACGACGTCGATGGACGCGGCGAGGGAGAGGATGCCCTCCGCGCACTTGAGGCCGATGAGGCCCGCACCGACGATGAGCACGCGCTTGTCGCGCCCCTCGCCGAGCTTCGCGCGCAGGGAGAGCGCATCGTCGAGCGTCATGAAGCTGGTCTTGTTGGCAACGGCGTCAAGGCCGTCCATCTTCGGCACGAAGGGGTTGGAGCCGGTGGCCAGCAGGAGTCTGTCGTAGGGGAGCGTCCGCCCGTCCTCCAGCAGAACCGTCTTCTTTTCGCTGTCCACGGACACGGCGGACACGCCCCGCAGCGCGCGCACGCCCATCCGTTCCTCGTAATCGGCAGGACGGTAGGCGAGCAGCTTGTCCTGCGTCGTCTTGCCCTCCAGAAGGTAGGAGATCAGCGGGCGTCCGTAAAAGGGATACGGCTCGCGGGAGACGAGCGTGATCTCGCCCGCCTTGTCCACGGCGCGGATGCCTTCGATGCAGCCCACGGCGGCGGCACTGCCGCCGATGATCACATAGCGCATGACAACTCACCTCTCTTCGTAGACGATGGCCTTGTTCGGGCAGCCCTGCACGCACAGCGGCACGCCAAACTCGTTCTTCTTGCACAGCTCGCACTTCTGGATGACGCCGTCCTCGTTGTGGCTGAGCGCGCCGTAGGGGCATGCCATGATGCACGAGCAGCAGCCCACGCACTTCCCGCTGTCGATCATCACCGCGCCGCCGACGACGCTCAGCGCGCCGGAGATGCAGCTCTTCACGCACAGCGG
>CAMENN010000144.1 GCA_945928315.1 uncultured Clostridia bacterium
ATGAACAGGCGGCCGTCGAGCGCCTGGGACAGCGCCTGACGCAGGATCGCCTCGTCGATGCCCCTGATCTTGATGTCCATCTGGATGGCGGTGATGCCGTTCATCGTGCCCGCAACCTTGAAGTCCATGTCGCCGAGGAAGTCCTCGAGGCCCTGGATGTCGGTCAGCACGGCGACCTTGCCGCTCTGCGCGTCCTTGATCAGACCCATCGCGACGCCGGCGACCGGCGCCTTGATCGGCACGCCCGCGTCCATCAGCGCCAGCGTGGAGCCGCAGACGGAGGCTTGGGAGGTGGAGCCGTTGGAGGAGAGCACCTCGCTGACCACGCGGATGGCGTACGGGAACTCATCGACCGGCGGAATCACCGGCTCCAGCGCGCGCTTGGCCAGCGCGCCATGGCCGATCTCGCGGCGGCCCGGGCTCTTGAGGCGGCCCGCCTCGCCGGTGGAGTACGGCGGCATGTTGTAGTTGTGCATGTAGCGCTCGCTGGTCTCGGTGCCCAGGCCCTCGATGACCTGCACCTCGCTCATCGGCGCGAGGGTCGCGATGGACATGACCTGCGTCTCGCCGCGGGTGAACACGCCGGTGCCATGGGTGCGCGGCAGCACACCGACCTCGCACCAGATCGGGCGGATCTGCGTGAGGCTGCGGCCGTCCGGACGCACGCCCTGCTCGAGGATCTTCTTGCGCATGATCTCCTTGTTCAGGTAGTACAGCGCGTCATCGACCTCGGCCATGCGGCCCTCAAAGCGCTCGGCGTACTTCTCGTGCGCCTCCTGGGAGACGATCTTCTCGCGGTCGCCGCGCTCATGGCGGTCAAACGTCTCGAAGACCCACTCGCAGCGGCCATAGAAGTCCTCGCGGACAGCCGCCTTGACGTCGTCGCCCGTCTCGAAGACCGGGTAATCCTTCTTCTCCTTGCCGATCTCCGCCACGATCTCCTTCTGGAAGGCGACGAGTTTCTTGATCGTCTCATGGCCGGTGAGGATCGCGCGGAGCATGTCCGCCTCGCTGATCTCCTTGGCGCCGGCCTCGACCATCAGCACGGCCTCGTCTGTGCCCGCCACGGTCAGGCTGAGCTTCGACACCTCGCGCTGCGCGAGGTTCGGGTTGATGACGACCTCACCGTCCACCAGGCCCACGGACACGCCCGCGATCGGGCCGCCCCACGGGATGTCGCTCACGGCGATGGCCGCGGACGCGCCAATCATCGCGGGGATGTCCGGCGGCACGTCCTGCTCGACGGAGAGGACGGTCGCCACGACCTGCACGTCGTTGCGCATGCCCTTGTTGAACAGCGGGCGCAGCGGGCGGTCGATCAGGCGGGAGGTCAGCGTCGCCTTCTCGGAGGGACGGCCCTCGCGCTTGATGAATCCGCCGGGGATCTTGCCCACGGAGTACATCTTCTCTTCAAAATCCACGCTCAGCGGGAAGAAGTCCTGGCCCTCGCGCGGCTTCTCGGAAGCCGTCACATTGACCATCACGACCGTGTCGCCGAGACGAACGATGACCGAGCCGTTCGCCTGGCCGCAGTACTTGCCGAACTCGAGGGAAAGCTCGCGGCCCGCCAGCTCTGTGGTATACACCTTGACCATCGGGGTATCTCCTTTCAATTATCCTGCCTGCCAACACACAACCATCGGCCCCGAACCCTCGTGACCGACGCGGACGCGATCCAAAAGGACCGGCCGTCCTGAAAAAGCGCGCCCCGCATCCGTGGTATCCGGCGTGATCAAGCCGCCGGACGGGCGATGCCTGGGGTTTATGCGCCATTTTCCATACCGTGAAAAAACCGTCGTCTGGGCAGCAATGCCTCCCAAACGACGGTCATCTGGGACAAAGCCCTTTGGTGCACCAATGCTGAGCTTACTTGCGCAGACCCAGCTTCGCAACCAGAGCACGGTAACGCTCGATGTCGACCTTCTTCAGGTACTCCATCATGCTGCGGCGCTGACCGACCATCAGCAGCAGACCACGGTGGGAATGATGATCCTTCGCATGGTCCTTCAGGTGCTCGTTGAGGTGATTGATGCGGGCGGTGAGCAGCGCAATCTGCACCTCGGGGGAGCCGGTGTCGCCCTCGTGACGGGCATACTCCTTGATGATCGCTTCCTTGGTCGCCTTATCCATGGTTCCAACCTCCAATAATTTGTTTTTCGCCAATCGCCGCAGGCATAGACGAACGTTTGGAGACTCGATCGTCCGCGCGCACGGTTCAGACCGTCAGATATTTTAACACGAAACCCCCGCTTTGTAAACAGCGCGGGGGCTTCTTTTTCAATCTTTTTCCCGGTTTTTTCAGAATTTCAGCTCGAAGAGCTGCGTCCGGTCGAAATACGCGCGCACCTGCTCGCGGTTGCGCATGACCTCCTCGCGCAGCGCCTCGAGAGAGTCGAATTTCTTCTCAGGGCGAACATAGCTGCACAGCGACAGGCGCATGTGCTTGCCGTAGAGCGAGCCGCCCGCATAGTCGAGCAGGTTCGCCTCGATGGCCGGCGCGCCGCCAGGCGCCGTCGGGTGCGAGCCGATGTTGACCGCCGCCATGTAGCTTGCGCCGCACACGTCCGCCATCGCCGCGTAGACGCCGCAGGGCGGGATCGCCTTGCCCGCCGGGAGCGGCAGATTGGCCGTCGGGAAGTCGAGCTTCCTGCCCAGCTGCTTGCCCGGCTGCACCACGCCGCAGAGCGTGTACCACCGGCCCAGCAGGCGCTTCACCTCCTCCATATGCCCCTTGGCGATCTCGCCGCGGATGCGCGTGGAGGAGACGGGCGCGCCGTCGATGCGCACCTCGGGGACGACGTGCGTCGTGAAGCCGAAGCGCTCGCCCAGCGCGATCATGTCCTGCGCCTTGCCCGCGCCCTTCTGGCCGAACGAGTAATTGAACCCGATGACCACGTGCTTCGGGTGCAGCGCATCGACAAACGAGCGGACGAACTCCTCCGGGCTCTGGCTGGCGTAGGCCAGGTCAAACGGGCGCAGCACCGCCGCGTCGAGGCCCATCCCGGCAATCGCCTTGATCTTCTCCGACCGGGTATACAGCTGCGGCGGCACGCGGTCCGGCGCACAGGTCGCCATCGGATGCGTGGAAAACGTGTAGACCACGCTCGCGACGCCCTCCTGCGCGGCCACCCGGTTGGCCGTGCGCATCAGCTCCGCGTGCCCCTCATGCACGCCGTCAAACATGCCGAAAGCGACAGCGGTGGCTCCGCCCTTCCACTGCCGCTCATGTGTCATCAGTTTCATGGTTTCCTTACTCCAAAAGTCCTTCCGCAGAGCTTTGGCCTCGTCCGCAAAGCGGCGGGTCGTATATCGCTTGGTCGGAAATGCAACCGGCATCATGCCGGTTACTCCAGAAGCATGGCGTCAAATTTCATCGTATCTCCCTGCATTCGGCCGATGCCCGCGAAGCGATCGCCCAGATACAGGCGCACGCTCTCCCCCTGAGCGCTCTCCTCCAGCAGCTCACGCCGCGTAAGCGTGTTGCCGTTGCGCACAAAGCGCTCAGCATGCGGCTTCACATGCACGGCGGGCAGGTGCGCAAGCGGCCTGTCCATCGGCACCAGCAGCTCAGAGAGGTCGGCCGAAGCCGAGATTTCCTCGATCGTGTGCGCATCGTCGAGCGTGAACATGCCCGTTTTCGCGCGCAGCAAATAGCCCATGTGTCCCTGCGTGCCCAGCGCCGCGCCGATGTCGTGGCACAGCGTGCGGATATAGGTTCCCCGCCCGCAGCGCACGGCAATCAGGAAGCTGCCGTCCGCCAGCTCGTGCAGCACGTCGATGGCGAACACCTGCGTCTTTCGCGGCTGCACATCCACCGTGACGCCCTGGCGCGCGAGGTCGCACAGCTTCTGCCCGTCGCGCTTGAGCGCGGAATACATCGGCGGAATCTGGTCGATCTCCCCGATGAACCGCGGCAGCACAGCCTCCAGCTCCGTCCGCGAGGCGCGCCGTCCCTCTCCGGCGATCACCGCGCCGTGCGCGTCCTGCGTGTCGGTAGCGTAGCCCGGCTTGAGCTGCGCGACGTAGACCTTTTCCTTCTCCACCAGGTAGTCAAACAGGCGCGACGCCTTGCCGATCATCAGCGGCAACACACCCGCAGCCTCCGGGTCGAGCGTCCCGGCGTGGCCGACCTTCGTCCCCTTCGGGAGCATGCGGCGCACGCGCACGACGACATCGCTGGAGGTCATCCCCGGCGGCTTGAGCACACAAAGAAATCCGTTCATGCGTTACAGCTTTTCCTCCATGGCGGCGAGCACCATCCTGACGGCCTCGTCGAGCGGCGCGTGAATCGTGCAGCCCGCGGCCTGCGCGTGTCCGCCGCCGCCGAAGCGCTGCGCGATGTCGTTGACCGTATCCGGCTCCACGGCGCGCAGGGACATCTTGATGCCCTCGTCGCGCTCGGAGGCCAGCACGGCCATGCGCACACCCTCGACCTCCAGCGCGCGGTTGACAAGCCCGTCGGCCTGGCCGAACGTGCAGCCCGTCTCCTCGAAATCCTGACGGGTCAGCTCGATCACGCCGACCTGGCCGCCGAGCACGAAGCGCATGCGGTCGTAGGCGATGCGCGTGATCTTCACCCGCTCCATCGGCTGCGTGCGGTACATCATCCGCGTGATGTAGGAGATGTCCACGCCCAGCCCGCGCAGGTGCGCCGCGCAGGCGAGCGCCGCCTCGGTCGTGCAGGGGTACTGGAAGTGCCCGGTGTCGGTGGACAGGCCGGTCATCAGGCAGGTGCCCATCGGCACGTCCATCGGCACGCCCAGCGCCAGAATGACCTCATAGGCCAGCAGGCAGCAGGCGGACTCGCCCCCGCGGATGAAGTTCACGTCGCCATAGGCCGGGTTGGTCGCGTGGTGGTCAATGACCATGCGCACCTGCGCGCTGTCAAAGACCGCCTCCGACTTGCCCAGCAGACTGCGGTCGCTCACGTCCACGGCGATGGCCGTATCATACGGCCCCTGCGCCTGATCGGGCTTCAGGAACGCATCGAAGCCCGGAAGAAACTGCATGCTGCGCGGCACGTCGCCGTCGCAGACGACATCCACGGCTTTGCCGAGCGACAAAAAAGCAAGGCGCAACGCCAGCGTCGCGCCCACCGTATCCCCATCCGGGGATACGTGGGCGATGAGCGCCATGCGCTTCGCCTTGCGGGCCCTGCAAAGCCAGTCCTCAGACACCTTCACCATCATCGGGCTGACTTCCCTCCGTCTTTCTCACCTGGTTGATCAGGCTTGCAATGTGCACGCCGTATTCGATCGTCGTATCCAGCTCAAAGAGCAGCTCGGGCGTATAGCGAAGCTGTACCCGGCGGCCGAGATTGTGGCGGATGAAGCCCGCGGCGCTTTTGAGCGCCTTCATCATCGGCTCGCGCTTATCCTCTTCATAGATGCTGACATAGACCTTCGCATAGCGAAGATCGCGCGTCACGTCCACATGCGTGATGGAGAACATGCACTGCGTGCGCGGATCGGACACATCCTCGCGGATGATCCGCTCCGCCTCGCGCATGATCTCCGACGCAATGCGGTCCGTGCGCTCAAATTGCTGTGTGGCCAAACTCTGATCCCTCCCGTGCTCAGCGCGGAATCTCCTCCATCACGAAGCACTCGATGACGTCGCCTTCCTTGATGTCCGTGTAGTTCTCCAGGCAGATGCCGCACTCGTAGCCGTCCTTGACCTCCTTGACCGCGTCCTTGAAGCGCTGCAGGGAGGTGAGCTTGCCCTCGTAGACGACGACATTGTCGCGCATCAGGCGCACCTGCGCGTTGCGCTGGATGAGGCCGTCGGTAACATAGGAGCCGGCGACGATGCCCACGCCCGTGATCTTGAAGACGCTGCGCACCTCGGCGTGGCCGAGCACATTCTCGCGGAACTCCGGCGCGAGCAGGCCCTTCATGGCCTTCTCGATGTCCTCGATCGCCTGATAGATGACGCGGTAGTAGCGGAT
>CAMENN010000145.1 GCA_945928315.1 uncultured Clostridia bacterium
GGCTGTCCGCCGCCGCCGACGCAGCCGCCCGGGCACGCCATGACCTCGACGAAGTCATAGTGCACCTCGCCGCGGCGCAGCGCCTCGATGAGCATGCGCGTGTTGCCCAGCCCGTGCACGACCGCCGTGTGCACGACCGTGCCGCCGACGTTGAACTCGGCTTCCTTCCAGGGCTTCATGCCGCGCACCTCGCGGAAGACGTCCGCGCCGGGGTTCTTGCCCGTCACCAGGTAGAACGCGGAGCGCAGTGCTGCCTCCATGACACCGCCGGTCGCGCCGAAGATCACGCCCGCGCCGGTGTACTCGCCCAGCGGGGAATCGAACTCGCTCTCCGGCACCGCATCGGGCTGGATTGCCTCCATGCGGATGAGGCGCGCCAGCTCGCGCGTGGTCAGCACATAATCGACGTCCGGACCGGTGCCCGTGCTGTCCATGCCGGGGAGGGTGCACTCCGCCTTCTTCGCCGTGCAGGGCATGATCGACACGCAGCAGATTCTGGCCGGATCCACGCCGATCTGCTCGGCAAAATACGTCTTGGCGACCGCGCCGAACATCTGCTGCGGGGACTTGCAGGTGGAAATGTTGGGCAGCAGCCCCGGGTACTGCGACTTCGCAAAGCGCATCCAGCCCGGGCAGCAGCTGGTGAACATGGGCATCGGCGCCTCGCCCGGGTGCGTGAGCCGGTGCACAAACTCCGTGCCCTCCTCCATGATCGTCAGGTCGGCGGAGAAGTTCGTGTCGAACACGTAATCGACGCCTATGTGGCGCAGGATCGTCGCCAGGCGCTTCTCCGTCGCCACGTCCGGGCCGAGGCCAAACGGCTCGCCCCAGGCCGTGCGCACCGCCGGCGCCACCTGCACGACGGTGACCACATCCGGATTGTGCAGCGCATCGAGCACCTTGCCGATGTCGTCGCGCTCACGCAGCGCGGCCACCGGGCAGTGCGTGATGCACTGGCCGCAGGCGGAGCAGTCCGCCTCCTCGATCTTCCGGCCGTTCGCCACGCCGACGGTGGTGCGGCTGCCGGTGTTCATCACGTCCCAGACGCTCAGGCTCTGGATCTTGTCGCAGATCTGGATGCAGCGCATGCACTTGATGCACTTGCTGCTGTCGCGGATGAGCGGAAACTCCTCGTTCCAGGGTGCGCGCTCGATCTTCCCCTCGTAAGGATTGGCGATGCAGCCCATGTCGTTGGCGAGCTTCTGCAGCGCGCAGTTGCCGCTCCGCACGCACATGGCGCAGCGGCAGTCGTGCTGGGAGAGGATCAGGCGCACGTTCGTCTTGCGCGTCTCGCGCACGCGCGGGGAGTTGGTGTGCAGCACCATCCCCTCCTCGACCGTGTTGTTGCAGGAGGTCATCAGGTGCTCCTTGCCCTCCACCTCGACCAGGCAGACGCGGCAGGCCGCGATCTCGTTGATGCCGCGCAGGTAGCAAAGCCGCGGAATCTTCACGCCGATGGCCGCCGCGGCGTCCATGATGGTGGTGCCCTCCGGGACGCTGACCCGGATGCCGTCAATCGTCAAATTTACCATATCGCCGCTCTGCCTCCCTTGAAGATGCCGTAGCCGTAGTGATCGCAGCGCAGGCAGCGGGAGCACTCCTGCGCCGCCTCCTCCGCCGTCATGCCGCATTCGATGTGATCAAAGCAGCGCTTGCGCTCCTGCGCGGGCGTTTCGCTCAGATTCACGCGGGCGCAGTGCTGCTTGTCCTCGTAGGTCGGGGCGGGAATGTCCACGTCCACCGAAATGAGGTGGTTGAAGCCGAGGTAGTTGTCGATGTTCGCCGCCGCGACCTTGCCCGCCGCAATCGCGCGGATGACGGTCGCCGGGCCGGTCACGCAGTCGCCGCCGGCAAACACGCCCGGCAGGTCGGAAACCATGCCGTCGGGCAGCGCCGCGAGGTTGCCGCGCTTGACGGACATGCCCGCGTCCTCGAAGTGCCGCGTCTCGATGCCCTGGCCGATGGCGACGACGACCACGTCGGCCTCCAGCCGCACGTCGTCCTTCTTCGCCGCGGAGACCTTCGCGCGGCCCCAGGAGTCGATGTTGCCGATGATCTGCGGCTTGACCCACAGCGCGCAGGCCTCTCCCGCTTCGTTCGCCTCGATGCGCAGCGGGGCGTGCAGCTCCAGCAGCTCGCAGCCCTCCTCCAGTGCGCCGTCCACCTCCTCCGGCAGCGCGGTCATATCGACCTTGCGGCGGCGGTAGACGATCTTCGCCTGGCTCGCGCCCAGACGCAGCGCGGAGCGCACGCAGTCCATCGCGACATTGCCGCCGCCGATGACCAGCACGCGCTTGCCGGTGAAGTCGGGCGGGTTGTCGCTGCCGATGGAGCCAAGCAGGTCGACGGCGGAATAGACGTTTTTGCAGCCCTCGCCCTCGATGCCGACCTTCTTGTCGGATTGCGCGCCGATGGCGACGTACACGGCGTCATACTCCCTGCGCAGCTGGTCGATGGTGATGTCGTCGCCGATCTTCGTGTTGTAGCGGACCTCGACGCCCGTGGAGAGCACGCAGTCGATGTCCTCCTGCAGGCGCTCGCGCGGGAAGCGGTAGTTCGGGATGCCGTAGCGCAGCATGCCGCCCAGCTTCGGGCGCAGCTCGAACACGGTGCACTGATGGCCCATGAGCTGCAGGTAATACGCCGCGCTCAGGCCGCTCGGGCCGCCGCCGACGATGGCGACCCTCTTGCCCGTGGACGGCCCGCAGACGGGCGCAGGCACCACGCCGGCGTTGTCCACCGCGTAGCGCTTGATGCCGCGGATGTTGATGGCGTCGTCGAGCATGTTGCGGCGGCAGCGCGCCTCGCAGGGATGCTCGCAGATGAGGGCGCAGGCCGTCGGGAACGGGTTGTCCTTGCGGATGAGGCGCACGGCATCGGCGCAGCGGCCCTCGCGCACCAGCGCGATATAGCCCGGAATATCGACGCCCGCGGGGCACAGCGCCACGCAGGGCACCGGCTGATTGATATGATAGGCGCAGTTGCCCGTCGTCACATGGGCGACGTACTCGTCGCGGAAGCCCTTGAGCCCCCTCAGCACCATCGCGGCGGCCTCCCAGCCGATGGCGCAATCGGCGGAATTCTCGATGTCGCGCGCCAGACGCTCGATCTCGGCAAGCGTCTCCATCGTGCCGCGGCCCTCGAGCACATCGGTCAGGTAGGTTTCCAGCTGGCCCAGTCCGATGCGGCAGGGAACGCACTTGCCGCAGGACTGCGCATGGCACAGGCGCAGGAAGTTGAGCGCCAGATCGACCGGACACAGGCCGGGCGGGCTGGCCACGATGCGGCGCTCCAGGTCCTTGTACAGCCGTTCGACCGTGGACAGCGCCTCGTTTTCGATGGCAATTTTGAGTCTGCTCATAACATGTCCTCCCGTGGATGGATCAGCGTACGCATGGTCAGCGGCAGGTGCCGTGCTGTGCGCCCGCCGAATTCCCCTGCTGTATCCATTATACAGGATTCTGATGATTCGTCAATACAAAACAAATTCTTGTCATGCTTTTTCACGACGCATGTCAAAAGCCGCTCCATATTGGAACGGCTTTCTCCGGATTGACGCTTTATTCCCATCCGCCCGTGCGCGTGTTCTCGATCTGCCTGCGGATTTCCAGCATTCTCTGGTCCGTCTGCGCGACGGTTTCGGCGCACTCCTGAAGCTGGCGCGCGATTTCCTGCGCCTGATCCTGCGGAATGTCCTTCTTGTAGCGCACCTTGTGCTCGAGGCTCGCCCAGAAGTCCATCGCGATGGTGCGCAGCTGCACCTCCACGCGCATGAACCGCTTTTCGTTGGAGAGAAAGATCGGAATCTCCACGATCAGGTGCAGGCTGCGATAGCCGCTGGGCTTCGGGTTCTTGATGTAGTCCTTCGTTTTCAGGATGTACACGTCGTCCTGCAGGGCGAGCATGTCCGCCAGCTTGTAAATGTCGTCCACAAATGAGCAGATGACGCGCACGCCCGCGACGTCGGAGAGCTCCTTCTCGATGCCCTCCACCGAGATCGGCGCGCCGATGCGGTTGAGCTTCTCGAGAATGCTCTGCGGCTTCTTGAGCCGAGTGGAAATGGACTCGATCGGATTGCGGTCGAATTTGCCGTTGAACTCGATGTTGAGCACCTTGAACTTCGTCTCCACCTCCAGCATCGCGGCGGAGTAATAGCTCATCAGGCGCATGTAGTCCTTGCCCTGATTCTTGAGCTCCTTGAACAGCCCGTCCACCATCAGGCCGGGCGCAAATGTGACCTCTCTGTTATCCTGCAAATGTATCCGTCCTCCCGGCAGGGTTTTCTTTGGTCATTATACACGAAACCGACGGAAAAATCAATCGCACGCGCCTGAACGGAAGCTATCGCGCAGCGCACGGAGCCGCTCACGCTCCGCCCCGTCCTTCACGCAGGTCAGCTCCAGCGTCTTTTGGCAGGCGATGCGCATCGTCCGCGCAGGCAGGCCGCTTTCCCGGATGAACGCCAGCATGCGCGCCGGGTCGGTCTTGTAGGCGATGCTCAGCGCCCAGGCGACGGCGACCTGCGCCGCATCCTCCCGCGCCTGCACGCGTTCAAGGCGGGCGAGCGTCGCTTCCAGGCGTGCCGCGTCCGTGTAGTACATCAGCAGCTGCACGACGGCAAAGCGCGCAGTATATGGCTCGGGCGAAGCGATGCAGCGGTCAATGAGCGTCAGCATCACCTCCGGCTCCGATTTCGCCGCCTTGAGCGATGCGCAGAAGCTGTCGCACAGCGACCAGTTGTCAATCTTGGGCAGAAACCGCAGGATGTACGGCGTCTTCTCCGCGAGACTCGCGCACACCATGCCCAGCGTCATCCCCTGCGCCATGCGCTCCTCAAAGCTGTCGTCGCGCGCCGCATCCAGATACGCGCGCCAGTCCCCCGCCGCCTGCGTCCTCGCCAGACGGCGGATGACGGGCAGGCGCACGCCCAGCAGCGGCGTGCCCGGCGGCAGCAGCCTCGCGGAAAATGCGCGGTATTCCGGCTCCGCAGCCGCTTCCAGCGCGGCGCGCAGTGCTTCATTCGTCAGCATCCTTTACAGAAGCCTGAGCTGCTCGACGCTGCGTCCCACGGCCGAGGCCGCGCACGGGCCGCTGAACGTGCGCGCGATGACGCGCTCCACATCGGCCTTGGTCACCGCCTCGACGCGGCGCAGCACCTCCTCCGGGTCGATCGCCTCGCCGCGCAGCAGCTTGCTGCGGCCGATGGACGACATGCGCGAGGAGCTGCCCTCCAGCCCCAGCACATAGGAGACCTTGAGCTGCTCCTTCGCCATGGCAAACTCCTCGTCCGTGATGCCGCCCTCGCAGAGCAGGCGGATCTGCGCGTGCAGCTCGTCGGCGACCTTCTGCGCCGTCTCCGGTGAGGTGCCGGCGTAGATGGTGAACGTGCCGCAGCTGGTGTAGGTGGATGGGTAGCTGTAGACGGAGTACGCCGCGCCCATCTCCTCGCGGATGCGCTGGAACAGACGCGAGCTCATGCCGCCGCCGAACAGGTTGTTCATCACGGACATGGGATACAGGTCGTCGTCGTACTGTCCGACGCCCGGATAGGCCAGGCACATGTGCACCTGCTCGATGTCCTTTCTGCGCGTGATGAGCAGCCCCTGACAGCCCTCGCTGGCAATCGGCTCCTGCGGCACGCCGTCCGCGCGCCATGCACCCAGATAGCGCTGCGCCATCTCCTTGAGCGCGTCCAGGTCGTACTGACCAGCGACGGCCAGCACGGTGTTGTCCGGGCGGTAGTGCTTGCGGCGGAATGCAACGAGCGCCTCGCGCGACACGGATGCGATCTGCTCGTGCGTGCCCAGGATCGGGCGGCTGAGCGAGTGATCGCCAAAGTACGCCTTCGCCAGCAGGTCGTAGACCAGATCCTCCGGCGTATCCTCGCACATGGCGATCTCC
>CAMENN010000146.1 GCA_945928315.1 uncultured Clostridia bacterium
GCGCCCACGCCGTTGTCCGGCTTGACGATGACCGGATAGCCGACCTCGGCAATGAAGTCCTTGCAGCCGGTATAGTCGTGCACCAGATGCCAGCGTGCGGTCTTGATGCCCGCCTTGGCGTAGTACGCCTTCATCGCGGACTTGTACTTGACCGGCTCCATGTCGCTCTCCTGGAAGCCCGTGGTGATGTGGAACGCGGTGCGCAGCGCAGCGTCGCGCTCCAGCCAGTACTCGTTGTTGCTCTCCAGCCAGTCGATCTTGCCGTGCTTGTAGGTCAGGAAGGCGACGGCGCGGTAGACCTCGTCGTAGTTCTCCAGCGAGGAGACCTTGTAGTACTCGTTCAGGGACGCCTTGAGCTCCGGCATCAGCTGATCATACGGGCAGTCGCCGATGCCCAGCACGTTCATGCCGTTGCGCTTGAGCTCGGCGCAGAACTTCCAATAGTTCGTCGGGAAATTCGGGGAGATAAAGACAAAGTTCTTCATGGTGAAACGCTCCTTTGCTTGCGTCGTTTTGTGAGGTCACGCGAAGGCGCGCTCGCCCAGCAGATAGGGGAGGTAATGCGCCGTCTGCCTGTACCACCAGTCCCAGTCGTGGTTGACGTCGTAGCCCCAGAAGTTGACCGAGGCGTGGATGCCCTTTCTGTAGAGCACGTCGCCCAGCCACGCGGTGCTGCGTTTGAGGACATCCTCCCACGCGCCCTGTCCCACGCAGATGACGATGCGGCTGTTGTTGTACATGCCGATGTAGGGGTGGTTGTCCGGCATGTTCGCCAGATAGTCGCACGGGGAGTTGGCGTAGACGAGGTCGTCCATGTAGTCGCCGAACGCGTCGCGGGAATCGTACACACCGGAGAGCGCCAGCACGGAATCGAACAGGTCCGGGCGGCGGAAGAACAGGTTCGCGGCGTGCTGCGCGCCCATGGAGCAGCCGAAGGGCATGATCGGCGTGTTGTTCCAGTTGCGCTCGCCGGCAAGATGCTGGATCTGGGGCACCAGCTCGTCCACAATGTAGTGGTACCACTGCTCGTGGCGCTCGATGCGGCGGCGCTTGTCGCCGCCCTTGTCCGCCCAGGTCTCGCCGTCGATGGTGTCGCAGGAGAAGACCATGACCTTGCCCGCGTCGATCCACGGGCGGAACACGTCGTCCATGTGGAAGTTCTCAAAGTCGAAGAACCGCCCCGCCTGGCAGGGGATGAACAGGACGGGCTTGCCCCGGTGGCCGTAGACCTTGAACTCCATGTCCCGGTCCAGGCAGCTGCTGTACTGCTTGAAATAGCGAACTTCCATAGATGTGATTCTCCTTTGGTGTGGTATAATGGGGTGAAGCCGGGGCCCTTACAGGCCCAGGCACTTCATCATGACGGGGACGCGCTGTGCCCAGCTCTCCTCACTGTGGGTGCCGCCGGGAACGAGGCGGAAGGTGAGATCGACGCCTTTGTGCAGCAGCGCGCTGCATGCGGCGCACAGCACCTCCGTGTTCTTCGGGTGGTTGCCCATCTCCTGCGTGCCGTAGTCGAAGTAGATGCAGGTGTCCGGCGCGATGCGCGCGCGCTCGATCATGCGCAGCGACTTGCGAGGATGCACCCACAGGCTCGGGGACAGGCACGCCGCGCGGCTGAACGCCCCGTTGTAGTCGAGCGCGGCGTACAGGCTCATCAGCCCGCCCATGGAGGAGCCGGCGATGAGCGTGTTGTCCCGGTCGGGCAGGGTGCGGTACTGCGCATCGATCGACGGCTTGAACTCTCCCAGCAGCCACTCCATCGTGGAGCGCCCCCGGGCGTTCACATGACCGGCGTCGCCGTTCTCGTGGGAGAAGGGGGAATACTCGGCCATCCGGCCCGTTTGGCTGCACGACACGGCGGCGACGATGACGTCCGGCTGCCCGGCGTTCAGGTAGTCGTACATCCTCCAGGAGGTGCCGAAGGACGCGTCCTCATCGAAGAAGACATTCTGTCCGTCGAACATGTAGAGCACGGGGAAGCGGGCGTCCGGGTCCCCGTCATAGGCATTGGGGAGCCAGACGTAGGCCCTGCGAAGCTCCCCGCCCGAAAGCTCGGGAATGGTGAGGTCGAATGTTTGAATCAAGGGAATGCCTCCGGTTTGGAATCAGCCGCCCGGGCGGTGCGCCCTTGCGCCGCCTGAAACGGGAGAAGTTCTCAATATGGCAAATAGTATAAATCAGGGAAGCCGATCTGTCAATGAAAGCAGCGGTGAAATTCGGGCGTATTTCCGGTTTTTGTCTGTCAGGACTGAAAATTGCGCCGGTTTTTGGCAAAACGTGACGCCCCTGACCCGACAGGTGACGGTTGACAGATGGTAAAGGCGCCCGTATAATGCGAAAAGAGACACGAAGCACAGGAGGAAAACCGGATGGCAAACATCATCGACTATGTCCAGTGGCGGGGCGATATTCCGCTGTCGCAGGTGCCCTTTGGCGGGATCGACGCGCTGATCCTCAGCTACCTTTCCTATATGCCGTTTGCGGGCATCCTGAACAGCAGCATGCAGGGCGGCGGCACGCTGCTGGGCGATGCGGCGCAGGCGCTGCTCAATCTCAACGCGCAGGAGCACAGCAAGCTCGCCTACTCCGAGAAGGAGGACAGGCAGCTGCTCGCGGCGCTGCGGGAGAGCGAGCGCTTCGCGGGGACGCAGCTCATCGGCTACGTCGATCAGTACGACCGGGCGACGCAGAAGCAGTTTTCCGCGGTCACCTTCCTGCTCCCGGACGGCACGGCGTTCGCCGCCTTCCGCGGCACGGATGACACGGTCGTCGGCTGGAAGGAGAACTTCAACATGACCTTCGATAGAGAGGTGCCCGCGCAGCGCGATGCCGTCGCCTATGTGCAGGCGCTCCACAAGGCGCGCGCGCTGCCGCTGCGGCTGGGCGGCCACTCGAAGGGCGGCAATCTGGCGGTCTATGCGGGCATGTGCTGCGCGGACGCGGTGCGCGAGGCGATCCTCGCCGTCTACAACTTCGACGGGCCGGGCTTTAACGAGGAGGTCGCCGCCTCGCCGGCGTTCTCACGGCTGGGCGGGCGCGTGAGCACGTTTGTGACGCAGTCCTCACTGATCGGCATCCTGCTCTGGCACAACGAGCCGTTCACCATCATCAGGAGCGATTCGGTGAGCGTCTTCCAGCATAACGTCTACACCTGGCAGCTGATGGGCGGGCGCTTCATCGAGCTGGAGGAGCGCTCCGGCTCGAGCCTGTTCGCCGACGCCACGCTCAAGCGCTGGCTGGCGGAGATGGCCCCGACGCAGCGCGAGGCGTTCATCAACGGCGTGTATTCGGTCATCGCCGCGGGCGACGGGCGCAACGTGGTCAATCTGTTCGAGGGGCACAACCTGATGGCGATGATCAAGGCGGCCGGCTCGATGGACGAGCGCACGCGCGCGGACGTGCAGGAGGCGTTCCGCCTACTGGGCGAAGCGGTGAAGGAGAACGCCTCCGCGCAGATGGAGCGCACGGCCGAGGCGTTCGTGCAGCGGGTCCGGGGCGAGCGGCCGGAGAAGGAAGAGCAGAGCGGGTTCTTCCCGGAGGAATAGGGGAATTGCCCTGCAGCCTCATCTTCCCAGAAAAGAGCGGGAGCCGCAATCGCGGCTCCCGTTTTCTGCAGCATTATGTGTTGGCCACCGGGATGATCAGCTCCGCGTAGTGGCGTCGGTGCTCCTTTTCGTCCGCGAACCAGGCGTACTGGCGCGTGTAGCCGTCGCAGATGGGGCGCAGGCCTTGCTCCTGCATGAACGAGAGGCACAGGTCGAGCACCTGCATGACGGACCGGGATTCGCTCGTGAACAGCTCGAACAGACAGCGCACGCTGCGCGGCCCGGCGCTCATGCGCATCGAAGAGAAATCCGCGTGGATGGCGGCGGCGTATTCCACCGGCGCGCATACGCCCACGGGCAGCGGCACGTCGCAACCTTCAAGCCGCTTGAGGGGGATGAGCGTGCAATAGCTCGTCAGCGGGAAGGCGTCGATCAGCTCCTTGAGCACGGGCGAGGTGTGGACGCTCGAAAACAGCTCGCCGACGGAGGAATACTCGACCAGATACGCCGCGCAGCCCTGGCACAGGCGCGGCCGCATGGACAGGCGCTCGCTGTCGCGCAGCAGGTCCGTGCCCGCGGTCATCCGGTCGTAGACGGCGCGGGTGAGGGTCAGCTGGTCGCGCAGCTCGGCGCGCTTCTGGTCCATCATGGCGATCAGCTCGTCCTGGGGGCAGCAGGTGAGGATGTGCTTGATCTCATCGAGCGAAAACCCCTGGCGCTGATAGCTCTTGATGAAGCCCAGCCGCTGCACGTCATTGAGAGAAAACTGACGAAATCCGCTGCTGCTTGCGCGCTGCGGCGTGAGCAGCCCCTTTTCCTCGTAGTAGCGCAGCGCTTCCGGCGTCAGGCCATAGGCGACGGAAAGCGCGCTGATGGAGATCTTCATGGCGATGGCCCCTTTGTCATGAGGTGTATCAAACTCTGGTAAAAAAAACGACAAAAATGTGAAAACAGCTCTTGATTCTCAAGGGACTTGAGATGATATACTTTTATATAAAGGAGAGCGGCCCGGCATGCGGGGAGGACGCATCCCGCTTTTCCATCAGTGTAATGGAAGCGCGGGCAAAAATCAACCCCTATTTTGCCCCGGTCACCCTCCAGCGAGGACGCCGCCTGCGGGCGGTATGCGACACAAGGGAAGGAGAAACACAGGCATGAAGAAGAGCGTATTTGCGATCGTTCTGGCGGCCCTGCTGCTGGTCAGCGCGGGCGCCATGGCGATGACGGCCGGCACCTACGAGGCCGAGGCCAACGGCATCGGCGGCGCGGTCAAGGTGGCCGTGACCGTGAGCGAGACGGCGATCGAGTCCGTCGAGGTCGTCTCCCACAGCGAGACGGCGGGCATCTCCGATCCGGCGATCGAGAAGATCCCGGCGGCGATCGTCGAGGGCCAGACGCTGGCCGTGGACGTCGTGGCGGGCGCTTCCGTGACCTCCGGCGCGATCCTGTCCGCGGTGGAGCAGGCGCTCACCGAGGCCGGCGCGGACGTTGAGGCCCTGAAGGTCAAGGCTGAGACCGAGGCGGTTGCGGGCGAGACGGTTGAGATGACCGCGGACGTGGTCGTCATCGGCGCGGGTGGCGCGGGTGTCGCGGCGGCGGTCGAGGCGTGCGACGCGGGCGCGAAGGTCGTGCTGCTGGAGAAGATGCCGGCCATTGGCGGCACCACGGCG
Source organism: uncultured Clostridia bacterium (assembly GCA_945928315.1). Classification (GTDB taxonomy): domain Bacteria; phylum Bacillota; class Clostridia; order Christensenellales; family Aristaeellaceae; genus Ventricola. The sequence continues at coordinate 5,219 of CAMENN010000146.1, forward strand.
ACCAGCCAGGGCCTCGTCGGCGGCTATGAGTCGAAGTTCACCAAGGAGATGGACGTGCATTACACCTTCGAGGAGATGTACCAGAACCTGATGAGCAACGCCTCCTACCGTCTGGATCCGAAGCTCACCGGCATCACCATCGAGAAGTCCGGCGAGACCATCGACTGGATGGCTGACCGCCTGGGCATGAACTTCTATCAGGTTACCGTCGGCTACGGCCCGCTGACCATGATGCACTGGATCGAGAACGCCGGCGCGGGCATGAAGACCGCGATGGAGGCGACCCTCGAGGGCAGCGACGTCGAGCTGATGCTCGAGACCCGCGCGACCGAGCTGCTGATGAATGAGGACGGCTCCGTGAAGGGCGTCAAGGCGGAGCGCGGCGCGGACACCGTGATCGTCTACGCGGACAGCGTGGTCATCACCACCGGCGGCTATGCGAACAACCCCGAGCTGACCGAGCGCCTTGACCCGGAGAAGGCCGGCACCTACGGCATCGGCTTCGTCGGCTCGACCGGCGACGGCATCATCATGGCGAGCAACGTCGGCGCGGCGCTGACCCACACCGGCGACATGATGTGCGTGCTCAAGG
>CAMENN010000147.1 GCA_945928315.1 uncultured Clostridia bacterium
TGCGAGTCCTTCTGGACGGAGCTGCAGCTCAAGGACGGCTGCTGCCCGGACTGCGGCCGCCCGGTCGAGAAGACGCGCGAGGAGAGCTATTTCTTCCGCCTCTCGAAGTATCAGGACTGGCTGATCGACTACATCAAGACCCATCCGGACTTTATTCAGCCGCCGACCCGCACCGCCGAGATGCTCAACAACTTCCTCATCCCGGGCCTGCAGGACCTGTGCGTCACCCGCACGTCGCTCAAGTGGGGCATTCCGGTCGATTTTGATCCGAAGCACACCGTCTATGTCTGGGTGGACGCGCTGACCAACTACATCAACGCGCTGGGCTACGGCTCGGACGACGATTCGCTCTATCAGAAGTACTGGCCTGCGGACATTCACCTCGTGGGCAAGGAGATCGTGCGCTTCCACACGATCATCTGGCCGATCATGCTCCATGCGCTCGGCCTGCCGCTGCCCAAGCAGGTGTTCGGCCACGGCTGGCTGGTCATGGGCGGCGGCAAGATGAGCAAGTCGAAGGGCAACGTCGTCGATCCGGTGAAGCTCTGTGAGCGCTACTCCTCCGACGCCGTGCGCTACTTCCTCATGCGTGAGATGCCGTTCGGCTCGGACGGCGAGTTCAGCAACGAGGCGCTGATCAACCGCATCAATTCCGACCTGGCCAACGATCTGGGCAACCTCGTCAGCCGCAGCGTCGCGATGATCGAGAAGTACTTCGGCGGCGTCGTTCCGGCCCCGGCGGCGTACACCGATCTCGACCGCGAGGTCATCGAGCAGGCGCAGACCCTGTGGCAGAGCGTCGAGAAGAGCATGAACGCGCTGCAGTTCTCCAGCGCGCTGTCGGAGATCTGGAAGCTCATCGGCCGCTGCAACAAGTACATCGACCAGACGACGCCGTGGATCCTCGCCAAGAACGAGGCCGACCGTCCGCGCCTGGGCACCGTGCTCTACGTGCTGCTGGAGTGCGCCCGCATCGTGGCGGTGCTCATCGCGCCGACCATGCCGCGCACGCCGGAGCGCATCTTCGCGCAGATCGGCGTGACCGAGCCGGAGCTCAAGACCTGGGAGTCCGTCAAGACGTTCGGCGGCGCGAAGCCCGGCACGGCCGTGCACAAGGGCGAGGCACTCTTCCCGCGCATCGACGTGGCGAAGGAGCTCGAGCAGCTGGAGGCGGAGAAGCAGGCGGCCCTCGCCGCGGCAGCGAAGCCGGAAATCCCCGCGCCCGCGGATGAGGAGAAGACCGTCTTCACCCAGCGCGACCTGTGCCAGTTTGAGGACTTCGAGAAGATCCAGCTCGTCGTGGCGAAGGTGCTCAAGTGTGAAAAGGTGCCCAAGGCCGACAAGCTGCTCATGTCCACGCTGAAGGTGGGCGACACGGAGCGCGTCGTCGTCTCCGGCATCGCCAAGTTCTACACGCCGGAGGAGATGGTGGGCAAGAAGGTCGTGCTGCTGGCGAACCTCGCCCCGCGCAAGATCCGCGGCGTGGAGTCCCACGGCATGCTGCTGTGCGCTGCCAACGCAGATGACAGCAAGCTGAGCCTGCTGACCGTCGATGCCGACATGGAAGATGGCTGTGAGATTGGCTGACTATGAGCAGGAGGGAAGAGACACCGCTGCCTGAGCTGACCGGTCTGTTTGACACGCACGCGCATCCGACGGACAACCGCTTTGACGAGGACCGCGAGGCACTCCTCGCATCGATGCGCGAGCGGGGGATGCTCTGCGTCTGCGTCGGCGCGGACATGGAATCCAGCGCGGCCAGCGTGGAGCTGGCCCGCCGGGAGGAAAGCATCTACGCCTCTGTGGGCGTGCATCCGCACGATGCCAAGGCGTTTACCGAGAGCGACGTGCCGGTCCTCACCGGCTGGCTGACGCGCGAGCCGAAGGTCGTCGCGCTGGGCGAGATCGGCCTTGACTACTACTACGATCTCTCGCCGCGGGAGGTGCAGAAGGACGTGTTCGCCCGCCAGCTCGATCTGGCCTACGAGCTCCAAAAGCCCGTGATCCTGCACATCCGCGACGCGCACGGGGACACCATCGACCTGCTGCGGGCGCACAAAAACCGCCTGCCGCGCTGCGTCGTGCATTGTTGCTCGGCGAGCTGGGAGAGCGCGAAGGTCTACCTGAACCTCGGATGCATGATCTCCTTTGCCGGTCCGGTGACGCTGAAGCGCTCCGTGCACCTTCACGAGGTTGCGGTGAACATGCCGCTCGACCGGCTGATGATCGAGACGGACAGCCCGTATCTCGCGCCGGAGCCGGTGCGCGGGCGTCGCAACGATCCGCGCAACGTGGCGTTCATCTGCCAGTTCATTGCGCAGCTGCGCGGCATGGACGCGCAGGCGCTCTGCGACGTGACGAGGGAGAACGGCAAGCGGTTTTATGGAATTAAGTGAAAGCAGCCCCACCGGAATTCCGGCGGGGCTGTTTTTGCGTTATGAAAAACCATGTATCCTTCGGTTATGATGGATGTGCATAGCGGACGCTTGCCATGTATTGTTCATCCGAGCAGATACTCGAGCAGAATTTTGACGCCCATTAGGATCAGCACCACGCCGCCGAAGAGCTCCGCACGGGCCTGGTATTTGTTGCCGAAGAGGCTGCCGACCTTCACGCCGATGACGCAGCAGACGAACGTCGTCACACCGATGAACACGACGGCGGGAACGATGTCCACCTGCAGGAAGGCGAAGGAGACGCCGACGGCCAGCGCGTCGATGCTCGTGGCGATGGCCAGCGGGATCATCGAGCGGACGGAGAAGTCGTCATTTGCGGCGTCCTCGTCGCCGGAGCGGGACTCGCGGATCATGTTCGCGCCGATGAACGCGAGCAGCGCAAAGGCGATGTACGGCGCAATGGCGGTCACAAGCGACTCAAACTGCGAGCCGAGGAAATAGCCGATCAGCGGCATCAGCGCCTGAAAGACGCCGAAATACAGACCACAGATGAGCATGTGACGCGGCGTGCACCGGCGTACGGACAGGCCCTTGCAGATGGAGACGGCAAAGGCGTCCATCGAAAGGCCCAGCGCGATGACAAACAGTTCCCAAAGACCCATGAAGCAATTCCTCCCATCATGTTGTAAGCGGCAGGAAACAAAAAAAGACCAATCTGCCGCCCAAAGCACAGATTAGTCTCGTCATTTCATATAAAGCCAGGGGAAAAGCCCCAGTATGTTGGCCTTATCACGCCGCAGGATGGGCGCCGACTACTCCCTAAATCTACAGCTATTATACGAATGGAGGGCATGGTTAGTCAATGCTAATTTTCGGGATAAAGAAACGCGCAACCCGAAGGCTGCGCGTTGGTTCATCGCTCCTCGCGGAAATAGGCCAGGCCCAGACTGGCGGGCGGCTGATTCTCGCGCTTCTTGCGCAGGGAGGTGACGACCAGCACGATGATGGTCACGACATAGGGGACCATCTGGATCAGGTCGGTCATGTAGCCCGGCACGGAGACGCCCAGCAGCGTCGGCAGGAACTGGTACAGCCAGTAGAGCATGCCGAAGAGGTAGGAGCCCCAGATGGCGCCCAGCGGCTTCCAGGTGGTGAAGATGACCAGCGCGACGGCCAGCCAGCCCAGCGCCTCGATCTGGCCCGTGGTCGCCCAGATGCCCTGGTTGTAATCGAGCACATAGTACAATCCGCCGAGACCGGAGATGCCCGCGCCCAGGCAGGTGGCGAGGTACTTGTAGCGCGTGACGGAGATGCCGTCCGCGTCCGCCGTGGCGGGATTCTCGCCGATGGCGCGCAGGTTGAGGCCCGTGCGCGTGCGGTTCAGGAAAATGTGCAGCGCGATGGCCAGCGCGATCGCGGCATAGACCATGAAGCCATAACCGAAGACCGTCTGCCCGATGACGCCCATCCTGGAGAGCACAGGGATCTTTGTCTGAAAGGTCTTGTAGACGAGGCTCTGGGTGGCTGTGCTGCCGTTGAGGATGTACACGCCGAAGAAGTTGGCTACGCCCATGCCGAACGTCGTGAGCGCGAGGCCGGTGACATTCTGGTTGGCGCGCAGGCTGATGGTCAGGAAGCTGTAGATCAGACCGCCCGCCATCGACGCCAGGAAGGTGCAGACGAGCGCCAGGACCACGCACAGCGCCATATTCGGGTTCGCGGCGGTGTTCTCATAGATATACGCGCTGGCGAAGCCTGCGAAGCCGCCCAGATACATGATGCCCGGCACGCCCAGGTTCAGATTGCCGGACTTTTCCGTGATGATTTCGCCCATCGCGCCGTACATGATGATCGTCCCGAAGGGGATGGCGCGAAGAATCCATGCAACCAGCGTATCCATCAGCGCACCTCCTTGGTTCCGCTCCTGCGGAGAATCCTGTAATTGATGAAGAACTCGCTGCCCAGAATGAAGAAGAGGATCACGCCCGCGATGATGTCCGAGGCGAAGTCATTCAGGTTGTAGGCCGAGGCGATCTCCGCCGCACCCTTGCGCAGGAAGATCAGCAGGAACGAGATGAGCGCCATGTAGAACGTGTTGAACTTCGAGAGCCACGCGACGATGATCGCCGTGAAGCCGTCGCCGCCGGCGGTGTTCGTGGAGATCGTCTGGTCGCGGCCGCCGACGATCAGAAAGCCCGTCAGACCGCACAGCGCGCCGGAGATGATCATCGTGCGGACGATGACCTTGCCCACGTTGATGCCCGCGTAGCGCGCGGTGTTCTCGCTCTCGCCGACGACGGCGATCTCATAGCCGTGCTTGGAGTAGCGCAGGTAGGCGTACATCGCGAACATCAGCACGACCACGACGATCAGGTTGATCATGAACCGGTGGCCGCCGATCTGCGGGAACCAGCCCGCCTTGCTCTTCATGTTCAGCTTGCCAAGGCCCGACGCCTGGCCGCGCCAGATGTTCACGCAGCAGGCGACGATCTGGATGGCGACGTAGTTCATCATCAGCGTGAAGAGCGTCTCGTTGGTCGAGAAATGCGCCTTGAACCACGCGGGGATGAAGCCCCAGAGCGCGCCGGCGAAGAGACTCGCGATGAGCATCACCGCGTAGAGCAGCCAGTTGGGGAGCTTGCCGCCGTAGTAGACCATGACGGCAGCGGTCGCCAGCGCGCCCATGAGCACCTGGCCCTCCGCGCCGACGTTCCAGAAGCGCATCTTGAACGCGGGCGCCAGCGCGATGCCGATGAGCAGCAGCGACGCCAGATCGCGCATCGCCCACATGAAGCGCATGGTCGTGCTGAACGTGCCGTTGAACATGACGGCGTAGACGGAGAGGGGATTGAGCCCGGTGACGAAGTAGATGAACAGCGCGTCTGCGACGAGCGCCAGCACGATGGAGGCGGCGCGGATCAGCGCCTTCTTCCGGAAGGAAATGCCGTCCCGCTTGACGATGCGGATCAGTGGCTCGTGAAGGGCTTTCCTGTTTTCACTCATCAGGCGACACCTCCTTTCTCCTGCGGCGCCTGGAGCTTTGTCATCAGGCGGCCGACCTCTTCCTTGGTCGTTTTGCGTCCCTCGACGATGCCGTTGTTGCGGCCGCCGCACAGCACGAGGATGCGGTCGCACAGGTCGATGAGCACGTCGAGGTCCTCGCCGACGTAGATGATCGCCACGCCGTTCTTCTTCTGCTCGTTGAGCAGGTGATAGATGGTGTAGCTGGTGTTGATGTCCAGGCCG
>CAMENN010000148.1 GCA_945928315.1 uncultured Clostridia bacterium
TGATCGCGTCGTTGATCTGGCCCTCTGTGATGGTGGAAACCAGCGTCGTGCGCGTCGCCGAAAGCAGGCTCTGATACAGGCTTTCGAAGTCCTTCTCATCCGTGCCCATCAGCGTGCGCAGCTGATAGTTGTTAAGCGTAAGGCGCGTGAGCAGGCCGGACGCCTGCGCATAGTCCTCGTCCGAAAAGGTGTCGTCCTCGCCCCACAGGCCGCGGATCTGCGCACCCAGCTCGCGCACGGCGCGAAGCTCCGTGAACACCGCATCCATATCGCTGAGCACGGTGTCGGAGATCGTGTCATCCTTGTAGTAGACCGGCGACACCGCGTCCGCTGCGGCCTGCCGCCTGCGCTCCGTCGTGATTTCATCGACGATGTCCTTGCTCGCGGTGATCGTCTTGGGCGCGACGTCTCCCACGCTCAGATCATACTGCTCCGGCGAGATCGCCAGCAGGCAGATCGCCAGCAGCAGCAGATAGGTCACCGCAGCATAGAGCACCTGTTTGACGCGCAGGCTCAGGCTGGCGAGAAATTTCTTACTCGACCTGACCGTCTCTTGCATCGCTGTATTCCTCCTTCGCGCGCAAAGCGTGCGCATCGTACGCGCGGACGATGGCCTGCACCAGCTCGTGGCGCACCACGTCCTCATGGGTCAGGCGCTGAATGGCGATGTCGGGCACGCCGTCAAGCACCTGTACCGCCTCGACCAGACCGCTCCGCTTCCCCCGGGGCAGATCGATCTGCGAGGGATCGCCGGTCACGACGATTTTGGAGCGGAAGCCCATGCGCGTCAGGAACATCTTCATCTGCTCCTGTGTGGTGTTCTGCGCCTCGTCGAGGATGATGAACGCATCGGAGAGCGTGCGTCCGCGCATGTAGGCCAGCGGGGCCACCTCGATGACGCCGCGCTCCTGCATCCGCTGGCACGTCTCCGCGCCCAGCATCTCAAACATCGCGTCGTAGAGCGGGCGCAGGTACGGATCGACCTTCTGGTTCAGGTCGCCCGGCAGGAAGCCGAGCTTCTCGCCCGCCTCCACAGCGGGGCGCGTGAGCACGATCCGCTCCACATCCTTGCTCTTGAGGGCGGCGACGGCCATCGCCATCGCCAGATACGTCTTGCCCGTGCCCGCCGGGCCGATGCCGAATGTCAGCGTGTGCCGCCGGATCGCTCGCACATACTCGCGCTGGCCGATCGTCTTGCAGCGGATGGGCCGTCCGCGGAATGTCGTGGCGACCACATCCTGAAACAGCGTGTCGAGCGTGTCCAGCTCGCCCTTTTCGCAAAGGCCCACCGCCACGCGCACCAGCGCCGTGTCCACGCGTTCGCCGCGCATGAGCAGCGCCATCAGCTTGCGGATCACCGCCTGCGCGCCGTCCACCGCCCGCTCACTCTCGCCCTCCACGACGATCTCGCCGCCGCGCAGCGAGATGCGCACCTCCATCAGCTGCTCCAGCAGGCGCATGTTCTCGTCGCCCGCGCCGAACAGATTCTGCATCTGCTGCGTTCCGTCCCCCGGAACGCCCTTCAATTCTTCTGCCAAGGAGCCGATTCCCCCGTATTCTCAAACTCGCTGCGCCTCACGGCGCGTCGTCCGCGCGCACGGCGATGCCCCACTCATACTCGAGCACCACCGTCGCATACACGAACTCATCATCTATCATACTATAATCTACCCATTTGTCAAGGATTTCGACGCCGGAAGGGCATTTTAATTTTGCCAGCTGCTGCGCGGCGCCCTGCGCAAGGCTCGCCGCGTCGGCGTCGCTGCGGCGCTCACGGAAGACCGTCGTCTCTGCCAGCGTCTCGATTTCCCGCCACACGGGCAGGAACAGGCCGACCACGGGCTGAAGCTCCACGCTCGCGTCCTGCGATTCAAACGGCTCGGCCCCGCGCACCTCTCGTACATGCCACGGGCTGCACAGCGTCACGCGCCGGCGGACCGCGCCCGTCTCCACCGTGCGCTCCACATAGCGCGACACCTTCGCGTCGCCCCGCGCCCAGACCCTCGCAGTCACCTCGCCCTGCGCCTTGACGGCATGCATGCTGCCCTGCTCCCCGCGCTCCTCGCCGCGGATGAGCACCTGCCCTGCGCGCACGGCCTGTCCGATCTCCACAGCCGGCGTGCCGCTGAGCACCCAGAGACGCGTAACGATGCCCGGCTGCGAGGCGACCAGATCGAGCCCGTCGCCCTCGGCGAGTACCTGCTCGCCCGTCAGCGCCTCCTGACAGTCGATGACCAGCGTGCTGCCCGCCCAGTTGACGCTGGCGTACGCCAGATCCGGCAGCCGCAGCATCAGCGCCTCCCGCAGCGCAGCCGTTGAAATCGTGCGAATGGGCCGCCCGGGAAGCAGCCCCTCCTCCCGGACGAAGCGCCGGATCTCCGCGGCGTCCCTGCCCGCGTTCTCCACGCGCACCGCCCAGAGCAGCTGCGAGGAGACGGCCGTCAGCGCGACAAACAGCACGATGGCCGCCGCGCGCGTCCAATGCGCACGAAGCCAGCGCGATAGCCGCAAAAAGCTGCCTGCCCGCACCTCTCGCATCGCCCAGCCGCAGCGCGCGCACAGCGCCTCCATCGCCCCGTACTGTGCCGCGTCAATCCGCACGCGCATCGTCCGCTCGTCCACGCGTCGCGCCATGCGCACACGGATACCCGCTTGCGCCGCGCGGCTGAGCAGCCCTTCCAGATTCAGCCCGACAAGCTCCAGCTCCAACAGCGCGCCCTCCTTCCCGGCTCAGGCGCGCGCACGGCCGTAGGTCACCGTCTCCACGCGCTCTCCGGTGATCATCGCCGCGTCGAGCGAAAGCTCCCGCAGCTGCAGTGCCTCGCCCAGCACGCTGAGCACGCCGTCCTTCGTCCGCAGGCGGATGCATGTGCCGCTGAGCTCCACCACGCCGTGCTGCCCCTCCACGAGCACCGCGCCTCGTCCGGTCATCGTCACCCGCGCGCAGCCCGTCACAGCGTCCTCCGGCAGGCCGCAGCGCAGCGCCAGCTGCCGTCCCCGCTTTCCCATCCGCACACCGCCTCCCGCGCGCCCCGCGCATCCCAGCGTATGCCCGCGCCGCAAGGGAAAGAACAAACCCGGTGCAGAGAAAAAGCTCCCCAAAAGGGGAGCAAACTTGCCACGCCGTTTCAGTGCGCCGTGCGCAGCGCGTTTTCCCGGCCGAGGGCGTAGAGGCTCTCGTAGGGCACGATGCGCTTGATGCTCAGCGAAAGCTCGAAGAACTCGTCAAGGCTCGTCTGACAGCGCGCGAGGTGGCTGCTCATCTGGTCGCTGACCTCCTGCACCGTCATCGGCACGCGCGGCAGGCCCAGCAGGCGCATGTGGTGCGGATTGATGATCAGCAGCACGAAGTACATCCGCCCGTCGCCGTTCTCAAAGATGTTCTTGAGCGCGTTTTCCAGCCGCTCGCGGCCGTAGCGCCAGACCTCGTCGAGGAAATAGTCGCCCTGCGGCAGCCGGAAGGATGCCATGGCGACCGGGCGCTTGGGATCGATCGAGTTCATGCCCAGGGAGAGCATGCGCTCGTCGATCTTCTCCCGGTCATACGCCGCGCCCCGCAGCAGATCGCAGAAGAACTCGCCCTGCATTGCGCGGGTGAGGTCGTCGAGCTGCTTCATCTGCCGGGAGGCATCCCGCGAGGAGAGCGTGCGGCGCGCGCAGCTGATCTCCCGGCGCAGCTTCTTCTCGTCCCGCGCCGTCTCCATGCCCAGCATCTCCGGCCGGTGGGAAAGGTACGCAAAAAACTGCTTGCCCTCACTCACCGAGAGCAGGCACGACACGGCGTCAAAGCGGCTGCTTTTGAGCCGCTCAATGCCGGACTGGGCATCGGGGGCGACCGTCGGCCGTTCAAATCCCAGATTCTCCCAATCCGAAAAGCCCGAATAGAGATTCCGGATTTCCTCCTTGTCGGAAACCAGAAGCAGCTTATACATCAAAACTCCAACTTCCCGCACGGTTCCGTGCGCGCATCGGCGAGCATAGTAAAAGAAACGTATATATATTATAGAGCAAATCCGCCTTTTTCACAAGGCACAGGGACAATTTTGCAGAAAAATAATCGGGACCGTCCAGAAAAGCGGCTGTTTCTCTGGACGGCCCCGAATCATTCACGCCAACTGAGCGATTTACTGGAGGCCGAGGCGCTCGAAGACCTCGTCCACATGCTTGTAGTGATAGGACAGGTCGAAGCACGCATCCAGCTCCTCGTCGGTGAGGTGCTCGCGCACGACCGGCTCCTGCTCGATGAGCTCGCGGAACGGGCGCTTCTCCTCCCAGGCCCGCATGGCGTTGCGCTGCACGCAGTCATAGGCGGTCTCGCGCAGCATGCCCTTCTCGATCAGGGTCAGCAGCACATGCTGGGAGTTGGTCAGGCCATAGCTCATGCTCATGGAGCGCAGCATGTTCTCCGGATAGACGAACAGGTCGCCCAGGATGTGGATCATCTGCTTGAGCATGTGGTCGAGCAGTGAGGTCGCATCCGGCAGGATGATGCGCTCAACGGAGGAGTGGCTGATGTCGCGCTCATGCCAGAGGGCGACGTCCTCCATCGCCGTCACGGCATAGCCGCGCAGCACGCGGGACAGGCCGCAGACCTTCTCGCAGTTGATCGGGTTGCGCTTGTGCGGCATCGCGGACGAGCCCTTCTGGCCCGCGTGGAACGGCTCCTCGACCTCGCGCAGCTCGGTCTTCTGCAGGCCGCGCACCTCGGTGGCGTACTTCTCCAGGCAGCTGCCGATAATCGCGAAGGTGGTGAACAGCTCGGCATAACGGTCGCGCTGGAGCACCTGCGTGCTGATCGGCGACGGCTCGAGGCCCATCTGCTCACAGACGTATTTCTCCACGAACGGATCGACGTTGGCATAGGTGCCCACCGCGCCGGAGATCTTGCCCACGCGGATGGTCTTGTGCGCATGCTCCATGCGCTCCATGTTGCGCTTCATCTCGGCATACCACAGGGCAAACTTGAGGCCCAGCGTGGTCGGCTCGGCATGCACGCCATGTGTACGGCCCATGCACGGGGTCATCTTGTACTTGACCGCCTGGCTGGCGAGCACATCGATGAGCTTGTGCATGTCGGCCTCGATGATGTCGCAGGCCTGGGAGACGATCGAGGAGAGCGCGGTGTCCACGACGTCCGTGCTGGTGAGGCCGAAGTGCAGGTACTTCGACTCCTCGCCCAGGCTCTCGGCGACACAGCGGGTGAACGCCACGACGTCGTGGCGGGTGGACTGCTCGATCTCCTCGATGCGCTCGACGGTGAACTTCGCGTTCTTGCGCATGGCCGCAGCGGCCTCGGCGGGGACCTTGCCCAGCTTCACCCAGGCGTCGGTGGCATTGAGCTCCACCTGCAGCCAGGTTTCAAACTTCTTTTCCTTGGTCCACAGCGCGGCCATCTCCGGGCTGGTGTAGCGGTCGATCATCAGTCGTTTCCTCCCATCAGGCGGCGCAGGATCTCCTGATACGCCTCCTCCACGTCGCCCAGATCGCGGCGGAAGCGGTCCTTGTCGAGCTTCTCGCCGGTCTTGCTGTCCCAGAAGCGGCAGGTGTCCGGGGAAATCTCGTC
>CAMENN010000149.1 GCA_945928315.1 uncultured Clostridia bacterium
CTCTCAATGTCTTTATTTTTTCCTCAGGTGTTGCACTTGATATGATAATCTAAGAAGGCCCCTAACGTCCCCCATCGCGAAGCGATCAAAGAAAAAAGCAGTCAGGGAGCAAAGCGAGTCCTGACGGGGAATGACCGAAAACCCGGATTGAGCCGATCACAAGGAGGCATTTCATGAAGGATCTCACCCAATGCCGCGCCGAAATCGACGCGATCGATACCAGGCTCATCGCGCTCTTCGAGGAGCGCATGCGCGTGGCGCGCGACGTTGCCTACTACAAGCAGGCGCACCACATGGACATTCTGGACAGCTCCCGCGAGCAGGCTGTGCTCGACAGCCGCGCCGCGCGCGTCTCGGAGGACGTGCTGCGCCAGCCGACGGTCGAACTGTTCCGCGAGCTGATGCGCCTGTCCCGCGAGGAGCAGCGCCGCTGCCTCGATGCCCTCAATTCCTCCCAGGCCGTCGCTTACTGCGGCGTGCCCGGCGCGTTCAGCGAGAGCGCGGTCGTCGGCTTCTTCGGCGAGGACTGCGAGCGCGTGCACTTCCGCACGTTCGAGGAGGTCTTCTCCGCCGTCGCGCAGGGAACCGTCCGCTATGGCGTCGTGCCGGTCGAAAACTCCTCCTCCGGCTCGGTCAACAGCGTGTACGACCTGCTGGGCAAGTACGCCTGCCACATCGTCGGCGAGCAGCTGGTGCGCGTGGAGCACTGCCTGCTCGGCGTGCCCGGCGCGACCCTCGCCGACGTCACGACCGTGTTCAGCCATGAGCAGGGCTTCGCGCAGTGCCCGGTCTTCCTCGCGGAGCATCCGGACTGGGTCAAGACCCCGTACTTCAACACGGCCATCGCCGCGCAGCACGTCGCCGAGCTGGGCGATCCGCACAACGCCGCCATCGCCTCCCGCCTCGCCGCGAAGCACTACGGCCTTGACATTCTCGCGCCGAACATCCACTCCAGCGACAGCAACCACACGCGCTTCTGCGTGGTCAGCGCCTCCCCGACGCCCATCGGCGTGCCGGACAAGGCGACGCTCACCTTCACCGTGCGCCATGAGCGCGGCACGCTGATGCGCGCGCTGTCCAGCTTCGTGGCCATGGGCATGAACCTCACGCACATCGAGTCCCGCCCGCTGCGCGACGCGAGCTGGGAATACTGCTTCTACGTCGATCTGACCGGCAACGTGAGCGAGGGCAATCTGCGCATCCTGCTCGAGTCGCTGACCGCGGACACGGAGAACTGCCGCCTGCTGGGCGCCTATCGGGCAGCGAAGGAGCAGGGCCATGCGTAAACCGCTGTTCCTCATCGGCATGATGGGCTGCGGCAAGAGCACGATGGCCGCACAGCTCTCCCGCCTGACGGGCGCGCCGAGGCTGGACCTCGATGAAGAAATCGAGCGGCGCGAGGGCCGCTCAATCCCGGAGATCTTTGCCGCGGACGGCGACGCGGGCTTCCGCCTCTGCGAGACGACCGCGCTGCGCGCTGTGTGCGCAGGCGTGCCGCACATCGTCGCCACGGGCGGCGGCATCGTCACCCGGCAGGAGAACATCGACCTGATGCGCGCGCACGGCACGGTCATCTGGCTGTGCCGCCCGCTGGAGGACATGATCCGCGACGTGCGTCAGGACACGCGCCCCAACCTCGCCGGGGACAAGGAGGAGCGCATGCGCACGCTCTATGCCGCGCGCGAGCCGCTCTACCGCGCCGCCGCGCACATCGCCTTTTCCAACCACATGCCCCCGCACCAGGCAGCGCAGCAGCTGCTGCACATGCTGGAGTCGCAGGGGATGATCGGATGAAACACACGCGCCCGGAGGCCTGAGCCTCCGGGCGCTGCTTATGCTGTTGCGCGTCTGGATAAAAGCGAGCTATAAGCGCGAAGCGAAGAAGGGGTCTGGGGGCCCCGCTTCGCTTCGCGCTTACGGCTCGTCTTTTCTGTGGTGATTCGCGTCCAGTCCCTCCAGCTTCACATGCAGCGCGTGCAGCCAGGTGCGCGGGAAGAAGTAGCTCACGCCCCAGGCGATGAGCACGCCCGCCGCCGTGTCGATGATGCGGTTGACGGCGTAGCTGACGTAGGTGTCCACCGGCGTGTTGAACAGCAGGATGCACAGCACCACGCCGCCGGGCTGCAGGCCGCCCTCCCAGAAGATCTGGCACAGGAACATCAGCAGCACCGTGCCCACAAACATGATCGGCACCAGCCAGAGCGTGCGCCCGCCGTGCGGCATGAAGATCAGGTAGATGCGGAAGAGCAGCATGCCCAGCAATCCGCCGATGATCGTGCCAAACAGGCGGTTGCCGCCGTGCAGGCGCGAATCCTCCATGTTCTCGCCCATGCCGAAGATCGCGCCGATGCACGCGAACGCCGGGCTACGGTCCTCAAAGCACAGCTCGTAAATCGCCACGCACAGCGCCGCTGCCAGCGCCATCTTGATCGTGCGCACATTCAGGCGCGGTTTGCCCAACCTGCTCATGGCCATCCTCCTTTGTTCCATGCCCCGTCACGGCTCGATGCCCAGCTCCGCATACGCCTGCTCGATCACGTCGTTCCATGCGCGGATGACCTCCGGCCGCTGCGGCGCGCCGCATGTGCCGCAGGGAGTCAGCTCCGTGTAGGGATAGCGCTTCAGGTCGCCGTAGGTGATCCCCGTCAGCGGCAGATAGGTGTTGCGCACCGCGGAGCAGGTCGCCGTCGTGTGGTAGTTCACGCCGCCGTTGGGATTGTAGTACATCGGCGTCGCATCGTCGATCTCCTGCAGGCTGCGCCCGTCGTCATCCCAGACGATGATCTTGATGTTCTTCTCCCGGCGCAGGTTGTCCCAGATCCACTGGTGGTTGTAGCCGTCCTCGTTCGCCTGCCGCTGCACGCGGATGCAGCCATGGGAGGCGCGCTTGCCCAGCGCGCGCTCGCAGATCGTGTAATCGTAGACCGTGCCGTCGCCGGAGACGACCGCGGGCACCATGTGCAAAAGATCCCCGCCGTTGAAGCGGATGGCCTCGTCGCACCAGAGGTTGCCGGACCAGAAGCCGCCGGTCGCGCTGCACAGCAGGAATTCGCCGGAGGCCGTCTCGTTGTACTCCTCGTTGGAGCCGGTGGTCGTGCCGGTGGAGCACAGCAGCGTCGTCAGCAGCCTGCCCTCCTTATAGAGATAGAGGCGCTGGGTCATCTTGTCCACGACGATGCCGTAGGTGCTGTTGGGCGTCACGGTTTTAAGCCGCCCGGGGCGCACCCAGCCCTGCTCCAGCTCATCGCAGTCGTTGTAGGCCTCGATCTTCGACCATCCGTCCTGCTCCTCCAGCACGCGCACGGCGACCGACTCGCCATAAAAAAAGCTGCGATGGGCGTCCGTCGTCTTGCGGCTGCCGTTCGGGCCGTCGGAGAGGTAGACCTTCTCGTTGCTGCCGACATCGAGCACGGTGATCGGCTCCATCAGCCGTGCCCAGACGGCCGCCTCGTCATAGGGATCGAATTCGCCGAACCAGGAGGAGGAAATCGCGTCCATCGCGGCCTGCAGCTGGCTTTCAGCCTCGGCCTGCGCGCTGGCCTCCGCGCGCGCCTGCGCCTCCTCGCGCAGTGCGCTCAGCTCGCGCTCCATGGCGATCTGCGTGGCGGCGTCGCCGCGCCCGGTCTGCTCGAGGCCCTTCGCCTTCTGGTAGGCCTTGGTGGCCGTCTCGGTCGCCTTGCCGAACTTGCCGGCGCAGTCGCCGTCGTAATAGCCCAGCTCCTTGAGCTGGCGCTGGAATCGGGCGACGGCCTCGCCGGAATTGCCGGACTCCACCTCGGTGCCCACCAGGCCCTCCCGGCGGATGCCGTAGCCGCGGATGGACGCGTCGTCCAGACGGTAGCTGTAGCGCGCGACGACGGAGGGCGTCGGGCCGAGGATGTGGTTGTTGCCCTCGATGGTGTGGATGACGTAGGAGCCGTCGGCGTCCTGCGTCACGAACTCGACGATGCCGACGTGGTCGAGGCGGTTGTACTTGTACCACTCGATGTAGATGAGGTCGCCGCGCTCGGGGATATAGGGCGAATCCTCGACATAGGTGCCGTCGTCATAGTAGAACTGCCGGCCCGCGTTTTTGAGCGTGCCGCCGGCGGTGACGTAGCGGCCCTCGGTCTGGAACCAGGTCGCTCCCTCCTCGCAGCTGGTCTGCAGGGGATAGTCGCTGCCGAGCATCGCGGTGCCGTAATAGGCATCGGCCTCGCTTACGCACCAGGAGACGAACTCGGAGCACCACTCGCCATAGGCATTGCCGCCCCACTCGCCGTACTTGCTGTAGCCGCCCTTGGTGGCGGAATAGCCCAGCTCGTTCACGGCGACGGCGAGCACCATTTCCGCCTGTTCATCGGCGAAAGCGGCCGCGCCGCACAGCAGCAGGATCAGGGTCAGGACGAGGGCAAGGATGGGCTTCATGCGTTTCCTCCAGCGTTGAAATTGAGCTTTATCCTATAGATAACGAATCAAGCGGCGGTTTTCTTCCCGAATTCACAGCAGAATCTGCGATTCCGCCTGCCAGATCTCCCCGCCGAAGCTGCTCCAGGGCATCGCGTCCCGCGGGGGGAGCGCGTCAAAGTGCATGGGCGTTTTGAGCGTGGGATGGACAAGGCCCAGATGCGCACCCCACAGGGCGATCTGCTGGCCGGGCCTGCCGCCGCCGTAGCGCGCGTCGCCCCAGATGGGCATGCCGTGATGGGCAAGCTGCACGCGGATCTGATGCGAGCGGCCGGTGAACAGCTTCACGCGCACGAGCGTGAGCCCGTCCGCGCTGCCGACGCGGGCAAAGCGGAGCCAGGCGTCCTTGGCGCCGGGTGTGCCCTCCGGCACGGCGCGCACGGTATTGGTGGCCGCGTCCTTGAGCAGCCAGTCCTGCAGCTCGGCTTCCTCCTCCGGCGTGCCGCGCACGGCGGCGACATACTGGCGCGCGAGCGTCTTGTCGCGCACCTGCCGGCTGAGCCGGTCGGCGGCCTTGCTGGTGCGCGCGAGGACGACGAGCCCGCCGACGGGCCGGTCGAGCCGGTGGACGAGGCCGAGGTAGACCGCGCCGGGCTTTTGGTATTTCTCGGCGATATAGCGCTTCATGGTGCCGTGCAGGTCGGGATCGCCGGAGGCGTCGGCCTGCGTGGGCATGTTGGGGGGCTTGACGACGACGAGGAGGTGGTTGTCCTCATAGACGATGCCCACACCGTGATACTGTTCCATGGTGGATTCCTTTTCTTGTAACCTCAAAAAACGAGCTGTAAGCGCGAAGCGAAGCGGGGAGTCTGAGGGACTCAGTCCCTCAGGCGGGGTTTGGGGCAGCCGCCCCAACGTTCCCCCATCGCGAAGCGATCAAAGAGAAAAGCAGTCAGGGAGCGAAGCGTTACCTGACGGTGGATTCCCGCAGACTCTTTTCTATTTAAGAACAGTCGGGATTTGTCATCTCTCCATACCCGCTTCGCGCGGTTTCAAGCCGCATCCACG
>CAMENN010000150.1 GCA_945928315.1 uncultured Clostridia bacterium
CCACGCCGCGCTTGGCGATCATGAAGCCCGCCACCGGGCTGTCGATGCCGCCGGAAAGCAGCAGGCACGCCTTGCCGTTGGTGCCCATCGGCATGCCGCCGACGGCCAGGATCTTGTCGACCGACAGATAGGCATGCTTGCGGATCTCGATCATCAGCTCGTGATCGGGATGGTTGACGTCCACGCTCAGATGCGGCACGTGCTCGAGCACATAGCCGCCCGCCTCGCGCATGATCGCCGGGGAATCGAGCGGATAGCGCTTGTCGGAGCGGCGCGCGAGCACCTTGAACGTGCCGGAGAGCGGCTCCATCATCCTGGCCGCCTGCGCGCAGATCGCCTCGAAGTCGTCCTTCTCCATCTCCACGGCAGGGCTGACGGAGTGGATGCCGAACACGCGCGTCACGCGGCGGATGCACTCGTCCATGTCCGTGAAGTCGCTGACATAGATGCGCCCGTCGCTCAGGAACACGCGTCCGCCCACACCGCTGACGGCCTCGCGGACGTGATCGACCAGCTTTCTCAGGAAAAACGGGCGGTTCTGCCCCTTCAAAAAGACCTCGCCGTAGCGAACCAGCAAAAGCTCTCTCATCTCAACGCCTCCTGTATGCCTTCAGCTGCCGGTAGAGCGCGAGCATGCGCGCGGCAGCCTCGTCCATGTCCTCCATCGTGTTCATCATGCCCAGGCTGATGCGGATCGTTCCGTCCGCCTGCTCGGTGGAAAGGCCCATCGCCCGCAGCGTCGCGCTGACCTTCTGCTTGTGGGAGGCGCAGGCCGAGCCGGTGGACACGAGAATCCCCTCGCCCTCCAGCGCGTTGCGCATGACCTCTCCGCGCACACCGCCAAAGCTGACGCTCAGCACATGCGGCGCGCTCTGCGCATCCTCGGGCGCCGGGCCGTTGAGCGAGATGCCTTCCTCGGCCGAGAGCAGCGCCCAAAGGTGCGTCTTCATCGCGCGCAGACGGTCGAGTTCGTCCCTTCGGGCCGCCATCTCGCGCACCGCCTCGCCAAGGCCCAGGATCGCCGGGGAATTGTAGGTGCCGGAGCGCAGGTTCTTCTCCTGCCCGCCGCCGGTCATCTGCGGCGCGAGCCGCACGCCCTTGCGCGCGACGAGCACGCCCACGCCCTTCGGCCCGTGGATCTTGTGCCCGCTGAGCGCGTAGAGATCGACGCCCATGCGCCCCATGTGCATCGGCACGCGCATGAAGCCCTGCACGCCGTCCGCATGCACGCGCACGTCCCTGTTCTTCGCCCGGGCCATGCGCGCAAGCTGCTCGATGGGCTGAATCGCGCCGGTTTCGTTGCTCACCTGCATGCAGCTGACCAGCGCCGTATGCTCGTCAAGGAGCACCTCGCACGCCGCCAGATCGACCAAGCCGCGCCGGTCGATGGGCATATAGCGCACCTCGTGGCCCATCGCCTCCACGCGGCGGATCGTCTCCAGCACGGCCGGATGCTCGATCACGCTGCACACGAAGTTCGCCGGATGGCGCAGTGTCGCCGCCACGCCGAGAATCGCCAGGTTGTCGCTCTCCGTGCCGCCGGAGGTGAAATAGACCTCGTCCTCCTGCGCGCCCAGCTGCGAGGCGATCAGCCTGCGGCACGCGCGGATCTCCCTGTCCACATCGACCGCCGGCCTGTAGGCCGCGGAGGCGTTGAAGTACGCCTCGCGCATGCAGCGGTCCATCGCGTCGATCACCCCGTCAAACGGACGAGTGGTCGCGCTGTTGTCGAGATAAATCATGCTCTTCCCCGTTTCTCTCCATGCTCAATCTGCGCGATGCACGCGCGCACCTGCGCCGCCAGCTCCGCGAGATCGACGCGCGAAAGCTCCGTCGTATCCACGGTGATGCGCGGGCCGTTCGCCGTGAAGCTGTCCATGCCGCGCGTCCTGATGCTCTCCACATACTGCTCAAGGGAGATGACCGGCGCGGGCGCACCAAGCGGCTCGTGCGGGTAGTGATCGTTGAACACATGCCCCGGATGCCTGTCCGGACTGCCGTTGCGCGCCACGAAGCGCCGGTAGACCGCTTCGTAGTCGCCCGTCATCGTCACGGTGATTGCCGTGCAGGGATGCCGCCCGAGCAGCGCCATCAGCCCCTCGCGCGAGACGTTTTCAAAGTTGTTTTCCAGAATGAACGGCTGACCGGCCTCCATGAGCTGTCCGGCGGCGTAGTACATCGCGTCCATTGCCGCCAGCCCCAGCCTCACCTTTTCCCCCCGGGAGGAAAAGCCCAGCCGGTCATAGAGCAGCTCCTTGAAGCGGTCCTTCGAAAGCACCGGCAGCGAGAGCTCGCGCGAAAGATACGCCGCGGCCGTGCTCTTTCCCGCCGCAGGGATGCCCGTCACCAGCACGCAGTACATGCCTTTCCCCTCCTCCCGGACAGAAAAAGCTCCAGCACGGTACCGCGCTGGAGCAAGCGGCTCAGCCCTGATACACGCCCGCGGGGACGTAATTGCGGATCATCTCCACCATTTCCTCGCTCGGCTCGATGATGATCATGTGCTTCTTGTTTTCCTTGACGTAGTAGAAGTAGAAGAGGTTGCCGTCGCGGTTGAGGAACCAGTTCTTCTTCTCGACGTCCTTCTGCGCCAGGAAGCGGCGGAAGCTGTCGTGCGCCACATGGCCGCAGGCGGAGACGTTGGCCACATTCATGCTGCCCAGCTCCTTGCGCCGCGCGCTGCGCAGCACCTTGGCAAAGTCGAGCGTGCCGTTGGTGAACGTGTACTCGTACTCGAGCTTCAGGTTGTCCTTGTAGATGAACAGGAATACCGCCAGGCCCGCGCAGGCCAGGAGCACGATCAGCGTGGCGACGCTGAAATCGAGGAAAATGACCTGAAACAGCAGCAGCGCGTACAGGCCGAACACCACGATCAACACCCAGCTCAGGACGTACAGGATATTGGGAAGCAGCCGGTTGCGGCTGCTGACGACGTCCTCTTTGAAATTATCCATCATACAGCGATTCCTCCCGCCAAATAGTCCATTCGATTATACCACCAAACTCCTCAAAAAAACAGCCCTTTTGCCGCTGACTTGCCGATTCTTTCCCAAATTTCTTCATTTTCCGGTACAAAAGCGCACAGCCTCGCGCAAAGGGCCGCCAGGCCGGCGTCTGGGCAATTTCATGGCGGTCAAAAAGAGGAGTTACGCCCGTCTGGCACGAATAGAGTATTGTTTATCATTTTTTCGGAGGTTCTCTCAAGCATGAAATGTCCTCATTGCGGCGCCTGGAACCAGGCCTACCTGCCCAAGTGCGTGCGCTGCGGCGCGCCGCTTGACGGCAACACGCAGACGACAAAGTCCTGGGAAGCGGACATGCACAGGAAGAAGCCCTCCCTGCAGGTGGTGCAGTTTGAGCCGGGCGACAGCGACGTGCACCCGGAGACGCCGGACGTCCCGTACGATCCGGAGGCGGTGGACGGCGCGGCGCTGACGGATGAGATTGAGGAGCTCAAAGCCCGGCGCCAGGAGGGTGCGGAGCGCATCGCGAAAATGCGTGACCAGGCCGAGCGCGTCGCGCGGTCCATCCGCGAGACGGAGATCATCGTTCCCCAGCCCGAGCCGGAGGATCTCTCCGGCGCCGAGGGCGACAGCGCGACGATCCGCCGCCGCCAGCAGCGCCGGCAGCAGCAGTACATGGCCGACGTCCAGGACGACACACCGGACGACGCCTCCTACGGCTATTTCGGCGACACGCGCACCGAGCGCCCGCTGACCTATGACGAGAGCGACGAGAAGGCGCCCTACTACTACGATGGCTATACCCCGGATTCCGGCGATCAGGGCGCGCTGACGGATGAGGAATACATGCCCCGCCGCATCCAGACGCGCTCGTCGCTTGAAAACGCCTATGAGACGTTCGATGCCGGCACGCGCCGGACGCACCGCGTGCGCAATCTGATCATCAAGCTGATCGTGGGCGTGCTCTGCTGTGCGGCGATGGGCGTGGGCGGCGTGCTGGTTGCCCGGCAGTTTGTGCTGAGCCAGGGCATTCAGGCGCGCCAGGACAACGACACGCGCGTGGAGCTGACGGAGACCTCCTACGACGGCCATCCCGCGCACACGCTGACGATTTACGGCAAGGAGAATGCCACGGTCTACATCCGCGAGATGCAGAGCTCCTATGTCATCGCCGACGGCAAGGTGGAGATCACGGTTCCGGACTACATGTGGTACGACACGGAGTCCTCGACGTTCGCCACACCGGTCGAGGAGGACACGATGGACGTGACGATCACACCGTTCATCCGCTATTCGCAGGAGGGCGACCAGTACGCGCTGGAGCCGGTCCGGTACACGATCGACGTGCCGCTCTCCACGATCTATCTGCTCAATCCGTCCACGGTGCGCGCGGAGGTGGGCGTCTCGATCTTTGAGATCCGCCTGAACGTCGAGCCCGGCTCCACCGTCATCATTGACGGCACAAACGTCTCGACGCTGATCCGCGAGACGGGCAACGTCTCCAAGAACGTGCAGGTGCTGCCGGTGGGCGACAATGTGATCTCCATCTCGGTCAAGAGCAAGTACTGCCGCGAGAACAAGATGGAGGTCACGCTCTACCGCGCGCCGCAGGACATCCCGCTGGAGCTGGCCGCGACGGTCATTTCCGAATGGAACTACGAGCCCATCAGCGAGGAGAAGTACAACGCCGCGACCGACGACGAAAGGGCGCAGATGAACATCCCCTCCATCAACGGCACGACGCTGCCCGGCGCGACGATCACGGTGGAAAGCCCGCACTGGGGGCTGGAGCAGGACCTTGCCACGGGCGAGTTCTCCTTCCACCCCCTCTTCTCCACGCTGGGCGACAACGACGTGGTGATCCGCGCGAGCTATGAGGGCAAGACGGACTCGGTGATCACGCACACGGTCTACTACATGCCCAACTGGGACATCTACACGCGCCGCGCATGGGATCTGGATTCGCAGTACAATGATCTGATCAACAACATCAACATCCGCAAGGGCACGATTTACCTGTGCACGGGCACGATTCAGAGCATCATCAGCACGACGCCGCAGATGGCGATCATGAACATCGGCACGGAATCGTTTGAGAAGCTGGTCATGCTGGAAAACAGCTCGAAGACGACCTGGACGGTGGGCACGAAGTACAAGGTTTACGGCGACGCGTACGGCATGTATGACACGATGCCGCGCATCACAGTCCGCTACACCTATCTGGCTGAGTGAGCGGGCTGTGCCCGCAGCCGGTTCGCTTCGCGGCGGCTTTAACGCATCCTTCGGCCGGAGGGGCCTCGGATGCCTGCCTGGGCAGTTTGAGTTTCTTTATCAGGTTTATGCCGTTTCGTTCGCGCGGAGGGCGCTCCGAAACTCTGTTTGTGCGTTGGTAACGGCGGGCTGTGCCCGCACCCGGTTCGCTTCGCGGCGGCTTCAACGCATCCTTCGGCCGGTGGGGCCTCGGATGCCTGC
>CAMENN010000151.1 GCA_945928315.1 uncultured Clostridia bacterium
CCGCGACGCCCAAGCCCAACACGGACATCGTCATCCAGTGGGAGAGCGAGGGCGAGGACGTGCGCCAGTACCAGCAGCGGCTCGTCGAGCTGGGGTATCTGGAGCAGAAGTACGTCACCGGCAAGTTCAACCAGCAGACGGTGCTGGCCACCAAGGCCTTCCAGACGATGAACGACCTCAAGGTGGACGGCGCGGCGGGCCCGCAGTCCCTGAAGCTCATCTATTCGGACGACGCCCTCGACGCGAACGGCGTGCGCGCGGGCAGCAAGACCTCGCAGAACACGGACACCGTCGTGAGCGACGTGCTCACGGCGGGCATGTCCGGCGAGCAGGTGCGCGCGCTGCAAAGCCGCCTGGCTGAGCTGGGCTACCTGTCCTCCTCGTTCGTCAGCGGCGTGTACGATGCGGCGACGCAGCAGGCCGTGCGCCAGTTTCAAACCGCGAACGGCCTGACGGCCGACGGCGCGGCGGGGAGCGCGACGCAGTCCCGGCTGTACGCCTCCGGCGCGGTGACGGCGCAGGTTGCGCGCGTCTCCGGGGACAATTCCGCCCGGCAGAGCAAGGAATACCGGCTCAACGGTGCGTATCAGGCGAGCCTCTCGGGCGGGGGCTTTCTCGTCGCGGACAAAAGCTATCTCTATGGCGCGGACGCATCGCAGGGCGGCGTGCTGGTCAGGCGGCCGTATAATGGCGGCGCGTCCAGCGTGCTCTCGGGCGATGTGCCGCGCTTTTTGCATGTGACCAACGGGCGGCTCTACTACGTCGCCAGCGACGGCGGCGAGGACTGCATCATCCGCATGAACACGGACGGCACGAACCGCCAGGTGCTCTGCCGCGCGGGCATCATCCTGTGCTTTGCGCTGCACGACGGCGACCTGTACTACCTCGACGCAAATGCGACGCTGCGCGAGCGCACGCTCTCCGGCGAGGAAAGCGAGCTGATGAGCGGCGTGAGCGACTTTTCCGTGGACGTGCAGGGCGACGCGCTGCTGTGCGTGACGCAGGATGGCGTGGTCAGCTTCGGCATCTCCACGGGCAGCACGAGCGTCGTGTACAGCGGTACGGCCGATCAGGCGGCGCAGTGCGGACAGGCGCTGCTCGTGCGCACGGGCGGCTCGATCGTGCGCGTGATGAACGGACAGAGCGCGACCATCCGCCGCGACGGCGCGACCTGGCTGGGCGTCTACGGCCGGCGGGTGCTGCAGCTGACGGGCAGCGGGGTCGTCGCCTGCGACGTGAACGGCGAGAACGCCACGACGCTGCTGTACGGTTCGTTTGCCTGCGCCAGCGTGGCGAACGGCGTGCTCTATGTCGGCGGATCGAGCGGCTATACGCAGCAGGTGACACTGTGAAACAGAAAGGACGATTGCTATGAATCCCATCACCATCCGGGGCAACGAGATCAACGAGGGCGTGCTGCGCGAGGTGCGCATGCTGCTCATCCCGCCGACCAGGCGGGTCATCCTGATCGCTGTGCTGGCGGTCTACGCCTGCATGACGGCCATCGCCGTCTGGACGCAGCTGTGGGGCTGGATACCGGTCTTCACGCTCATCCTGCTGTTCTTCCTCGTCGGCCAGCCGTATATCCGGCAGGGGCGCGTCATCGCGAAGATGCTGGAGATCATGCGCAAGACGTACGGCAAGCCCTCCTGCGCGTTCGACGTGACGTTCGAGGAGGCGTGTGTGCGCAGCGTGAACGTGAAGACGCGCGAGACGGTGCGCATCCCCTACGGCGACTTCGTCAAAATGGCGCGCGCGAAGACGGTCATCGCCATCGTCTCGCGCCGGGGGCATCTGGTCGTGATCGACCGCGCGAAGGCCGGCGAGGCGAATTGCGACGCCGTGCTGGAAATTATCCGGCAGAAGTGCACGAACGTGATGTTCAAATAAAGCGCACAGCCGCTTCAAACCGCGCGAAGCGAAGAAGGGGTCTGGGGACCCGGGAAACTCGCATAGTCGTGCCGCAAGCGGCACTCCTTGCGATTTCCGACGCTCCGCCTGCCTTCATCCTCCGGGGAACTCACATAGTCGCATCCTGCGGATGCTCCTTGTGATTCCCAACGCTTCGCCCACCTTCAACCGCCACAGGCGGCGGTGGGCTTCGGTTCCACTGGCGGCGGCAGGCTCCGGTCCTGGGCTAAGGATTTGGGGGATGCAATCCCCCATCGTTCTCCCCCGTCGCGAAGCCGCTGATCCATCCTTCAAGGGAGGCCCTGCCATGGATTCACTTTCCGCCGTCCTGCGCGCGCGTGCGCTGCTCGACACGCTGACCCCGCTCAAAAGCGACTGCGGCCGCCTCTGCGACGGGGCCTGCTGCCGGGGCGACGACAGCACCGGCATGCTGCTCTTTCCCGGCGAGGACGCGCTCTATGAGCGCTGTGCGTTCGGCCGCGTGCTGTCCGCAGGCTTCTCGCTGGGCGGCGCGCCCGCAAAGCTCTTTGTCTGCGAAGGGCATTGTCCGCGCACGGAGCGTCCGCTGGCCTGCCGCCTGTTTCCGCTGTTTCTCGCCTTTACAAAGGGCGGCGGCACGCGCGTGCGCATGGATACCCGCGCGGCGGCCGTCTGCCCGCTCGTCTCCTGCGGCGTGCAGGGGCTGGACGCCGCGTTCGCCGACGCCGTGCGGCAGGCGTATGACGCGCTGCTGGAGGATGGGACCTGCGCGGCATACCTGCACGACCTCTACCGCGCGTGCAGGCTGTGAGGAAAAAGAAAGCGGGGCGCGGATGCTCCGGCCCTGCCGCCGCCCACGGATCATCCTCCGAAGCAAAAGAAACGCCTCCGCAGGCAGCTGCCCGCGGAGGTTTCTCTTGTCATGCGCGTCAAAAAACGCTATAATTGATACAATGGAATCAAAGTGGTCATCAGGCGGCGTCAGGCCGCCGGGAACGGAGGGAACGCCATGTCTGCCCAGTATATCTGCTGCGCAACCGAGCGCCACATGGGGGAGGGGGATGCCGGCACGCTCATCCAGGGCGGGCTGCCCGCGTGCGCCGGTGCGCTTGTCTCGCGCTATGAACAGCAGGTGCAGACGATCTATCTCGACCCGCCGTTCAACACCGGCAAGTGCTTTGAGATGAAGGCCCGCGTCGGCGAAAAGGGCTACAAGACCGGCTCGCCCTCGCTCTCCCTGCCCGCCTATGACGACCGCTGGGAGAGCCGCGAGGCGTACCTTGCCATGATGCGCGAGGCGCTCACGCTCTCCCGTGCGCTGCTGAAAAAAGAGGGCACGATCTTCCTGCACATCGACTCGCGCATGTACGCGCATTTGCGGCTGCTCATGGACGAGGTCTTTGGCGAGAGCAACTTCCTCAACGAGATCATCTGGTCCTACCAGACCGGCGGGCGCGCGCGCACCTATTTCCCGCGCAAGCACGACATCATACTCTTCTACGCGCGCTCGCGCAGCTATTACTTCAACCTGAAGGGCGTGCCCATCGCGCGCTCGGAGGCCCGCAGCAACCACATGCGCCGCGGCGTGGACGAGGACGGGCGCAGCTACCGCTCCATCATGTCCGGCGGGCGCGAATACCGCTACTACGACGACGAGCCGGCCTATCCCGGCGACGTCTGGGACGACATCAGCCACCTGCAGCAGAAGGACCCGCAGCGCACCGGCTATGAGACGCAGAAGCCCCTCAAGCTGCTCGAGCGCATCATCCGCTGCGCTACGCAGGAGGGTGATCTCGTCGGCGACCTGTTCTGCGGCAGCGGCACGACGGCCGTTGCCGCCGCGCAGCTCGGGCGCCGGTTCCTCTGCCTCGATCAGAGCCCGCTCGCCGTCGCCTCGGCGGAAAAGCGCCTCTGCCAGACGACGGCCGGCCGGCCCCAGCCGTTCGGCTACAGCGTGGAGGCTCCCTGCGGCCCGGACGACTGCCGTGTGGAGGCGGAGGTCTTTCCGGCGATCAGCTCCTACACCGTGCGGCTGATCAGCTTCGAGTGCGACGCCGCGCGCGAGGCGGGCATCACGGGGCTCGATGCGGTGGATCAGTGGTCGGCGGGCTTTGTGCAGGGCGATGTCTACCGCAGCTGCGTGGTCAGCGCGCGCAGCGTGAGCACGCCGAAGCTGCAGACGATGATGGAAATGCCGGTCTGCGCGGGCGAGCCCTGCGTGATGATCGTGGACATCTGGGGCAACAGGCGCTTCTATCTGCCCAGAAGGAGATATTGAGTCATGGCGATGAACAACGGCTATATGGTGTATCTGCTGCGGATTCTGGCCGCGCAGGGGGCGCTCGCCTCGGTCTACACCGATCCGAACGACCCGGAGGGCTTCTCCGCGGGCTTTGTGGAGGCGGTGGACGCCTCGCATGTGCTCATGTGCGACCTGACGCCCTGGGGACAGATTGAGGGCTGGCGCGTGCGGCGCAATCAGGACGTGCTGCAGGTGCTCTCGGGCGAGGAATACGAGCAGCGGCTGGCGATGCTCATGGCCTATCACAAGCAGCATCACCGCTTTTTCTTCACCGACGCGCCCGCGGAGGACACGGACCTGCTTCTGAGTGTGCTGCTGGAATGCCGCGAGCGCGGGCTGATCGTCAGCGTGATCATGGGCAACGAGATGATCACGGGCCGCGTGCTGGAGGCGAACGGCCTGCGCGCGAAGCTGCGGCTGCTCGACTTCTTCGGCCGCGAGGCAGAGGAGGAGACGGTCACGCTGCGGGAGATCGAGATTCTGGAGATCGACACGCAGGAGGAGAAGATGTACGCGGTGCTCGAGGAGCTTGAGCGCCAGCGGATGACCCTGCTGCCCAGGCAGGACACGCAGGGGGAGCCATGAAGATCACGATTCTGACGATATTTCCGGAAATGTTCACCCCGCTGCATGAGAGCATCCTCGGCCGCGCGCAGAAGGCCGGGCTGCTCGACATCCGCGAGGTGGACATTCGTGCATATTCGAAAAACAAGCACCATAATACGGACGATGCGCCCTACGGCGGCGGCGCGGGCATGGTGATGCTGGCCCAGCCGATCGTGGACGCGATGCGCGACGTGCAGGGCGGGGATTTCCGCGGGCGGCGCATCTATCTCTCTCCGCGCGGGCAGACGCTGACGCAGAAAAAGGTGGAGGAGCTGGCGGCGCAGGAGGAGCTGATCCTGCTGTGCGGGCACTACGAGGGCGTCGATCAGCGCGCGCTGGACCTGTGCATCGATGAGGAGATTTCCATCGGGGACTATGTGCTCACCGGCGGCGAGCTGGGCGCGATGGTGCTGGTGGACGCGGTGGCGCGGCTGATTCCGGGCGTGCTGGGCTGCGAGGAGAGCGCGCAGACGGAGAGCTTTTCCTCCGGGCTGCT
>CAMENN010000152.1 GCA_945928315.1 uncultured Clostridia bacterium
CAGGGCGTCAAGCTGGGCATCTTCCCGCCGCTCATCTTCATGGGCGTCGGCGCGATGACCGACTTCGGTCCGCTGATCGCCAACCCGAAGTCCCTGCTGCTGGGCGCTGCCGCGCAGCTGGGCATCTTCCTGGCGTTTATCCTGGCGCTGTGCGCCGGCTTCTCCCCGGCGGAGGCGGGCGCCATCGGCATCATCGGCGGCGCGGACGGCCCGACAGCCATCTACGTCACCACCAAGCTCGCGCCCGGCCTGCTCGGCCCGATCGCCATCGCTGCGTATTCCTACATGGCGCTGGTGCCGGTCATCCAACCGCCGATCATGAAGCTGTTCACCAGCAAGAAGGATCGCCAGATCGTCATGGGCCAGCTGCGTCCGGTCTCCAAGACCGAGAAGATTATCTTCCCGATCGCCGTGACCGTGATCGTCTCTCTGATGCTGCCCAGCGCCGCGCCGCTGGTCGGCTGCCTGATGCTGGGCAACCTGTTCAAGGAGTCCGGCGTGGCGGATCGTCTTTCGAAGACCGCGCAGAACGAGCTGATGAACATCGTCACGATCTTCCTGGGCGTGACCGTCGGCGCGACCGCGAAGGCCGAGACCTTCCTGCAGGCCAGAACCCTCATGATCATCGCCATGGGCATCTTCGCCTTTGGCGGCGGTACGCTGGGCGGCGTGCTGCTGGGCGACCTCATGTGCAAGCTCTCCGGCGGCAAGATCAACCCGCTGATCGGCTCCGCGGGCGTCTCCGCCGTCCCGATGGCAGCGCGCGTCTCCCAGAAGGTCGGCCAGCAGGAGAACCCGAGCAACTTCCTGCTCATGCATGCCATGGGTCCGAACGTCGCCGGCGTCATCGGCTCCGCCGTGGCTGCGGGCGTGTTCATCTCCATGTTCGGCTAAAGCACAGTCTTCCCGCGGCAGCGGCTGCGGGAAGCTCTTCCGCCGCGCGGCGGACAATCAATGAAGGAGGAAATGAGATATGGGCAAGGTGCTCATCACCGATACCATTCTGCGCGACGCGCATCAGTCTCAGGCGGCTACCCGCATGCGCCTGGACGAGATGCTGCCCGTCGCCGATAAGCTCGACAAGGTGGGCTACTATTCTCTGGAGTGCTGGGGCGGCGCCACGTTCGACAGCTGCATGCGCTTCCTGAACGAGGACCCGTGGGAGCGTCTGCGCCAGCTGCGCAAGGCCATGCCCAACACGAAGCTGCAGATGCTCTTCCGCGGCCAGAACATCCTGGGTTACAAGCACTACGCGGACGACGTCGTCGATGCGTTCGTCAAGAAGTCCATCGAGAACGGCATTGACATCATCCGAATCTTCGACGCGCTCAACGACATGCGCAACCTGGAGCAGGCCGTCAAGTCCACCAAGAAGTACGGCGGCATCTGCGAAATCGCCATCAGCTACACGATCAGCCCGGTGCATACGGAGGAGTACTTCGTGAAGCTCGCCAAGGAGATCGAGCAGATGGGCGCGGACTCCATCTGCATCAAGGACATGGCGAACCTGCTGCTGCCGTATGACGCCTACAGCCTCGTCAAGAAGCTCAAGGCGAACACCAAGCTGCCGATTCACCTGCACACCCACAACACCGCCGGCACCGGCGCGATGACCATCCTCAAGGCCATCGAGGCGGGCTGCGACATCGTGGATACTGCGCTGTCCCCGCTGGCCGAGGGCACGTCCCAGCCGGCGACTGAGTCCCTCTGTGCGGCGCTCAAGGGCACCGAGTACGATCCGGGCCTCGACACCGAGCTGATGAGCGAGTGCGCCGTGCACTTCCGCAAGGTCGCCGACCGCCTGCAGAAGGACGGCTGGCTCGATCCGGGCAAGGTGCTGCGCGTGGACGCGAACACCCTCAAGTATCAGGTGCCGGGCGGCATGCTCTCCAACATGATCGGCCAGCTCAAGCAGTTCAACGCCATGGACAAGTACTACGACGTGCTGGCTGAGATCCCGCAGGTCCGCAAGGACTTCGGTTATCCGCCGCTGGTCACGCCGACCTCCCAGATCGTCGGCACGCAGGCGGTCATGAACGTGCTGTTCGGCCGCTACAAGACCTTCCCGAATGAGTCGAAGGGCCTGCTGCGCGGCGAATATGGCCGTCTGCCGGGCAAGGTCAACGAGGAAGTGCGCAAGATGGCCATCGGCGACGACAAGGTCATCACCTGCCGTCCCGCCGACCTGCTCAAGCCGGAGATGGACAAGTACCGCGAGGAGATCCGCGACTACTACGAGCAGGAGGAGGACGTGCTGTCCTACGCGCTGTTCCCAAAGGTTGCGCCGAAGTTCTTCCAGTACCGTCAGGCGCAGAAGCTCAAGATCGACTCGACCATGCTGAATACCGAGAACAAGACCATGCCGGTCTGATGATCGCAACGAAAAGGGGCTGCCGCAGCGCGCGGCGGCTCCTTTTTCCATGCCCAAACGCGTATCGGGATCAACATGGTAAATCCGTCCCTTGACAGCCGGGTTTCTGAAAGCGTATCATGAACAAAATGCCGGAGACAGCGCAGCTTCCGGCGAGAAGGAGGAGATTGCATGGAATTTGACATTCGGCCTGAGCGCCCGCAGGACAGGGCGGCGGCCGAGGTACTGACGCGCGAAGCGTTCTTCAACGTGCATGTGCCGGGCTGCTGCGAGCACTACATCCTGCACGTGATGCGGGATTGCGACGCCTTCGTGCCGGAGCTGGCGCTCTGCGCGTGGCAGGGAGATGAGATGGTCGGCTGCGCGTACTGCACGAAAGCAGCCGTGATGGATGAAGCGGGTGCGCGCCATGAGGTGCTTTGCCTCGGCCCGATCGGCGTGCTGCCCGGTTGGCAGAGGAAGGGCGTGGGCGCTGCGCTCATCCGGGAAACGCGGGCGCGTGCAGCTGCGCTCGGTTATGGAGCGATCGCGCTCTACGGCGACCCGGCGTATTACGGACGGCAGGGCTTCGGGCCTGCGGAGCGCTGCGGCGTGCGCACGCCGGACGACATGTACGCCGATGCGCTGCAGATCTGCCTGCTCCGGCCGGATGCGCTGGCGGGCGTGAGCGGGCGGTTCTTTGAGGACTCCGTGTTTGAAGTAGAGGAGGCCGCTTCGGAGGCGTTTGACCAGGGCTTCCCGCCCAAGGAGAAGCAGAGCGGCTTGCCCTCGCAGAAGCGGTTTCTTGAAACCGTCGCCATGAGAAGATCGGCAAAAGCGTGAACAGAAAAACGCCCGGGAGTGCCAGGCTCCCGGGCGTTTGCCTAATCTGGAATCACCTCGCCATGCACCTCGACGCGTCCGTCATCCGGGCAGCGCACGTCGAATTGCGGTGAGCGGCACTCGCCGTAATCGAGCTGCGCGCCGTTTTGCAGCGCGTAGACGAACGGGTACATCGCGTGCCAAAGCTCATGGCACAGCGGGGGACAGAGCGTATCGACGATGAACACGTCTCCGGCGCGGCAGGTGCCCTCGCGGCAGGCGCTTTTCGTCACGCTCAGCCTGACCTTTGGCACAGGCAGGACCTCCTTTCAGCCCTCGTCGGGCCAGGGGTAGTAGAGCTCGCCGTCGGGCAGCGTCTCCGCCCGGGCGTCGGTCACGCGGGTGATCTCGGCGAGGAGGGCCTCCTCGTCCCGGCTGCGCACCATCAGCGTGCAGACGACGCTTGCGCCGAACTCGGTGTGTTCGATGATCACAGGCGCGGAGCGCAGGAAGTATTCGAGCCGCTGCCAGGTGGAGTAATCGACCTCCACCAGATGACGCGTGCTCTTTTCCATTACGACGACGCCTGCGGCATCCAGCGCGGCCTTGCTGCCCTGCGCGTAGGCGCGCACCAGCCCGCCCGCGCCCAGCAGCACGCCGCCGAAGTAGCGCGTGACGACCACGGCGCAGTTGACCACGCCGCGCGCCTTCATGACCTCGATGATCGGCATGCCCGCAGTACCGCTGGGTTCGCCGTCGTCGCTGTAGCGCATGATGCCGCTGTTCAGGCCGATGATGTAGGCGTAGCAGTTGTGCGTCGCGTCCTTGTGCTTCTGCCGGATGCGGGCGAGGAAGGCCAGCGCCTCCTCCTCGGTTTCGCAGGGGCAGCCGTAGCCGATGAAGCGCGACTTGTTGATGATGAACTCCGCGGCGTTCTCCGCGCGCAGCGTCTTATAGGAGAGCTGAGCGGCCATGGCTTATTTGAGCACGAGGCGGTGGAACTTCTTCTTGCCGCTGCGCAGCATGACGCCCTCGCCCGCAAACATGTCCTCGGTGAGCACGGCGTTGACGTCCGTCACCTTGACGTCGTTGACGGCCACGCCGCCGCCCTCGATCAGACGGCGCGCGGCGGAGTTGGACGGGGCGAGCTTCGTCAGCGCGAGCATGGAGGTCACGCGCGCGTCCTTCGTCAGGTCCTCGCGGGTGATCTCCGTGGTCGGGATGGAGCCGCCCAGCCCCGCGCCGCCGAACAGCGCGGAGGCCGCCTCCTGCGCCTTCCTGGCCTCCTCCTCGCCGTGAACGAGCTTGGTGACCTCGTAGGCCAGCACCTTTTTGGCCTCGTTGATCTCGCTGCCCTCCAGCGCGGAGAGGCGGCGCACCTCGTCCATCGGCAGGAAGGTGAGCAGGCCCAGGCACTTGCCCACGTCCTTGTCGTCCACGTTGCGCCAGTACTGGTAGAAGTCGAACGGGGAGGTCTTGTTGGGATCGAGCCAGAGCGCGCCCTTCTCGGTCTTGCCCATCTTGCGGCCGTCGTGGGTGAGCAGCAGCTGGAACGTGCAGGCGAACGCCTTCTCGTTTTCCTTGCGGCGCACCAGGTCCGCGCCGCCGAGCATGTTGCTCCACTGGTCGTTGCCGCCCATCTGCAGGCGGCAGCCGTAGCGCTTGAACAGCTCCAGGAAGTCGTAGCTCTGCATGAGCATGTAGGTGAACTCGAGGAAGGACAGGCCGTTGTCCGTCGCCATGCGGGCCTTGTAGCACTCGGCCGTCAGCATCTTGTTGACGGAAAACATGGAGCCGATGTCGCGCATGAAGTCGATGAAGTTCAGGTGGCGCAGCCAGTCGCCGTTGTTGGCGATGATCGCCTTGCCCTCGGAGAAGTCGAGGAAGCGGCTCATCTGCGCCTTGATGTGGGCGACGTTCTCGTCGATCGTCTCCACGGTCATCATCTTGCGCATGTCGGTCTTGCCGGACGGGTCGCCGATCATCGCGGTGCCGCCGCCCATCAGCGCGATGGGGCGATGGCCGGCGCGCTGCATGTGCGCCATCGCCATGATCGGGATGTAGTGGCCGATGTGCAGGGAATCGGC
>CAMENN010000153.1 GCA_945928315.1 uncultured Clostridia bacterium
CGAAGCCCGCGATGATGCCGATCGCCGCCGCACCCGCAGGCGTGACCACGTCGCAGCCCGCCGTGATGGCGACCAGGCCTGCCAGGGAGCCGTTGAGCGTCATGGAGACGTCCGGCTTGCCGTAGCGAACCCAGGTGATGCACATGACGGTGACGGTCGCCACCGCCGCAGCCAGGTTGGTCGTCACGAAGACGCGGGCCGCGGTCTCGTCCGCGCCGCCGGTCAGGGCGACGGTGGAGCAGCCGTTGAAGCCGAACCAGCAGAACCAGAGGATGAACACGCCCAGCGCGCCAAGCGTCAGCGAGTGGCCGGGAATCGCGCGCGCCTTGCCGTCCTTGCCGTACTTGCCGATGCGCGGGCCGAGGATCGCCGCGCCGACGAACGCCGCCACGCCGCCGACCATGTGCACCGCCGTGGAGCCGGCGAAGTCATGGAAGCCCATCCGCGCGAGCCAGCCGCCGCCCCAGATCCAGTGTCCGGAGACCGGATAGATGAACGCGGAGATAACCATCGAATAGATGCAGTAGGCGGAGAACTTCGTGCGCTCGGCCATTGCGCCGGAGACGATCGTCGCCGCCGTGGCGCAGAACACCGTCTGGAAGATCATCGTCGCCCAGTCGCCGCCCGCGTCCGTGAAGAAATCGAGCCCGCCGATCAGCTTGCCCGTGCCACCGAACATCAGACCGAAGCCGATCAGCCAGAAGATCGGCGTGCCCAGGCAGAAGTCCATCAGGTTCTTCATGATGATATTGCCTGCGTTTTTCGCGCGGGTGAAGCCCGTCTCCACCATCGCGAAGCCCGCCTGCATGAAGAACACAAGCGCTGCGCCCAGCAGAATCCATCCCGTGTTCAGGGCCGTTTCAAAAGCCGAATAATCCATAGTGTTTCCTCCTTCTCGTTCGGAAATTTCGAACATTTTCTCAGTAAGTCCTTCTGCCAAGCTTCGGACTCGACCGCAAAGCAATGGGACTTACATGACTTCGTCGGTGATGCAACCGGCATCATGCCGGTTAACTACAAAAGGGCGTGCATGCGGGAATAGAGTCTCCTGCATGCACGCCCTCGTGCAATTCATTTTTTGGTTTCATCAGACGTAGAACAGCAGATCCGCGTAGGTCGGCACCGGCCAAGCCTTCTTGGCGACCTTCAGCTCCAGCGCGTCTGCCAGCTTGCGGGCCGCCTCCATCGCCGGGATGACCGTCTCATGGTCATACATGCCGCAGGCCGTGACATCCTCCGTCGCGCCGGCCAGCGCGGCCTCGAGCGCATCGGTCAGGCCGCACAGCTCGGCGGTCATGTCGGTCAGCTCCTGCACCTTCGCCGCCTCCACCGGCGCGCTCACGCCGATGCTCTTCTTGACGGCGACCGTCTCCGCCAGCTCCTTCGAGTAGCCGATGCAGGCCGGGATGATCTGCTTTTTCAGCATGTCCAGGCTGGTCAGCGCCTCGATGTTGATCACCTTGACGTACTCCTCCATGGTGATCTCCTGGCGGGATTTCATCTCGCTGAGGGTATAGACGCCATGGCGGGCGAAGAGCGCGACGTTCTTCTCGTCCGTATAGTGGACGACCGCCTCCGGCGTGGAGCGCAGGTTGAGCAGGCCGCGCTTCTCGGCCTCGATGGGCCACTCGGCGCTGTAGCCGTTGCCGTTGAAGAGGATGCGCTGATGCGCGGACAGCTCGCGCTTGATGAGCGAGGCCAGCGCCGCGTCGAAGTCCTCCGCCTTCTCCAGCTCATCCGCAAACGCCATGAGCGAGTCGGCGACAGCCGTGTTGAGCATGATGTTCGTGCAGGCGATGTTGAAGGAAGAGCCCGGCATGCGGAACTCGAACTTGTTGCCGGTGAAGGCGAACGGCGAGGTGCGGTTGCGGTCGGAGTTGTCCTGCGGGATCGTCGGCAGGACGGAGACGCCGATGTCCATGCTGCGCTTGCCGGCTGCCTTGTAGTCCGCGCCGGAGACGAGCGAATCGATCACGCCGGCCAGCTCATCACCCACATACATGGAGACGATGGCAGGCGGAGCCTCGTTCGCGCCGAGGCGATGGTCGTTGCCCGCGCTGGCGACGGAGATGCGCAGCAGATCCTGATAGTCGTCCACCGCCTTGATGACCGCGGTCAGGAACAGCAGGAACTGCGCGTTCTGCGCCGGAGTCACGCCCGGGTCGAGGAGGTTCTCGCCCTTGTCGGTGGAGATGGACCAGTTGTTGTGCTTGCCGGAGCCGTTCACGCCGTCAAAGGGCTTCTCATGCAGCAGGCAGACGAAGCCGTGGCGATCGGCCACCTTCTTCATGATCTCCATGGAGAGCTGGTTGTGGTCGGTGGCGATGTTCGCGGTGGCGAAGATCGGGGCCATCTCATGCTGGCAGGGCGCGACCTCGTTGTGCTCGGTCTTCGCGCAGATGCCCAGCTTCCACAGCTCCTCGTCGAGGTCCTCCATGAACGCCTTCACGCGCGGGCGGATCGTGCCGAAGTAGTGGTCCTCCAGCTCCTGGCCCTTGGGCGGCATCGCGCCGAAGAGCGTGCGGCCGGTCAGGATGAGGTCGGGGCGCTTCTTGTAGTCCTCCTTGTCGATGAGGAAGTACTCCTGCTCCGGGCCGACGGTCGTCGTCACACGGGCGACGTCCTTGCCGAACAGCCTCAGCACGCGGCACGCCTGCTTGCTGATGGCCTCCATGGAGCGCAGCAGCGGGGTCTTCTTGTCGAGGATCTCGCCGGTGTAGGAGCAGAACGCCGTGGGGATGCACAGCGTGTCGTCCTTGATGAACGCGTAGCTGGTCGGGTCCCAGGCGGTATAGCCGCGGGCCTCGAACGTGGCGCGCAGGCCGCCGGACGGGAAGGAGGAGGCGTCCGGCTCGCCCTTGATGAGCTCCTTGCCGGAGAACTCCATGATCACCGTGCCGTCGGAGCACGGGGAAATGAAGGAATCGTGCTTCTCGGCGGTGATGCCGGTCATCGGCTGGAACCAGTGCGTGAAGTGCGTCGCGCCCTTCTCGATCGCCCAGTCCTTCATCGCGTTGGCGACCACGCCCGCGATCTGCGCGTCCAGCGCCGTGCCCTGGCGAATGGTGCACTTGAGCGCCTTGTAGGTATCCTTGGGCAGCCGCTCCTTCATGACCGCCTCATTGAAAACCATGCTGCCAAAGAGTTCAGGGACTTTTTTCATCATGTCTCTCTCCCATCTGCGCCGGTAGCGACGCGCTGAATGCGGAAGGCCGCGGGCCTGGGGGGTTCGCGGCGCTTTCCTGTAACGCCGGAAAGTATAGCCGATTTCGCGCCGTTCGTCAACGGGTTTTTGCAAATTTTTAGAAGTTCGATTTGCATTTCCTGCAAAATCAACGTGATTCAGAGATGTTTCGGACGAAAATTAAATATAAAATGCTCAAAACTTCATTTTCTTCACGTTTTCCCATTTACAACGCCGCACCCGTCCGCTATAATAGGACCCAGGATTTCCTCCGGGCTTGCCCCGGTCATCCTCCATATCAACACGGCAAAGGAGGCACCTGTATGATCAGGGAAGGCCAGGAACACATCCCCTCCGGCTGCGCCATCTCCGGCATCTTCTCCCGGGAGGGCCGCAGGATCGGCGGCGAGACGATCATCCGCTCCATCGCCCCGATGCATGACCGCTCCAACGGTCTGGGCGGTGGCTTCGCAGGCTACGGCATCTATCCGCAGTATGCCGACGACTATGCGTTTCATCTATTCTATGACACGCCCGATGTGCGCCGTGCCTGCGAGCGGTATCTGGAGCAGTACTTCGAGATCCATACCTATGAGAAAATTCCGACGCGGCACATGCCCTCCATCACCGGAGAGCCGATGATCCTGCGCTACTTCCTCACGCCCGTGCGGACGGTGCTCGACGACAGCCAGCTCGACGAGCGCGAGTACGTCGTGCAGCGCGTGCTGCACGTCAACGCGCAGATCGAGGGCGCGTTCGTCTTCTCCAGCGGCAAGAACATGGGCGTGTTCAAGGCCGTGGGCTTCCCGGAGGACGTCGGCGCGTTCTACCGGCTGGAGGACTACGGCGGCTACTGCTGGACCGCACACGGCCGCTACCCCACAAACACCCCGGGCTGGTGGGGCGGCGCACACCCCTTCGCGCTGCTCGACTGCACGGTCGTGCACAACGGCGAGATTTCCAGCTACGACGCCAACCGTCGCTTCATCGAGATGTTCGGCTACGCCTGCACGCTCAAGACCGACACTGAGGCCATCACCTACATCATCGACTACCTGACGCGCCGCCGCGGGCTGACACTTCCCGAGGTCGCGGGCGTCATCGCCGCACCGTTCTGGTCCACGATTGCGGCGATGCCCGAGCCACAAAGGAGCCGCGCTGCCTATCTGCGCAATGCCTTCTCCAGCCTGCTGATCAACGGTCCGTTCTCCATCCTGGTGGGCTTTGAGGGCGGCCTGATGGCGCTCAACGACCGCCTGAAGCTGCGCTCCATGGTCGTCGGCGAGCGCGGCGACATGGTCTACATCGCCTCCGAGGAATGCGCCATCCGCGCCGTCGAGCCGGAGCTGGATACCCTCTGGTCGCCCGGCGGCGGTCAGCCCGTCATCGTCACGCTCAATCAGAAGGGAGGTCAGGCGTAATGGCCATCGACTTTCTGTACCCTCAATATGAAGTGATCCGCAACCCGCAGCGCTGCATCAGCTGCCGCGCCTGCGAGCGCCAGTGCGCCAACGAGGTGCATCATTATGACATCGATTTCGGCTGCATGATGAGCGACGAAAGCAAATGCGTCGCCTGTCACCGCTGCGTGTCGCTCTGCCCCACGCGCGCGCTCAAGATCGTGCGCACCGACCACACCTTCAAGGAAAACGCCAACTGGACGGAGAAGGCCATCTCCGAGGTCTACCGCCAGGCGGGCACAGGCGGCGTGCTGCTCTCCTCCATGGGCAACCCGGAGCCGTACCCCATCTACTGGGACAAGCTGCTCATCAACGCCTCTCAGGTGACCAATCCGTCGATCGACCCGCTGCGCGAACCGATGGAGACGCGCACGACGCTTGGCGCAAAGCCGCAGGCCATCGAGCGCGACGAGGATGGCAACCTCATCGACAACATGCCCCCGCAGCTGACGCTGAACGTGCCGGTCATGTTCTCCGCCATGAGCTACGGCTCCATCTCCTACAACGCGCACACCTCCCTCGCCCGCGCCGCCACGGCCATGGGCACCTATTACAACACCGGCGAGGG
>CAMENN010000154.1 GCA_945928315.1 uncultured Clostridia bacterium
CCAAGCCGTTCAACGAGATCTCCGGCGTCATCACGGAGCTGCAAAACGCGCTGGCGTGCGCGGGCCGCATCTTCGAGCTGATCGACGAGCCGGCGCAGAAGCCGGACGTGCCCGACGCGAAGACGCTGCAAAACGTGCGCGGCGAGGTGGACATCGAGCACGTCTGCTTCTCCTACACGCCGGAGCGCAGGCTGATCGAGGACTTCACGCTGCATGTGAGGCCCGGCCAGCGCGTGGCGATCGTCGGCCCGACGGGCTGCGGCAAGACGACGATGATCAACCTCCTCATGCGCTTTTACGACGTGAAGTCCGGCTCGATCGCGGTGGACGGCCTGGAGACGCGCGGGGTGACGCGCCGGAGCCTGCGCCAGAACATCGGCATGGTGCTGCAGGACACATGGCTCTCCTCGGGCACGATCCGCGACAACATCGCAATGGGCCGGCCGGACGCGACGGACGAGGAGATCATCGCCGCGGCGAAGGCCTCGCACGCGCACAGCTTCATCCGCCGCCTGCCGGAGGGCTACAACACGGTCATCAGCGAGACGGGCGGACAGCTCTCGCAGGGTCAGAAGCAGCTCCTGTGCATCGCGCGCGTGATGCTGTGTCTGCCGCCGATGCTGATTCTGGACGAAGCGACGTCCTCGATCGACACGCGCACGGAGCTGAAGGTGCAGGATGCGTTTGCGACGATGATGAAGGGGCGCACGAGCTTCATCGTAGCGCACAGGCTTTCGACGATCAGGAGTGCGGACGTGATTCTGGTGATGCGCGACGGGCATATCGTCGAGCAGGGCACGCATAAGGAGCTGCTGGAGAAGGGCGGATTCTACGCGAAGCTCTACCAGAGCCAGTTCGCGCAATAAAGGAAAAGCTGCAATAGGAAGGCGCGAAGCGAGGAAGGGTCTGGGGACCAGTCCCCAGGCTAGGGGTTTGGGGGATGAAATCCCCCAACGTACCCCAATCTGCGAAGCCAAAAAGCAAGAGCCGCAGCGGAGCGAAGCGACTATTGCGGCTCCGGACCAGCCGCTTGAAGCCGTCCCCGAACCTTCGTAAACATGCAACGAGCCGGAAAACCCGCGAAGGGCTTACGGCTCGTTCTTTTCTCATCGGGCAGTTGCAAAACCCCGCCGGAGAGGCCAAGCGCTTCCTCCGGCGGGGTTCCTGTATATGCTGCTTTTGCGAGGCGGCTTCAAGCCGCTTTTCTTCGGCCGTAATTGTCGCCTTCGGCTCCTCTCCGGCCCGCGCTTCTTTTTGCTTCGCATTTTGGGGGAACGTTGGGGCTGCCGCCCCAAACCCCGCTCAGGGACTCCGCCCCTGAACCCCGCAAGGGGCAGTGCCCCTTGACCCCACTACGCTTCGCGCGGCTTTAAGCTTCTTTTTCCTCTTCGGACAATTTCCTCCCCATCAGCACGCCCATGGCCGAGGCCATCATCAGGCCGCGCGTCCAGCCGGAGGAATCGCCCAGACAGTGCAGGCCGCGCACGTTCGTGTTCAGCTCCGCGTCCATCTTCACGCGGTTCGAATAGAACTTGAGCTCCGGCGAGTAGAGCAGCGTCTCCGGCGCGGCAAAGCCCGGCACCACGATGTCCACCGCCTGAATGAAGTTGATGATGTTCGTCATCGCCCGGTACGGCATCGCCGCCGTGATGTCGCCCGCGACCGCATCCGGCAGTGTCGGGCGCAGGTTCGACTGCGACAGCTCCTTCTCCCACGTCCGCTTGCCGTCCAGAATGTCGCCGAAGCGCTGCACCAGGATGTGCCCGTTCGCCAGCATGTTCGTCAGCTCGCCCACCTTCTGCGCATACGCGATGGGCTGGTTGAACGGCACCGAGAAGTTGTGGCTGCACAGCACCGACACGTTCGTGTTGTCGCTCTTGGTGTCCTTGTAGGAATGCCCGTTGACAACCGCGAGGTCGTTGTCGTAGTTCTCCTGGCTGACAAAGCCGCCGGGGTTCTGGCAGAACGTGCGCACCTTGTTCTTGAACGGGCGCGGATAGCCGATCAGCTTGCTCTCGTAGAGCACGCGGTTGACCTTGTCCATGACCTCGTTGCGCACCTCGACGCGCACGCCGATGTCAACCGTGCCCGGCTGATGGGCGATGCCGTGCTCGGCACAGAGCTTTTCCAGCCAGTCCGCGCCGCGGCGGCCCGTCGCCACGACGGTATGCGCTGCGCGGATCTCCCGCGTCTCGCCGCTGCGGCGAATGACCACGCCCAGGCACGTCTCCCCGTCCATGATCAGCTCGTCGCACTCCCAGCCGAAGAGCAGCTCCACGCCGTGCTCGCGCAGATAGTTCTCGATGGCGAGATAGAGCGCCTGCGCCTTTTCCGTGCCCAGGTGGCGGATCGGGCAATCGACGAGCTTGAGACCCGCCTGAATCGCGCGGTGGCGGATTTCGCGCACCTCGTCGGTATTGCCCAGGCCCTCGACGTGCGTATCCGCACCGAACTCGAGGTAGATGCTGTCCGTGTAGTTGATGAGGTCCTGCGCGTTGCGCTCGCCGATGAGGCTGGGGAAGTCGCCGCCCACCTCATAGGAGAGGGAGAGCTTGCCGTCCGAAAACGCGCCCGCGCCGGAGAAGCCGGTGGTGATGTGGCAGGGGCGGCAGCCCATGCACTTGCTGGTGATGGCCTTCGGGCAGCGCCGCTTCTCGATGGGCTGGCCCTTTTCCACGATGGTGATGCGCCTTTTGCTCCCCTTGCGGAGCATTTCCAGCGCGGTGAAGATGCCCGCAGGGCCCGCGCCGACGATGACAATATCCTGATTCATATGGAGAACTCCCTGCTTGGCCGGGACATGCCCGGTTACTGGTTGACATACAGTTTGATTATACCATAGGGGCGGCCTGCGGGACAAGGGCGATTGCGGTAGGATGCGCGGGATATTGGGCCGGCAATCCCTAGACCTCTCATCGCTTCGCGGCGCACCTCCTGCCCTGCGATTCAGTCCTCCGCCCTGAGCTCGCGCAGCACGCCGTCCGCGCCGAGCAGCGCCGTCGCCCGCTGACGGCTCGGGCCATCCGCGCCGTCCGTCTCATAGTATCCGCTCAGGCGGATGCCGCCATCCTCCGTGCGCGACGCGCTCTCCCAGACGAGCCGGTCCGCGGCCGTGTGAATCGGCGTGCGCGTCGTAAAGCGCATCCGGCCCTGCGCATCCACGAGCGAGACGGTCACGCCGCCCGCGCCGCCGTCGCTGCAGATCAGCTTCTCCCCGTCCAGCGCGATGTACCCCTTCTGCGGCACGGGCGTCGCGTGCGTCTCCGGCGCCGCATCCTCCTCCGGCAGCTCCACGCGCCCGGCGCTCTCCACGGTGTGCAGCACAGCCTGCTTCGCGCGGCGCTCACCCTCATGCGTAAGCAGCGCCGCCTGCCCGTTCAGGCTCGTCAGATCGAGCGGCATCTCTCCCGCCTCCGTCTCGCCCAGCGGCGCGCCGTCCTCGTCAAACTGAAGCAGCGCGCCGTCGGCATAGACCGCATAGCCGGTATCCGTCTCGGTCAGGTGCGCGGGCATGGGATGATCCTCGAGCGTCAGCGCGAAGAGCACCTCCTCCTCCGCGCTCAGGCGCATGAGGAAGCCGCCGCTCTTCTGATCGGCGGTGACGCTCTGCCCGCACAGCGCGAGGCTGCCGTCCGCGGCGATCAGCGCGTCGCTGACGCAGGCGATGCCCACGCCGTCGCCCGGCAGGGAGAACGTGTGCGTCTGCGGCGGGACGCCGGGGCAAAGCCGCGTCACGGCGAGCGTGCCCAGCTCCGCGCCCAGGTGCAGCACCCGGCCGTCCGCGTCGTCGGCGAGCAGCACGCCCTGCGCATCGCCGTAGAACGTGCCGCAGCCGCACGTCCCGCCGTCCTGCGAAAGCGCCGTGCAGCAGAGCGCGCCGCTGCCCGCATGCTCCAGGAGCAGCGCGAGATAGCGCCCTTTTTCACCCTCGCAGGCCGTCATGGCGATGATCCGCGCCGTCCGGTCCTCCGCGCAGAGGGTCTGCGGAATCGCGACGCGCGCGCGCTGCCGTCCGCGGTCGTTCAGCTCGATCCACTCGCCGCGCTGGCCGTCCTCATCCGTCAGCACGAGCGAGAACGTCCCGTCGGCATAGGCGTGCGGCGCGCACATGATCATCATGCCCGATTTGGCGGAGCAGAAATCCCAGAGACGCTGTCCGTCCTCGCCGATGCGCAGCGCCCAGCCGCTCTCCCCGCTGCGCGTGCGGCCCGCGAGGTCGCCGTCCGCGGAGGCCGTCGTGCCCACGGCAAACAGGCCGTCCCGCAGGGAGACGGCCTCCAGCAGCGCCTCCTCGCCCGTGCCGCCGTAGGCGTATTCCTGCGCCAGCGCGGGCGAAGCCAGCAGCGCCAGCGCCAACAGACACACCGCAAAAAGCCGCATGCGCTTCCCCTCCTTGGCGCGTCAGCTCCGCCCCGGCACCATCGTCAGCGCGATGCGCTTTTTCTTCTCGTCCACCTCGACGACCCAGACCTTGACCACGTCGCCGACGCTCACCACCTCGCTCGGATGGCGGATGAACCGGTCCGCCATGCGGGAGATGTGCACCAGGCCGTCCTGATGCACGCCGATGTCCACGAACGCGCCGAAGTCAATCACGTTGCGCACGGTGCCGGTCAGCTCCATGCCGGGCCTCAGGTCCGCGATGTCGAGCACATCGGTGCGCAGCACGGGCGGCGGCAGCTCGTCGCGCGGGTCGCGGCCCGGCTTTTCCAGCTCCGCCGCGATGTCCATGAGCGTCATCTCGCCCACGCCCAGCTCAGCCGCCAGCTTCGCCGGGCCCTCGTCCTTCACGCGCTGCGCAATGCCCGCCACGCCGCCGCGCGAAAGCGCCTTCGCGTCATAGCCCAAATGCTCCAGCAGCGCCTTCGCCGCCGGATAGCTCTCCGGATGCACGGCCGTCGCGTCGAGCGGGTTTTTACCGTGCACGCGCAAAAAGCCTGCGCACTGCTCGAACGCCTTTGTCCCGAGCTTGGGCACCTTTTTGAGCTGCGCGCGCGAGGCGATGCCGTTCTCCTCGCGGTAATCGACGATGCTCTGCGCCAGCGCGGGACCGATGCCCGCGACATGCTCGAGCAGCTGCGGGGAGGCCGTCTCCACGTCCACGCCGACGCTCGACACGCAGCTCTCCACCACGCCGGAGAGTGCGCTTTCCAGCTCCGCCTGCTTGAGGTCGTGCTGGTACTGGCCCACGCCGATCGCCTTGGG
>CAMENN010000155.1 GCA_945928315.1 uncultured Clostridia bacterium
TGAGCAGCTTGATCTTGAGAAGCTGTTCGGAGGTGGGAGCGGGCACGGCCCGCTTGACGCCCGAAAAGGGCGCGCGGACAGGAGGAATGGCTTTGTTTGACAGGATTCGCGAGGATGTGGACGCCGTGCTCGAGCGCGACCCCGCAGCCAAATCCCGCTGGGAGGTCCTGCTGTGCTACCCGTCGGTCAGGGCGATGGCCTATCACCGGATGGCGCACAGGCTCTACCGGGGAGGACACACG
This sequence comes from uncultured Clostridia bacterium, assembly GCA_945928315.1. Classification (GTDB taxonomy): domain Bacteria; phylum Bacillota; class Clostridia; order Christensenellales; family Aristaeellaceae; genus Ventricola. The sequence continues at coordinate 243 of CAMENN010000155.1, forward strand.
ACGCTCGCACGCTGGATCTCCCAGCACAGCCGACACGTCACCGGCATCGAGATTCACCCTGGCGCGTGCATCGGCAAGGGCCTGTTCATCGACCACGGCGACGGCGTGGTCATCGGCGAGACGACCGTCATCGGCGACAACGTGACGCTCTATCAGGGGGTCACCCTCGGCGGCACGGGCAAGGACGTGGGCAAGCGCCACCCGACCCTCGGCAACGACGTGGTCGTCGGCGCGGGCGCAAAGGTCCTCGGGCCGTTCACCGTCGGCGCGGGTAGCAAGATCGGCGCGGGCGCGGTTGTGCTCAAGGAGGTGCCGCCCAATTGTACCGTGGTCGGCAATCCCGGGCGCATCGTGCGGCGCGAGGGCAGGCCGCATGGCGTCGATCTCGACCATGTGCACCTGCCCGACCCCGTCAAGGAGCACATCACCGCGCTCGAGCGGCGCGTGGATGAGCTGGAAACACACCTGCACAGCCTGTATGGCACACAGCATATAGAGGAGGACTTGAAGCATGCAGATCTATAACACACAGTCGAGGAAAAAAGAGGAATTTGTCCCGATCGAGCCGGGCAAGGTCAGCATCTACTGCTGCGGACCGACGGTCTACAACTACTTCCACATTGGCAACGCGCGCCCGTTCATCGTGTTCGACACGCTTCGCCGCTATTTTGAGCACAAGGGCTACGAGGTGAAGTTCGTGCAGAACTTCACCGACATCGACGACAAGATGATTCGCCGCGCCAACGAGGAGGGCATCACCGTCAAGGAGCTGGGCGAGCGCTTCATCGAGGAGTATTACAAGGATGCCGACGCGCTGGGCATCGAGCGCGCCACGGTCAACCCCAAGGCCACCGAGCACATCCCGGAGATCATCGCCATGATCGAGAAGCTCGTGGCGAAGGGCCTGGCCTATGCCTGCGACAACGGCGACGTCTACTACAACACGCAGGCATTCCCGGGCTACGGCAAGCTCTGCGGCCAGAACCTCGAGGACCTGGAGAGCGGCGCGCGCATCGACGTCGATCCCAACAAGAAGCATCCGATGGACTTCGCCCTCTGGAAGGCGCAGAAGCCCGGCGAGCCGGCGTGGGATTCCCCCTGGGGCAAGGGCCGTCCCGGCTGGCACATCGAGTGCTCCGCGATGAGCACCAAGTACCTGGGTGAGACGATCGACATCCACTGCGGCGGCAAGGACCTCGTCTTCCCGCACCACGAGAACGAGATCGCTCAGAGCGAGGGCGCGACGGGCAAGCCGTTCGTCCACTACTGGATGCACAACGGCTTCATCAACGTGGACAATCAGAAGATGAGCAAGTCGCTGGGCAACTTCTTCACCGTGCGCGACATCTCGAAGGAGTTCGACCTGGAGGCCGTGCGCATGTTCATGCTCGGCGCGCATTACCGCAGCCCGATCAACTTCTCCCGCGAGATGATCGAGCAGGCGAAGGCGTCGCTCGACCGCCTCTACACCGCGCGCGACCACTACGCCTTCCTGCTGGAGAACGCGAAGGACGGCGAAATGGGCGAGAAGGAGAACGATCTGCTCGCGAAGGTTCAGGCGGCGCGCGAGGGCTTCGACGCGGCGATGGACGACGACCTGAACACCGCCGACGCCATCGGCAAGCTGTTCGAGCTGGTGCGCGCAGCGAACGCGGGCCTCGACGAGCACAGCCCGAAGGCGGCGGTCAAGGCCGTGCTCGACACGCTCGACGAGCTGGCGGGCGTGCTGGGCATCCTCTCGCGCAAGACCGCGGCGGACGACGCGAAGGTGCAGGAGCTGCTGGCGCAGCGCGCCGAGGCCCGCGCCAACAAGAACTGGGCCGAGAGCGACCGCCTGCGCGACGAGATCGTCGCCATGGGCTACGTGCTCAAGGACACCAAGCAGGGCCAGCAGATCACCAAGGCGATCTGAGAAAGGAATCCGCAAAGCCGCGAGGATCAGCGCGAAGCGAAGTGGGGTCAAGGGGCACTGCCCCTTGCAGCCCTGTCCCCTTCGACACGAGGCGCAGGCCCGTTCACGCATCCGCGCCGCAAGGCCATACCCGGAAAAAACGCTGTCATCGACAGGAAATGCCATCGACAGCACACAACCCGTTCAGAGGAATGATTGTCGAAATCCGACGACCATTCCTCTTTTTTCGCGCGCTCAAACGACAGGAGAATCCGGCGCGCGGCGCTATAATGCGGACATGAACGAAGCAGTGACGGCCGCCGCGGATGTGCTGGCGGATGCGCTTTGCCTGTGCATGGCGCTTCGGCTGATGGACAGGCGCGTGCGTCCGCTGCGGGTCGGCGCCGCCGCCCTTCTGGGCGCGGGCATGGCCTGTGCGGCGCGGCGGCTGGGGCTTTCCGGTCCCTGTGCGGCGCTGCTCTGGCTGCCCGCTGCGCTCGCCATGGCGCGCGTGGCCTGCGGCCGGGGACGGATGCTGCGCGGCGCGGGGCTGCTGCTGGCGGCCGAGGGGCTGCTGGGCGGCACGGTGCAGGCACTGCGCGGGGCGACGGGCTCACTCGCGGCGGCGTGGGGCATCGGCACGGCGGCATCGGCGCTGATGGCGGTGTCTGTGATCCGGGCGCGAAGGGCTGCGCACGACGTGACGCGGGCGCGTTTCCTTTGCACGGCGCGCGGGCACACGGCGTCGTTTGACGCGATCCTGGACAGCGGCAACAGCCTGCGGGACTACCTGACGCACCGGCCGGTGGTCGTGGTGCCGGAGGCAGCGGCGCGTGCGCGGCTGGGGCTCGGCGACGGCGTGCCGCTGCGGCCGATTCTGGCGGACACGGCGGGCGGACGGCAGCGCATGGGCTGTCTGACGCCCGGGACGGCGACGCTGATCGCGCAGGGACGGCGGATTCCGGTGCGCTGCGTGCTGGCGCTATCGCCCGGCCTCGCGCCGGATGCACCCGCGCTCGTGCCCACGGCGCTGCTTCATCAGGAGGAATAGACGAGGAGGGGTTCCACATGGACAGGCAGAGAGCAGAACATAAAGGCGGATGGACAAAGCGTACGGGTCGGCCCGCGCTCACGATCATCCGGCCGGAGGGCACGGTGGCGTACATCGGCGGGAGCGATTCGCTGCCCGCGCCGCTGACGCGCGAGGAGGAGCAGGCGCTCTTTGCCCGCATGGCGGACGAGCCGAACACCGTGCGCCAGACGCTCATCGAGCACAATCTGCGCCTGGTGGTCTACATCGCCCGCAAGTTCGAGAACACCGGCGTGGGCATCGAGGACCTGATCTCCATCGGCACCATCGGCCTCATCAAGGCGGTCAACACGTTCGATCCGCAGAAGAAGATCAAGCTGGCGACCTATGCCTCGCGCTGCATCGAGAACGAGATCCTCATGTTCCTGCGCCGCACCAGCCGCCAGAAGCTGGAGGTTTCGCTGGACGAGCCGCTCAACACCGATTGGGACGGCAACGAGCTGCTGCTCTCCGACATCCTGGGCACCGAGGGCGACATGGTCTACCGCTCCATCGAGGAGACGGTCGAGCGGCAGATGCTCGCCACGGCGCTCTCGCGGCTCTCCATGCGGGAGAAGGAGATCATGCGCCTGCGCTTCGGCCTGGGCGGCGGCGCGGAAAAGACCCAGAAGGAGGTTGCCGACATCATGGGCATCAGCCAGAGCTACATCTCCCGCCTGGAAAAGCGGATTCTGCAGCGCCTGCAGAAGGACATGGCGCAGATGGGATGAGCGGGGTCAATATAAAGGAAGAAATGCCTGTGCGCATCGCCCGACGGGACCGGCAGCTCCGGTCCTCCGGGGATGCATGAGGGGCCGCTGCCCCGCTCCGTGAAATCCGCACCGGCGGCATGAGGGATGCCCGTGCGCATCCCTTTTCCATGTGCCTGAACGGCCATGCGCAGCATTTTGCGCGAGAATCGTCTTCTTGTTATACTGTGATGACGAACGGCGGAAGACCGGCCGGGCGGATGACAAGGAGCGAGGAGGAGCAGCATGGACAAGGAGATGTACGACTTTGAGGAAAGCCTGCGCAGGCAGGAGCGGGCACGGACGACGATTGAGAAATACAGCCGGCAGGTGCGCCGGTTTCTCGGCTTTCTCGGCGGGCGGGAGGTCAGCAAGGAGCTGGTGCTCGCCTACCGGCAGAGCCTGCTGGATGCGGGCCGCAGGCCGCGCAGCGTCAACAGCGACCTGTCGGCCATTCACAGCTATCTGCGCAGCATCGGGCGGCAGGAATGCATGGTGCAGATGCTGCGCGTGCAGCGGAGCGCGTTCATCAGCGAGGAGCGCCAGCTCGGCGAGGAGGAATACCGGCGTCTGCTGGCGGCTGCGGGCGAAAGGAAAAACAGGCGGCTGAAGCTGGTGATGGAGACGATCTGCTCGACGGGGATTCGCGTCAGCGAGCTGCGCTATGTGACCGTCGAAGCGGTGCGCAGCGGGCGCGCGGAGATCTGCCTCAAGGGCAAGAGCCGCACGATCCTGCTGCCCAGAGCGCTGCGCAATCCCCTGCTGGCCTATGCGCGCGAGTGCGGCATCGGCGAGGGCTGCATCTTCCGCACGCGCAGCGGAAAGCCGCTAGACCGCAGCAACATCTGGCGGGACATGAAGCATCTGGCGCGGCAGGCGCGCGTGCGGGAAAGCAAGGTGTTTCCGCACAACCTGCGCCATCTCTTTGCGCGCAGCTATTTTTCCATCGAGAAGAACCTCGCGCATCTGGCGGATATTCTGGGGCATTCCTCTCTGGAAACCACCCGGATCTATGTGGCGGTCAGCGAGCAGGAGCATGAGCGCACGCTGAACCGCATGCGATTGTGCATCTGATCGGAGACGGGCATGAAAAAACCACAGAATATGGATTCTGTGGTCATCCGGACAGCAAAAAAGCCGGACACCTGC
>CAMENN010000156.1 GCA_945928315.1 uncultured Clostridia bacterium
TGCTCGACGACTTCGAGTACCATCACCTCGTGCTCAAGGACATCAAGGTGCGCCCAAACACGGTCATCGGCAGCGCGATCACCATCGAGGACCTGTTCCGCGACGGCTACAAGGCGATCTTCGTGGGCACAGGCGTATGGCAGCCCAACGCGCTGCACATCAAGGGCGAGACGCTGGGCAACGTCCACTTCGCCATCAACTACCTGAACAACCCGGACAGCTACCGCCTCGGTGAGTCGCTGATCGTCATCGGCGCGGGCAACGCCGCGATGGACGTCTGCCGCACGGCCATCCGCAAGGGGGTGCGCCGCGTGCAGTGCTTCTCGATCACAAAGAAGGTCGCCGCCAGCAAGCATGAGTTCGACTATGCGGCGCTGGAGGGCGTCGAGTTCCTCTACAACAAGCGCCCGGTGGAGATCGTCGATGAGGGCGTGTGGTTTGAGGACGTCGAGGAGGCGGAGGACGGAACCCTTACGCCCGTGCCGGATTCCCGCACGCTCTATCCGGCAGACAGCACGATCATCTCGATCAGCCAGGGCCCGAAGAGCCGCCTGGTGAACACGACGGAGGGCCTCAAGGCGAACGAGCGGGGCCTGCTGGTGGCGGACGAGTATGGCCGCACGACGCGGCCGGGCATCTTTGCCAGCGGCGACGTGACCAGCGGCGCGCGCACGGTTGTGGAGGCCGTGGAGCACTCCAAGCATGTTGCCGAGGCCATGGACGCCTATATGCAGGGCAGAGAAATCGACGAAAGCAAAGATTCTTAAAACAGGCGCGAAGCGAAGTGGGGTCCAGGGGCACTGTCCCTGGTGGGGTTTGGGGCGGCAGCCCCAAATTCCCTGCTGAGATAACGCAGTCTCAGAGCAGACCGCGAAGCGGTCTACGATTGAGACGGTCGCTGATATGCAAAGCATGAATTCAAGCCAAACGGCAGGCTTTCTTTCAGATTTCTCCCTTCTTTCAGAACCTCCCCCGTCAGGACTTGCTTCGCGCTGATAATCCGTTACTTTTCATTTTCCATCCGAAAGGAGCATCATTTCCATGCCTACCCTCTATCACGGCGCGGATTACAATCCCGACCAGTGGCTCGACCGCCCGGACATCCTCGAGCGCGACATTGAGCTGATGCAAAAGGCGCATGTCAACGTCGTCTCGCTGGGCATCTTCGCCTGGTGCACGCTGGAGCCCGAGGAGGGGCGCTTCAACCTCGACTGGATGCAGGAGATCATCGACCGGCTCTGGGCCGCCGGCATCTCCATCGACCTGGCGACGCCCAGCGGCGCAAGGCCCGCATGGCTGGCGAAGAAGTATCCCGAGGTGCTGCGCGTGAATGCCGATCGCACGCGCCAACTCTTCGGCGCGCGCCATAACCACTGCTACACCTCGCCCGTCTACCGCGACAAGGTCAGAACGATCAATCAGACGCTCGCGCGCCGCTTCGGCCGCCATCCCGGCGTCATCCTGTGGCACCTGTCCAACGAGTACGGCGGCGAGTGCCACTGCCCGCTGTGCCAGCAGGCGTTCCGCGACTGGCTGCGGGAACGGTACGGCGACATCGCCGCGCTCAACCGCGCCTGGAACACCAAGTTCTGGTCGCACGAGTTCGCGGACTTCGACCAGATCGAAAGCCCCGCGCCCCACGGCGAGAACGCCATGCACGGCCTGAACCTCGACTGGCGGCGCTTCGTCTCCCATCAGACCATCGACTTCATGAAGTGGGAGCGCGACAGCATCCGCGAAATCGTGCCGGAGGCAAAGGTCTGCGCAAACATGATGTACATGTTCCCCGGCGTCAACTACTTCGACATGGCCCGCGAGCTCGACCTCGCCAGCTGGGACAGCTATCCCACCTGGCACAAGCCGACCGAGACGCTGGAGGACACGGCGCTCGATACCGCGATGATGCACGACCTGTTCTATTCACTCAAGGGCCAGCCGTTCTGGCTGATGGAGAGCACGCCGAGCTACACGAACTGGCAGACCGTCAGCAAGGTGAAAAAGCCGGGCGTCAGCCTGTTTGCCAGCCTGCAGGCCATCGCGCACGGCTCCGACTCCGTGCTCTACTTCCAGTGGCGGCAGAGCCGCGGTGCGTCCGAGAAGTTCCATGGCGCGGTCGTCAGCCACGACGGGCGCGAGGACAACCGCGTCTTTCAGGAGACGGTGCAGGTCGGGCAGGCGCTTTGCGACCTCGCCCGCGTCGCCGGGACGAAGAAGGAGAAGCAGGCGGCCCTCGTCTTCGACTGGGAGAACCGCTGGGCGCTGGAGGACGCGCAGGGCCCGCGCAACGCCGGGATGGGCTATAAGCAGGAGCTGCTGCGCCATTATCGTGGCCTTGCCAAAAACGGCGTGACGGTCGATCTGGTGAACGGGGAGGCCGATCTGACGGGCTATCAGCTCGTCGTCGCGCCGATGCTCTACATGCTGCGCGAGGACTTCGCCGCCAAGCTGCGCGCGTTTGTCGCGGAGGGCGGCACGCTGGTGGTGACGTACTGGAGCGGCGTGGTCGATGAAAGCGACCTGTGCTGGCTGGGCGACGCGCCGCACGGCCTTTGCGACGTGCTGGGCCTGCGCCGCTGCGAGATCGACGGCATGTACGACGGCGAGACGCGCCGCTGTGTCGCGCTGGACCCGCGCCTGCCCGCAAGCGCGCAGGGCAGCGTGCTGTGCGAGGTCGCCGCGCTGGAGGGCGCGACGCCGCTGATGGCCTACGACGAGGACTTCTTTGCCGGGGCCCCGGCCGTCGCCGTGAACGCATACGGCAAGGGCCGCGCCTATTACGTCGCCACGCGGTTTGAGCCGGCATTCTATGCGCCGTTCTACGCGCTCGTCTGTGAGGGCGTGATCGGCGATGCGCAGCTGCTGCCGGACAACGTGCTGCTCACCTGCCGTGGGCCGTTCACCTTCCTCCAGAACGCGGGCGAAACGCCGGTGACGTTCATGGGCGTGGAGCTGCCGAAGTACGGCACCGCCGTGCTCGAGGACGGGAAGCGGATCTACTGAGGCGTGCGGAAAACAGGCGTTCGGTCAGCAGGAGAGCGAACGGCGCATGGCGAATGAGTCCAGAATGACGATGCGCTGCGCACGAAAGAACGGGAGGTCACGGCATGAAGATCAACGAACCGGGCGTGCTCCCCGAATCCAACGCCTATTTTCACACGTCCAGCCTGATGGCGCAGAAGCTCTTCTTCACGCTCGGCTGCACCGGACACTACTTCTGCAACGAGCACTACGCGGTCCGCAGGCCCTCGTACGACAGCTTTCTGGTGCTCTACGTCGTGCGGGGCAGGGGCTACTGCTATCTGGACGGCCAGCGTGTCGAGTTGGGCGTCGGCTCGCTGGTCCTGCTCGACTGCTACCTGCCCCACCGCTACGGCACGGATACCGGCTGGGAGATCTACTGGATTCACTTTGACGGCCGCATGGCCCGCGATACCTGACGGGGAATGATCTCGGGGAATGTATTGACTGTGAGCAGAATGAAGGGTCAGGGAGCAACGCTCTCTGACCCTTCTTCATTGTGTTTACATCTGTTTTCAGCCTTGGCAAATCGCACCCGTCTCAATCGTAGGCTGCTACGCAGCCTGCTCTGAGACTACGTTTTTCGGGAAGTCATGGGGGCGGCTGCCCCCATACCCCTGCCTGGGGCGCCGCCCCAGACCCCGCAAGGGATTTCATCCCTTGACCCTTCCTCGCTTCGCGCGGTTGAAAGAAGCATTATCCTTCCAACTTCATCCGCCCGTTCTGCGCGGCGAACAGCCCGCGCGGCGTCGGAATGAAGCCCACTTCGGTCTGTTCGATCCACCCGCGCGCGGCCAGCGGACGGAGCGCGCCCAGCAGCGCGTCCGGCATTTTCTGCCCGAAGCGCGCCTCGAACAGCGCGTGCGTCAGCCCCTGCGTGAGGCTCAGACGGCCCAGCGCGTATTCGCCCATGCGCTGCGTTTCGTCCAGCGTGACCGCCTGCGCAGTCTGCTTTTCGAAGTCGCCCGCATTCTTTACATACAGCGCCACGTTGTTCGTGTTGCGCGTCATCACGCCGCAGAGCAGCGTGACCGCGCCGACGCCCATGCCGACGATCTCCGTACCGTTGCGGCGCAGCGCGTCGAACATGTACTCGTGGTTCGGGCGGCAGAAGCGGCCCGCGGCGTACTGCGTATAGCCGTTTTCCGCGAGGAATTCGCAGGCATGCGCGTACATCGCAAAGCGCGCGTCCTCATCCGGCATGCCCTCCGCATCCGTGACGGCGAGCGGCAGGACGCTGATGTGCTGCGGCGCGGCGATGACGGCGGCGTGCAGCGTGTTGCGCCAGGAGATGTCCGTCTGCCCGGGAATGCCGTAGCTGAGCGTGAGGCCCACGTTGTTCATGCAGAAGCGGTGCAGGAAGAGCAGCGCGTTGCGCGTATCCTGCGCGGTGAAGGCGCAGCCCAGCGCGCGCAGCTCCGCGTCGTGCTCCGAGCGCATCATCAGCTCGATGCGCGTGGGCTTGCCCGTGGAGATGCCCGTCAGCGACGGCGTGCCGATGGTGTTGGGCAGCGCGTCGTAGCTGACCTCCGCGCCGGGGGCCATGGGCAGCGTATGGCGCAGCAGGGAGAGCGTCTCGCCCAGCAGGTCGGGGCTCATGACGCTGGCGCTGCCGCCGCCGAGGCGCACGGCGCGCACGACGTATCCGTCCAGCTCGCCCTCCCAGGCGCGCACCTCGCGCTGAAGCGCGCGCATATAGGCGTCCTTCTGCGCGTTGGTGCCGACTGCGCCGAAGGCGTCGGAGTAGCGCTCCGGACGGATGCAGTAGGGAATGTGCAGATCGACGATCAGCGCTCGTTCGTTGGCCACAGGGGATTCCTCCTATAATACTATTTTGCGTCTAAATACTTTATACAGCGCGAAGCGAAGTGGGGTCAAGGGGCACTGGTAGATTGTCAAGCAAGTGCAACACCGAAGAACACCT
>CAMENN010000157.1 GCA_945928315.1 uncultured Clostridia bacterium
TTCCAGGGCGGCGCGAACGCGGGACACACCATCATCAACGATTACGGCCGCTTTGCGCTGCATCTGCTGCCCAGCGGCGTGTGCAGCCCGAACGTGGTCAACGTGATCGGCCCGGGTGTCGCGCTGGACATCGAGGCGTTCCTGCGCGAGCTGGACGAGGTCGTCTCCCAGGGCGTGCCGCAGCCGAAGATCCTCGTCTCCGAGCGCGCGCAGGTCATGATGCCCTATCATGTCGCGTTCGACTGCTATGAGGAGGAGCGCCTGGGGAAGAACTCCTTCGGCTCCACCAAGTCGGGCATCGCGCCGTTCTACGGCGACAAGTACCAGAAGATCGGCCTGCAGCTGTGCCAGCTGTATTACCCGGATGTGCTGCGTGAAAAGCTCGCGCACGCGCTGGACATCAAGAACGCGCTGCTCACCAGCCTCTACCACAAGCCGACGATCGACCTCGACGAGATGGTCGAAAAGATGACGGCGCTGGCCGAGCGCATCCGCCCGTACGTCGCGGACACGGACGCCTTCCTCATGCAGGCCGTGCGCGAGGGCAAGAACATCCTGCTGGAGGGCCAGCTGGGCACGCTGCGCGACCCGGATCACGGCATCTACCCGATGGTCACCTCGTCCTCCCCGCTGGCGGGCTTCGCCCCGGTGGGCGCGGGCGTGCCGGTGTGGTCCATCAAGGACATCATCGCCGTGACCAAGGCGTATTCCTCCTGCGTGGGCGCCGGTCCGTTCACCACGGAGCTGTTCGGCAACGAGGCCGAGGAGCTGCGCAAGCGCGGCGGCGACCGCGGCGAATACGGCGCGAAGACGGGCCGTCCGCGGCGCGTGGGCTGGTTTGACTGCGTGGCGACGCGCTACGGCTGCGAGATGCAGGGCGCGACGCAGGTGGCCCTCACGAACATGGACGTGCTGGGCTATCTCGACGAGATCCCGGTCTGCGTCGCCTATGAGTGCGACGGCGAGCGCGTGGACCGCTTCCCGGTGACGCCGAAGCTCGAAAAGTGCAAGCCGGTGTACGTCACTCTGCCGGGCTGGAAGTGTGACACACGCGGCATCCGCCATTTCGCGGACATGCCGGAGAACGCCCGCCGCTACGTGGAGTTCCTGGAGGAGCAGATCGGCTGCCCGATCAAGATGGTCTCCAACGGCCCGCGCCGCGAGGAAATGATGTTCCGGTAAGCCCGCCCTCCAGCGAAAGCAGCTTCAAGCCGCGCGAAGCGAGGAAGGGTCAAGGGGCGATGCCCCTTGCGGGGTTCAGGGGCAGAGCCCATGAGCAGGGTTTGGGACGGCAGTCCCAACGTATTCCCGATTTTCAAGAAGGAGGAACGCACATGACGCGCACCATCTGGCAGAACACCCGCGTGCGGGGCACGCGTTCCCCTTTTCTTTGTTCCTTTTGCCGCCTTTTTGGCGGCTTTCTTTTTGCTTGACGGCGCATGCCTCATGATGTATAATATGCGCTGATATACGGAAATATTCAATCAATATGCAACCAGCATGCAGTAAAGGAGAAAGCCGATGGCAACCTTGATTCTGGAGGACGGTTCCCGCTACGAGGGGACGCTGTTTGGACATCAGCAGAGTGTGACCGGCGAGGTGGTCTTCACCACCGGCATGACCGGCTATCAGGAGACGCTGACCGATCCGTCCTACTGCGGACAGATCGTCTGCATGACCTACCCGCTGATCGGCAACGTGGGCATCAACGATCTCGACGATGAGAGCGCGGGCGTGCGCATGCGCGGCTTCATCGTCTCGGAGCTGTGCGATATGCCCAGCAACTGGCAGATGAAGAAGACCCTCGATCAATACCTTGCCGAGCAGGGCGTCACCGGCATCTACGGCGTGGACACGCGCGCGCTGACGAAGCATGTGCGCAACTTCGGCACGCTGCGCGGGCGCATCGTCGAGGGCGAGCCGACTGAGGAGGACTTTGCCCTCTGCCGCGCCTTCGAGATGCACGATCAGGTTGCGCAGTGCACCTGCAAGGCCCCCTATGAGGTGCCCGCCGAGGGCGACGCGCAGGCGGCCATCGCGGTCATGGACTTCGGCCTCAAGCGCGGCATCCTGCGCTCGCTGACGCGCCGCGGCTGCCGTCTGATGGTGTTCCCGGCGGATACGGACGCGCAGACCATCCTCGCAAGCGGCTGCGACGGTGTGATGCTCACCAACGGCCCCGGCGACCCGGAGGACAACCCGAAGGCCATCGCAGCCATCCGCGCGCTGATGGAGAGCCGCGTGCCCGTCTTCGGCATCTGCCTCGGGCATCAGCTCATGGCGCTGGCGATGGGCGGACGCACCGTCAAGATGAAGTACGGCCACCACGGCGCGAACCACCCGGTCAAGGACCTCGCGCGCGGCACCTGCGCCGTCACCCCGCAGAACCACAACTACATGGTCGATCCGGAGCACCTGCCCGCAGGCGCGGTCGTCAGCCACGTCAACTGGAACGACCAGACCGTCGAGGGCGTGCGCTACACGGACAAAAACGCCTTCTCCGTGCAGTTCCACCCGGAGGCCTGCGGCGGCCCGCGCGAGACGAGCTACCTGTTCGACGACTTCCTGACCCTGGTGAAGGACCACATGAACGGAGGCGAGCACAATGCCTAAGAAGGAATGGATCAAAAAGGTGCTGGTGATCGGCTCCGGCCCCATCGTCATCGGCCAGGCGGCGGAGTTTGACTACGCCGGCACGCAGGCCTGCCGCGTTCTCAAGGAGGAGGGCGTGGAGGTCGTGCTCGTCAACTCCAACCCGGCCACCATCATGACCGACACCGACATCGCGGACAAGGTGTACCTCGAGCCGCTGACCGTCGGCTCGCTGGAAAAGATCATTGCGCGCGAGCGGCCGGACAGCCTGCTCGCCTCGCTGGGCGGCCAGACCGGCCTGAACCTCGCGATGGAGCTCGATGAAAAGGGCATCCTCCAAAAGTACAACGTGCAGCTGCTGGGCACGAAGATCGACTCCATCCGCCGCGCCGAGGACCGCGAGGACTTCAAGAACGTGATGCTCTCCATCGGCGAGCCGTGCATCGACTCCGTCATCGTCCACGACGTCGAGGCGTCCGTCGATTTCGCGAACGCGTACGGCTATCCGGTCATCGTGCGCCCGGCTTACACGCTGGGCGGCACCGGCGGCGGCATCGCGGAAAATGAGAAGCAGCTGCGCGAAATCTGCGCGGACGGCCTGCGCTCCTCGCGCGTGCATGAGAACCTCATCGAGCGCAGCGTCGCCGGCTGGAAGGAGATCGAGTACGAGGTCATCCGCGACGGCGCGGGCAACGCCATCGCCATCTGCAACATGGAGAACTTCGACCCGGTCGGCGTGCACACCGGCGACTCCATCGTCGTCGCCCCGACGCAGACCCTGCGCGATCAGGAGGCGCAGATGCTGCGCAGCGCGTCGCTGAACATCATCTCCGCGCTGGGCATCGAGGGCGGCTGCAACGTGCAGTACGCACTCGACCCGGACAGCATGCGCTATTACGTCATCGAGGTCAACCCGCGCGTGTCCCGCTCCTCCGCGCTCGCCTCGAAGGCGACCGGTTATCCCATCGCCAAGGTGACCACGCGCATCGCGCTGGGCTACAACCTCGATGAGATCGTCAACGGCGTGACCGGCCAGACCTACGCCTGCGCCGAGCCGACGCTCGACTACATCGTGCTCAAGTTCCCGCGCTGGCCGTTCGACAAGTTCGTCTACGCCGACAAGCACATCGGCACGAAGATGAAGGCCACCGGCGAGATCATGTCCATCGGCACCAGCTTCGAGGAGGCCATGCTCAAGGCCGTGCGCTCGCTGGAGATGGGCATGGACAGCCTCGTCGTCCCCTCGCTGGAGGCGCTGACCGACGAGGAAATCGAGGCCCGGCTGCACGAGATCAACACCGAGCGCTCCTTCGTCGTCGCGGAGGCGCTGCGCCGTGGCGTGTCGATTGAACATGTGCACGAGATCACGCGCATCGACGTGTGGTTCCTCAAAAAGGTGCAGAACATCGTCCTCGCCGAGCAGCGCGTGCGCGCGCTCCCCGGCAGGGAGGGCCTCACCCGCGACGTGCTCATGCTGGTGAAGCGCATGGGCATGGCGGACAAGGCCATCGCGCGCTTTGTCGGCTGCACGGAGAGCGAGGTCCGCGCGCTGCGCAGGGAGCTGGGCGTTCTGCCCGCGTTCCGCATGGTCGATACCTGCGGCGGCGAGTTCGAGGCCGTCAGCCCGTACTTCTACAGCACCTACGGCACCGCGACCGAGGCGAAGAACTCCGGCCACAAAACCGTCGTCGTCCTCGGCTCTGGCCCCATCCGTATCGGCCAGGGCATCGAGTTCGACTACTGCTCCGTCCACTGCGTCTGGGCGCTCAAGCGCGCGGGCTTTGACACCGTCATCATCAACAACA
>CAMENN010000158.1 GCA_945928315.1 uncultured Clostridia bacterium
ACATGGGTTCTCTTTTTTCATCCTCTTGTGTTACCTATGTATTGTACCTCAACAGCGTTTTTCCGCCGCCGTCTTTTTTTCATCCTGTATCCGTCGCCTCACTGTGGCTGAACGGCGTCTCCCCGGAAGGTCGGCTCATGCGCCGCATGCAGGATCGACGCGCGCTCGCCCTCCAGCAGCTCGAGGTGCCCGACGGAGACCTCATAGGCCGTCTTTTCCACGACGTTGCCGTCCGGCAGCTGCTTCTGATAGGCGCGGGACTGCAGACGTCCCGTCAGCGTGATGCGGTCGCCCACGGACAGCTTCGCCGCAAAGCGCGCGCTGCGCCCCCAGGTGATGCACGGGATATAGTCGCTCTTGCCATACGCGCGGTTGACCGCCAGCATCATGTCCGCGATCTCCCGGCCAAACGGCGTGGTGCGGTAGGCGGGCGTCTTGCACAGCGTGCCGGTCAGCTGAATCTGATTCGGGTTTTCGCGCTCGTCCGGCTCGACGATGCGCTGGGCAAACGCCGTGATGAGCAGCCGGCCCGCGCCCTCGATGATCTTGTTATAGGAGCGGACCTGTCCTTCGATGGCCAGCCTGTCGCCGTCCTTGAGCATCGTTCCATCGAGCAGCAGCCGCTCGGAGAGCGTCACGGGGAGCTGATCCTGTGCGCCGGAAAGGCGCGGCACGCCCAGCGTCAGGTAATAGAACTTTTCGCCGAAGGCCTCGTGCCCGACCACCGGGTTGCCCACCACGGTGCCGCTCAGATGCAGTGCGTTAATGACGTTTTCCATTGTACGTCCTCCTCTTTCATATTTCACAGTCTATGATTCGGTAGGCGCGGGAGTCGCTTGCGGCTCGGGCGCGGGTGCAGGCGTGCTGCTGTGCTGCTTGCCAGTGTGGTCGATCCATGTGTCCCCCTCAAGCAGAAGCTGCGACACCGGGATTATCCTGTATCCTGCCTGCGTATAGTATTCAAGAATCGTGGGCAGCGCTTCCAGGATGTACTTGGAATCGTTGTGGAAGAGCACGATGTCTCCGGGATGAACCGACTTTGTGCACTGGCTGATCATGTTCTGCGTTCCCAGGTTCTTCCAGTCGAGGGAATCGACGTTCCACTGCACGCATTCGTAGCCCTCCGCCCGGGCTACGCGGACGACGCCGTCGTTATACTCGCCGTAGGGCGGGCGAAAGAGCGTCGTGGGCTTTCCGGTGATGGAGCGCACCAGTTCGCTGCACTGGCGCAGCTCCTCGCGGATCTGTGCCTGCGTCAGCTGCGACATGTGCGGATGCGTCGCCGAATGGTTGCCGATCTCATGCCCCCTTGCAACCAGCTCGGCGACAAGCTCCGGGTACTTTTCCGCCCAGAAGCCGACCAGGAAAAAGGTCGTTTTGACGTCGTAGCGATCGAGTATATCCAGAATGCCCTCCGTGTTCGCGCAGCCCCAAGCCGCATCGAAGCTGATGGACAGCACCTTCTCTTCTGTATCCACGTTATACACCGGCAGTTCGCGCGTCGCCACCGCGGTCATGACCGTGGGTGCCTCCCGCATCGCGGCATAGGCCAGTGCCAGCACAGCCAGCGCCAGCAGCGGCACCCACCGCTTCACGCGCGGCAGATCGAGGCGCAGTTTGTTCATCTGCATCGCCTCCACTTTCGACCTCGACAATGATATATGTGTCGGCGCCTGCATTTAGAACTCACTGACTAAACGGATAAGACGCCCGTTTTCTTCCTCCGGATCGCATATTTCACAAAAATGCCTTAATTTGCCGGGTCAGTCGCTGAATGTCTGTTCTGATGGTATGCAAAAAGCGCGGGAGAACGGCTCCCGCGCTTCTTATGCAACTCTCTATCAATTCAATCTTCGAAGAAATTCCCCGACAGGTGATGATTCGCTCCCCCGTCTGCTTTTTCCTTTGATCGCTTCGCGCTGGTTAAGGCGTTTCAGACGCAGAATCGTTATTCCGCGGCCGTTGCGCTGGCGGAGACGACCACGTCGTCCAGCAGCACGCTCGCCAGCATTTCGCCCTTGCCCGCGCGCCGCTGCACCGGAATCTCGCCGACGCTCAGCGCCGTGATGTGCCCGAGCTTCTGCACGAGGCGCACGCCGGCGGCATGCGTCACATCCAGGCACCCGGCCAGGCACAGCCCGATGGCGCCGTTTTTCGTGATCGGCATGAGCTTTTGCCCCTTGCCCGCGCGGCCCTGTCGCTCAATGTCGTCGGCCAGCATGCGCTTGCCGAAGCCCCGGTCGGTGATCAGCATCAGCATGTCGCCCGGCTGCGGCAGCTCGAACCAGCAGACCTCGTCGTCCTCGTCGAGGCCCATGCCCTTGACGCCCGCTGTCGCGCGGCCCGTCGTCGGAATGGTGTCGAGCTTGAAGCGGATGCCCATGCCGCCCTTTGTCACCAGCAGCAGGTCGCCCTTTTCCTCCGGAGAAAGCTGCGCCATGCCGACCAGCTCATCGCCCTCCTTAAGGTTGATGGCGGCAAAGCGCGCGCGGCGGATGGCGTAGTCCGCGGCGGCGGAGCGCTTGACCAGGCCCCGGCGCGTGATGAAGAGCAGCTCGCCCTTCTTTTCCATCTCCTCCGTGCGCGAGCAGATCATCGCCACGGCGTGCTCGCCGTCGGCCAGCCCGGCAATCAGGCCTGTGAGCAGACTGCCGCGCTCCTTGAGGCGCATCGTCTCCGGGATTTTGTCCACATCCAGCATAAAGCAGTTCCCCAGATTCGAGAAGAAGTAGAGCGTCGCATCGGTCGTCGTGTTCATGATCTCGGCGACCTCGTCCCGCACGCCCGGCTGCGCCAGGTACTTGTCCACCATGCGCGGGCTCATGCGGCGCAGCTGGCCGTCGTGCAGGCGCACGATTGCCGTCTCCTCCGCGATGGGCTTCGTCTCCACGACGGGCATCTCGTGCGCGTCGTCCTCAATCAGCTCCGTACGGCGGCCGTCGCCGAAGCGCTCGCGGATCTCGCTCATCTCGCTGCGGATGACGGCGATGAGCTTCTTTTCGCTCTTCAAAATGCCCTCCAAGCGCGAGATCGTCCGCAGAATCTCCTCATATTCCTTGCGCAGCGCCAGGATTTCCAGGCCGGTCAGGCGCTGCAGGCGCATGTCAAGGATCGCCTGCGCCTGCACGTCCGTAAGGCCGAAGCGGTTCATCAGCTGCTCCTTGGCCTCCTTGGGGCTCTTGCTGGCGCGGATGAGCGCGATGACCTCGTCGAGGTGGTTGACCGCGACCATGAGGCCCGCGAGGATGTGCTCCCGGGCGCGCGCCTGCTCCAGCTCATACCTCGTGCGGCGGGTGACGACGCGCTTCTGGTGGTCGATATAATAGGAAAGCAAAGCCTTCACGCCCAGCTGCATCGGGCGTCCCTCGGCGATGGCGACCATGTTCACGCCGAAGGTGACCTGCAGGTCGGAATACTTGTAGAGCACCGCGAGGATCGCCATGGGATCGACGTCCCGGCGCAGCTCGATGACCGCGCGAAGCCCCGTTCGGTCGGACTCGTCGCGGATGTCGTAGATGCCGCCGAGCAGGGACTTTTTCTCCTCGCTCAGACGCAGGATCTTCTCAAGCATCGCCGCCTTGGGCACCTGATAGGGCACTTCGGTGATGACGATGAGCTTGCGTCCGGCGCCGCCCTCCTCGATATGCACCTTCGCGCGCAGGGTCAGCTTGCCGCGGCCCGTCTCATAGGCGCGCTCGATCTCCTCGTTGCGGATCAGCCGTCCGCCCGTGGGGAAGTCCGGCGCGGGCATGACCTGCATGATGTCCTTCGTCGTAGCATTCGGGTTGTCCATGAGCAGGATCGCCGCGTCGATGGCCTCGCGCAGGTTGTGCGGCGGGATGTTCGTCGCCAGGCCGACGGCGATGCCCGACGCGCCGTTGACCAGCAGGTTCGGATAGCGCGCCGGGAGCATGTCCGGCTCTTTGAGCGTATCGTCGAAGTTGAAGCTGAAGGGCACCGTGTCCTTGTCGATGTCCCGCAGCATTTCCAGCGCCAGCGGCGCCATGCGGGCCTCGGTGTAACGCATGGCGGCGGCGCTGTCGCCGTCGATGGAGCCGAAGTTGCCGTGGCCGTCCACCAGCAGGGCGCGCATGCTGTAGGGCTGCGCCATGCGCACCATCGCGTCATAGACGGAGCTGTCGCCGTGCGGATGATACTTGCCCAGACAGTCGCCGACGATGCGCGCGCACTTCTTGTGCGGCTTGTCCGGCGTGACGCCCAGCTC
>CAMENN010000159.1 GCA_945928315.1 uncultured Clostridia bacterium
GGCGCTCTCCTTTTGAGGTGTTCTTCGGTGTTGCACTTGCTTGACAATCTACCACTGCCCCTTGCAGGGTTCAGGGGACCGGAGCCTGCCGCGCCCAGCGGGCGAAACAGGCAGGCGGAGCGTCGGAAATCGCAAGGAGCGCCATTCATGGCGCGACTATGCGAGTTTCCCGGACTCGCGCCCCTGAGCAGGTTTGGGCGGCAGCCCAAAATTTCCAGATAAAAACGTAGTCTCAGAGCAGGCTGCGCAGCAGCCTACGATTGAGACGGGTTTCGTTTGCAAAGTGAAAGTTTAGACGTAGAATAGCATGATAAACGCGAAGCGTTCACCTGACGGGCGTGGCCCGGTAGCCCGGTTGAGGGGTGCCCCAAAGGCCCGCATGATACAAAAAAGCCGACGGCATTCTGCGAAGGGATGATCGCAGAAGTCATCAGCTTGAAAAGCGGTTTAGGTTGCCCAGGGGAGAACTTCATTCCCTGCTCCTATTATAGCGCGGAGAGGCGGCATTGTAAATGGGGTTTCGCGCCGGACGGGGAACTTTTTTGCACAGTATCCATGCTGTGATGGTGGAAAAAAGACGGGTATTCTGAATGAAAAACAGATCGTAAGTGGAGAAGAAAGGACAGAAATCCACAAAACAGGGGAAATCTGTGGAGAATAAATGCTCATTCCTCCGCCAGAAAGCCCGCGTTCTTCCGCAGGTCATGCCCATCAAACAGCGCCGCCACGGTGTCCTCATAGGCCGTGAGCTTCGCCGCCTTGCGGATGGCCTTGCGCGGCTTCTCCGGCTGCTCAAAGCAGCAGACGATGTGCTTCATCACCTCGCGCATGCGGCCGAGGGCGACGTTGGCCGGATACTCGGCGAGATACGCGCGCAGCAGGTCGTCGGTGAACGCGCGCAGCTCATCCTTTTCAAGCGGTGTCCCGCCCGCATATTCGCGTGCGAGCGCCGGGTTGGCGATCAGCCCGCGGCCCAGCATCAGCGCCCTGACGCCGGGATACGCTGCCTCCAGCGCGCGGCAGTCCGCGGCGGTGAACAGGTCGCCGTTAAAGACGATGGGCAGCTTTGTCTGATCGAGCGCGTCGGCAATGACCTCCCGGTGCGGCGTGCCCCGATACATCTCGCTGCGCGTGCGCGGATGGATGATCAGCTCGTGCACGGGATAACGCGCGTAGACCTCCAGCAGCCGCGCGAACTCCTCCGGGCGCGTGATGCCGATGCGCGTCTTGATCGAGACCTTCAGCGGCGCGTGCGCGTAGACCTCGTCGAGAAACCACGACAGCGCACTGACGTCGGAGAGCATGCCCGCGCCCTTGCCCTTGGCCGTCACCGTGCCGGAGGGGCAGCCCGCATTGAGGTTGACCTCGCCGTAGCCCATGTCAAAGAGCGCCTGCGCGGCCCAGAGGAAGTGCGAAGCGTCCTTCGTGAGCACCTGCGGCACGGCAAACAGCCCCGCGTTGCGCTCGGGGCTGATCGCCGACAGCTCGCGCGCTGTGAAGCGCAGGTTCTGTGTCGGGCTGATGAAGGGAATGAAATACTTGCTGACGCCGGGAAAGTGCGCGCGGTGTGTGCGGCGGAAGACCGCGTCCGTCACGCCCTCCAGCGGCGCAAACTCGATGGGCAGCGCCATGGCTCACGCTCCTGTGATGATCTTGTAGACCACGCCGCGCTCCTTGACCAGCGGAGAGTGGTGCGCGAAGAACACACGCCCATCAACCGGCGAGGTCACGCGCGCGAGCACGTCGCCCTCGAGCGGATGGACGATCTCGCAGAGCACCTGCCCTCCGCGGACGCGGTCGCCCGGATGATAGAACCGGCGATAGAGCCCCGCTGCGGGTGCGGGCACGCTCACCAGCTCGCTCTCCGTGACAATGCGGCTGTGCTCGCCCTCGCCCCAGGCGTTCTCGCGGATCACGCCCTGCGCGCTGAGAAACCGCAGCACGGCCTCCACGCTCTCGCGGGTGGAGCGCTCGTCGATCTCCTCCGTGCCCGTGATGTAGACGGAGAACGCCTGCGTCTCCCAGACCTGCCAGTTGTAGTTGAGGGTCGTGGTGTCATAGGGGCGGGGCGTGCGCAGCAGCACGTAGGGCAGGCCGAACGCACAGCCCAGCGACGGCTCCTGATAGCCCAGGTCCATCATCTTGACGTGCGGCAGGAAGTCGCCCGGCATGTAGAACGAGGCGAACTGCATGCCCAGCCGGTAATTTTTGACGACCTCGAAGAGCTTGGCGGCGATGCGCTGGGTCGTCTCTCCCTGATCGTAGCCCGGGAACATGCGGTTGATGTCCGTGTTGTCAAGCGACCAGAAGTGCTTGCCGATGTTCATGGAGAAGTGGTTGACCGATGGAATGACCAGAATCTCTTTGCCGGGCACGAGCCCGCCCTGCGCCTCGATGCCGCGCAGCGCGTGCACGATCTGCGCGGCGACGGCCATCTGATGAATCTCGTTGCCGCGCAGCGCGCCGACGATGCAGGCCGCGGGCTCGCCGGAGCCGAAGCGGTAGCCGGTCACGCGCAGATCGTCGCGGTAGAGCGATTTGAGCGAAAAGAGCACGTCCTTTTTCATGCGCGCACCTCCTCCCGGGCCAGCACGCGCGCCAGCAGCGAGCCCTCGTAGACCAGCGGATATTCGCGCAGCGTGAAGAGCACGCCGTCGCAGGGGGAGGCAATCTCGGTGCCCTCGCCCGTCAGCGGGTTGAGAATGTCGCCGATGACCTCGCCCGCATGCACGTCCTCCCAGTGCGTGACGCGCGGGACGAACATGCCCAGCGTCGGCGCGTTGAGGAAGGCCACCTTGCCGTCTGTGGAGACGATCGGCGTGCGCACCTGCGGGGCCTCGCCCGCCCAGATGCCCAGAGTGTGCATCAGGCGGAAAGCGCCTGCGCGAGCTGACGCGCGACGAGGCCAGCTACAAGGCCGGCAAGCAGCAGCTGCTCACGCTGCTTTGCGCGCTGCTCGCATGAGGCGCATGCGATATGCGTATGCCCTGACGCTGGCGTTCTCCGCGCCGGTGTCCCGGCATACGTTTTTGTTCCGTTTCGACCCGCCGTCGGATGCGCGCCAGCAGATCTGGGGCCGGCGGCTGCGCTGCACGCCCGACAGCCTGCTGCCGTTGACGCGGGACGCGTTCGGCAACGGTTGCGCGCTGGGGCACATCGAGGACGCGCAGAACGGGCTCACGCTGGAGGCGAGCGGCGAGGCGCTGCTCACCGGGCGGCCGCTTTTGGCGCCCTGCCCGGATTTTTACGCGTTGCCAACGGCGCTGACCGCGGCGGACGGAGCGATCTGCGCGCTTTGCGACGGGCTGTCCGGCGCGCCGGATACGCTGGCCATGGACCTGGCCGAACGGATTCACAGCCGGGTGACCTACCAAAAGGGCGTGACGGACGAGCGTACGACGGCGGCGCAGGCACTCAGCCTGGGCGCGGGCGTCTGTCAGAACATGGCGCATCTGCTGCTGGCCGGGCTGCGGACGAAGGGGATTCCGGCGCGCTATGTCTGCGGGCTGATCCCCGGGGAGGGCGAGACGCACGCCTGGGCGGAGGTCTACGACGGTGCGCGGTTCATCGGCGTCGATCCAACGCAGCTGTGCCTGACGGACGACACCTATCTGGCCGTCAACGCCGGGCGTGACAGCCGGGACTGCGCGATCAACCGCGGCGTGTTCGCGGGCGGCGCGCAGCAGACGATGCGCGTGAGCGCGCGGATGGACGAGCTGTGACCGGGAGCGGACGACGAGCATTGTGAAGCGGCTTAAAACCGCGCGAAGCGAAGTGGGGTCAAGGGAACCGAAGCCCACCGTCGCCAATGGGACTGGAGCCTGCCGCCCGCTGTGCGGGAAAAAGGCAGGCGGAACGTCGGGAACCACAAGGAGCGGCGAAAGCCGCGACTATGTGGGTTCCACGGAGGATGAAGGTGGGCGAAGCGTTGGGAATCACAAGGAGCATCCACAGGATGCGACTATGTGAGTTCCCTGGATCACTGCCCCTTGTGGGGACTGGGGTGGAACCCCAGACAGGGTTTGGGACGGCAACCCAAAAAACAACCAGAGAAAACGCAGTCTCAGAGCAGGCTGCGCAGCAGCCTACGATTGAGACGGGTGCTATCCGTAAAGCAGGAATTCAGACGAGAATTAGAAAATATGTAGTGACCTCTCTTGCAAACCGTGGATTTACCTGTCATAGTAAG
>CAMENN010000160.1 GCA_945928315.1 uncultured Clostridia bacterium
CCGGCGGTGAATATCAATTACCTGTCCGGCTCCGGCGGGCGCGTGGAGACGATGAGCCTCTCCCGCCGCGCGGTGCGCGAGGGACAGCGCGCGCTGATCGTCGATGACTTCATGCGCGCGGGCGGCACGGCGCGCGGCATGGTGGACATGATGCGCGAGTTCGCCGTCACCGTCGTGGGCGTCTGCGTGCTGGTGGCGACGCAGGAGCCGCAGAAGAAGCGCATTGACGGCGTCAAATCGCTGCTGATCATCGACGACACAGACGAGAGCAGCGGACAGGCGAGCATCCGCCCGGCGCCGTGGCTGGCCCAGGCGGCGGAAAAGGCGAGAGCATAAAGCCGAACGATCGGCATGATGCCGGACAGGCAGAAGGACAGCACACAGCGAAGCGGGGGTCCCGGGAGCGGGGCTCCCGCCTCAGGCCGTTTTGGGAAAAAAGGAGAACAACCGATGTGGATGATCGTGGGCCTGGGCAATCCGGGCAGGGAATACGCGCGCACGCGGCACAACGTGGGCTTTGACGTGATCGACGTGCTCAGCGAAAAGCTGAACATACAGGTGAACCGGTCGCTGATGCACGGACTGGTCGGCGACGGCTTTTTCGGCGGGGAAAAGGTGATGCTGGTCAAGCCGCAGACGTTCATGAACCTGTCGGGCCAGTGCGTGAGCGAGCTTGTATCCTTTTACAAGGTGCCGATGGACCGGCTGCTGCTGATCTATGACGACATCGACCTGCCGCTGGGTAAGTTGAGGCTGCGGCTAAGCGGCAGCGCGGGCACGCACAACGGCATGCGCTCGGTGATCGGGCTGCTGGGGCGGCAGGACTTCCCGCGGCTGCGCGTGGGCGTGGGCAGCAGGCCGGAGGGCTGGGAGCTGGCCGACTGGGTGCTCTCGCACTACGCGACGGAGGAGGAGCGCAGGACGCAGTTCGATGCGTTCCTGCTGGCAGCGGATACGGCGATGGACCTCATCCGGAACGGCCCGGAGAGCGCCATGCGCACCGCCAACGCGCCGAGACAATAATGCAGAAAAGCTGCTTCAAGCCGCCGCGAAGCGAAGAAGGGAGTCTGAGGGATAATATCCCTCAGGCAGGGGTATGGGGGTAAGACCCCCATCGTACCCCAATCGCGAAGCGATCCAAGAAAAAGCAGTCAGGGAGCGAAGCGTCACCTGACGGGGAATGATCTCAGACTCCGAATAAGCAGCCAATGCCCCAAAGAATTCGTGTGAAGAAACTCAGGGGGATTTCCCTCCAACGTACCCGACCTCATGAGGAGGATTCATGCAAACGCATTTTCTGTTTGATTTGCTGCGCGGCTTCGAGCCGTTTGAGCAGATGCTCGCCGAGAGCAAAAAGCCCGGCGCGGTCATTGCCGCCTCCGGCCTGGCCGGAGCGCAGAAGACCCACCTCGCCTGCGCGCTCGCCGCGCAGACCGGCCGGCCGCTGCTGTTCCTGTGCGACAGCGAAAAGTCCGCCGCGCAGACCATGGAGGACGTGGGCGCCCTGCTCGGGGGCGGCGTGAGCAGCTTCCCCGCGCGCGAGATCACCTTCTATCAGGAGGTCGCCGCCAGCCGTGAGGTCACCTGCCGGCGCATCGAGACGCTTCAGCGCCTCGTCACCGGCGAAACCCGCGCCGTCGTCGCGCCCGTCGATGCGCTGCTGCACCGCGTCATGCCGCGCGCGCTGTTCAACGCGCATACGATCCGCCTGCGCGTGGGCGAGACCATGCCCACCGACGCGCTGTGCAGCCGCCTGCTCGGCGCGGGCTATACCCGTGAGTACATGGTCGAGGGCAAGGGGCAGTTCTCCCTGCGCGGCGGCATCGTCGACATCTACCCCGCGGACAGCCTGAACGCCGTGCGCGTGGAGTTCTTCGACGACGAGATCGACTCCATCCGCCTGTTCGACGTGATGAGCCAGCGCTCGCAGAGCAATCTGCAGGAGATCGTCATCCCGCCCGCCAGCGAGGCTCCCGCCCCGCTCGAGGGGACGGACGCGCTCGCCGACAGGCTGATCCAGCTGCTGGAGCGCCAGAAGGCCGCCTATGCCCGCGCGCAGGAGAAGAAGGATGGCGAGGCGACGCTCGCCGACCTGCCGCTCGAGGACGGCGAGATCGCCGTGCCCGAGGCCTTCACCCGGCAAAGCCGCGCCATGGAGCGCTTCGAGGAGAACCTGCGCGCCGCCGCCGGTCAGCTGCGCGAGGGCGTCAGCGGGCGCATGCTCGAAAAGTTCATCCATTTGCTTTACCCGCAGACCGAGACGCTGCTCGATTACATGAACCGGCCCATCGTCGTGCTCGATGAGCCGGAGGCGCTCTACGCCCGCATGGACAGCCGCACCGGCGAGTTCGGTCAGGCGTTCGGGAGCGCGCTCGAGCGCGGCGACGCGCTGTCCGCACAGGCCGATCTCATGCTCACGCAGGAGCAGGTGATGGACGCGCTGCGCGCGCATACCCTGCTGGCGATGACCACCATCCTGCGCCCGGTGGAGCGCCTGCGCCCCACGCTCCTTGCCCAGATGGGCGGCATGGGCGCGGGCAGCTACGGCGGACAGACGCGCGAGATGTGCGCGGACATCACCCGCTGGATGCGGGACGGCTGGCGCATCGTGATGCTCTCCGGCGGCACGGCCCGCGGCGAACGCCTGCGCACCTCGCTGGAGGACGAGGGCATCACGGCCGCGTTTGACGAGCTCGGCGAGCGCGCGCCCGCGGCCGGCGAGTGCCGCATCTATCCGCTGACGCTCTCCGCGGGCTTCCAGTATCCGCAGATGAAGCTTGCGTTCATCGCCTGCGGCGACGTCTACGGCGCCAAGGGGAGCAAGGGCCGCGCGAAGAAGAAGGAGGGCAGCAAGATCGCCTCCTTCACCGACCTGAACGTCGGCGACTACGTCGTGCACGAGACGCACGGCATCGGCATCTATCAGGGCACGACGCGGCTGGTGAGCGAGGGCGCCGCGCGCGACTACCTGATGGTGCAGTACTACGGCAGCGACAAGCTGTACATCCCGGTCGATCACCTCGACCGCATCCAGAAGTACATCGGCGGCGGCGAGGGCGCGGCCCCGAAGCTCTCTCATCTGGGCGGCAAGGACTGGGACAAGCAGAAGAGCAAGGTCCGCGAGAGCCTCAAGGCGCTGGCGTTCGACCTCGTGCAACTCTACGCCGAGCGCCAGAAGAACAAGGGCCACGCATTTGGCAAGGACACGCTCTGGCAGCAGGAGTTCGAGGAGAACTTCCCCTACGAGGAGACGCCCGACCAGCTGCAGGCCACCGAGGAGATCAAGCGCGACATGGAGCGCGAGGAGCCGATGGACCGGCTGCTCTGCGGCGACGTGGGCTACGGCAAGACGGAGGTCGCGCTGCGCGCCGCCTTCAAGGCCGTGATGGACGGCAAGCAGGTCGCCATCCTCGCGCCGACGACCATCCTCGCCCAGCAGCACTACAATACGCTCATGCGCCGCTTCGAGGGCTTCCCCGTGGAGGCGGACGTGCTCAGCCGCTTCGCCTCCCCGAAGGAGCAGAAGGAGACGCTGCGCAGGCTTAAGGACGGCGAGATCGACGTCATCGTCGGCACGCACCGGCTGCTGGCGAAGGACGTGAAGTTCAAGGATCTCGGCCTGCTCATCGTCGACGAGGAGCAGCGCTTCGGCGTCGGCCACAAGGAGACGATCAAGAACATGAAGCGCACGGTGGACGTGCTGACCATGTCCGCCACGCCGATTCCGCGCACGCTGCACATGTCCATGGTCGGCATCCGCGACATGAGCCTGCTGGAAACCCCGCCGCAGGCGCGCTATCCCGTGCAGACCTACGTCATGGAGTATCAGGACAGCGTCATCCGCGACGCGATCCTGCGCGAGCTGGCGCGCGGCGGCCAGGTCTTCTTCCTGTACAACCGAGTCGGCTCCATCGACCTGTGCTACAAACAGCTGACCCAGCTCGTCCCGGAGGCACGCATCGCCATCGCCCACGGCCAGATGCGCGAGAATGCGCTCGAGGACGTGATGATGGACTTCAGCCAGCAGAAGTACGACGTGCTGCTGTGCACGACGATCATCGAGTCCGGCCT
>CAMENN010000161.1 GCA_945928315.1 uncultured Clostridia bacterium
TCATGCACATGCCTCCCCCTCCGGTTTGCTATGCGGCCAGTTTTTCCCGTTCGGGGAGGAATCATGCGCTGCGGGAATTTTGGCCGCGCCGCGCAGAATGCGCGCCTTGTCTCTGGCTTTTGGCGGTGCGGTGTGATATACTATGTATACAAGGAAATCCCATTCGACAACGACCGGCAAGGAGGTTTTTCCCATGCAACTGACCGTTCGCCAGCCCTCCGCGTCTGCGGACGCCAAGCACTACACGACCGATCGCCTGCGCAGCGAATACCTGATCGAGACGGTCTTCGCCCCGGACGACGCGGTGCTCACCTATTCCCACTTTGACCGCATCATCGCCGGCGGCGTGATGCCCGTGACGAAGCCCGTGGAGCTGGTCGGCTGCAAGGAGCTGGCCTCCGATACGTTCCTGCAGCGCCGCGAGATGGGCGTCATCAACATCGGCGGCAAGGGCACCATCACCGTGGACGGCGAGGTCTACGACCTCAAGCAGTATGACGGACTCTACGTCGGCATGGGCGCGAAGACGCTGTCCTTTGCCAGCGAGGATCCCGCCAATCCCGCGAAGTTCTACATCAACACCTGCCCGGCACACAAGACCTACCCGACGGTGAAGATCGACATCGACAAGGCGAACAAGCGTCCGCTGGGCAGCGCGGAGACGTGCAACAAGCGCGTCATCAACCAGTACATTCATCCGGCGGTGATGCAGAGCTGCCAGCTTTGTATGGGCATGACGCAGCTGGCGCCGGGCAGCAACTGGAACTCGATGCCCTGCCACACGCACGAGCGCCGCATGGAGGTCTATTTCTACTTCGACCTCAAGGACAACAACGTGCTCTTCCACATGATGGGCGAGCCGCAGGAGACGCGTCACATCGTCATGCACAACGAGCAGGCGGTGATTTCGCCGTCCTGGTCGATCCACACGGGCGTGGGCACGAGCAACTACACGTTCATCTGGGGCATGTGCGGCGAGAACCAGGAATTTGACGACATGGACAACATCGACCCGATCGACCTGCGCTGAGCGTGGGCTCGAGAGAGATAAGGCACAATGAAGGAGGAGGTTTTTCCCATGAACGACTATATGAAGAGCTTCAGCCTGGAGGGCAAGATTGCGCTGGTTACGGGCGCTTCCTACGGCATCGGCTTTGCGATTGCGAAGGCGTTTGCGGCGGCGGGCGCGACGATCTGCTTCAACGATCTGAAGCAGGAGTTTGTGGACCGCGGCCTGGCGGCCTACGAGGCGGAGGGCATCAAGGCGCACGGCTATGTCTGCAACGTCTGCGACGAGGACGCCGTGAACGCGATGGTGGCGCAGATTGAAAAGGAGGTCGGCGTCATCGACATTCTGGTGAACAATGCGGGCATCATCAAGCGCATTCCGATGCTGGAGATGAGCGCGGCGGAGTTCCGTCAGGTGGTGGACGTGGACCTGAATGCGCCGTTCATCGTGGCGAAGGCGGTCATTCCGAGCATGATCAAGAAGGGTCACGGCAAGATCATCAACATCTGCTCGATGATGAGCGAGCTGGGCCGCGAGACGGTGTCCGCGTATGCGGCGGCGAAGGGCGGCCTGAAGATGCTGACGCGCAACATCTGCTCGGAGTACGGCAAGTACAACATCCAGTGCAACGGCATTGGCCCGGGCTACATTGCGACGCCGCAGACCGCGCCGCTGCGCGAGATTCAGCCGGACGGCAGCCGCCATCCGTTCGATCAGTTCATCATTGCGAAGACGCCTGCGGAGCGCTGGGGCAATCCGGACGATCTGGGCGGTCCGGCGGTGTTCCTGGCCTCTGACGCGTCGAACTTTGTGAACGGCCACGTGCTCTACGTGGACGGCGGCATTCTGGCCTACATCGGCAAGCAGCCCTGATGGGCAGTGCCCATAGCCACTTCGCTTCGCACATTTCTAACCCGTATTCTTCGCGCAGAGGGCGCTCGAATACTGCTGTGTATTCGGGCGCCCCTTTTGCGTCCTATACCCGCATTCTTCGGGCGGAGGGCCCTCGAATGCTGGACTCGGGCGGTCCGGGGAACGGAGAATGATGTGCTGCGGGCAAGGTTTTGCTTGACTTTTTTCGTGCGGGAATGATATAATCCGGGTGCTTACAACAGAATGTTCAGCCGGCTTTGATGCGTGAAATGGCGGGGAGTGCTGTCCCCGGTTATTTCACGCATTTTTGTGTTGAAGGAGGAATTAAATGAAGCAGGAAAACAGGATGGGCGTGGCGCCCGTTCCCGGGCTGATTCTGTCCATGTCGGTGCCGATCATGATTTCGATGATTGTGCAGTCGATGTACAACATCGTGGACAGCATCTTCGTGGCGCGCATCAGCGAGGGCGCGCTGACGGCGGCGTCCCTGGCGTACTCGGCGCAGATGCTGCAGATTGCGGTGGCGGTGGGCACGGGCGTCGGCGCGAATGCGCTGGTCTCGCGGCGACTGGGCGCGAAGCAGCAGGACGCGGCGAACGAGGCGGCGGCGACGGGCCTGGTGCTGACGGTGCTCAGCTCGCTGGTGTTTGTGATCTGGGGCCTTGTAGGCAGCCGGGTGTTCATCGCGATGTTCACGGACGATCCGCAGATTCTGGCGGACGGCACGGCGTATTTGCAGATCTGCCAGATCTACGCGACGGGCATCTTCCTGGCGACGTTCTTCCAGAGGATGCTGCAGGCGACGGGCCGGACGGTCTCCAGCATGTTTGCGCAGATGGCGGGCGCGCTGGCGAACCTGATTCTCGATCCGATCATGATCTTCGGCTATTTCGGCTGCCCGGCGATGGGTGTGGCAGGCGCGGCGGTGGCAACGGTCATCGGCCAATGGCTTGCGGCGCTGGCGGGCTTCCTGCTGCACGTGCTGACGAACAGGGAGCTGAGCATCCGGCTGAGCGGCCTGCGTCTGCGCGCGGAGAATGTGAAGGCGATCTACCGGGTCGGCGCGCCGACGATCCTCACGCAAGCGTTCGGCAGCATCATGATCGCGCTGATGAACCTGGTGCTCATGGCGTTCTCCTCGACGGCGGTGGCGTTCTTCGGCGTCTACTTCAAGCTGCAGAACTTCCTGTTCATGCCGCTCAACGGCCTGGGACAGGGCGCGCTGCCGGTGGTGGGCTACAACCTGGGCGCGAAGAAGCTGGCGCGCATCGAGGAGACGTGCCGCACGACGATCCGCTTTGGTCTGGTGCTGGCGCTGCTGGGCGCGGCGGTATTCATGCTGCTGCCGGGGCCGCTGCTGAGCGCGTTCTCGGCGAGCGAAGCGATGAAGGAGATGGGCATCCCGGCGCTGCGCACCATCTGCGTGAGCTTCCTGCCGGCCTCGGTGACGATGATGATCGGCTATGCGATTTCGGGCATGGGCAACGGCATGGTGAACATGCTGGCAACGGCGATCCGACAGTGTGTGGTGCTGGTGCCGCTGGCCTGGCTGCTGGGCCGGCTGGGCGGCGTGAGCGCGATGTGGTTTGCGTTCTGGGTGTCGGAGGCGTGCGCGCTCGCCTTTGCGCTCCGGCAGCTGCGCCGTCAGCTGTCGCAGGTGCGGGAGCGGATTCGGCGCACGGAGGCGTGACACTATTCTCAGACAAAAACGGGCTATAGGCGCGAAGCGAAGAAGGGGTATGGGGACCCGGGAAACTCGCATAGTCGTGCCGCAAGCGGCACTGCTTGCGATTTCCGACGCTCCGCCTGCCTTCATCCTCCGGGGAACTCACATAGTCGCATCCTGCGGATGCTCCTTGTGATTCCCAACGCTTCGCCCACCTTCATCCTCCGGGGAACCCACATAGTCGCGGCTTTCGCCGCTCCTTGTGGTTCCCGACGTTCCGCCTGCCTTTTTCCCGCACAGCGGGCGGCAGGCTCCAGTCCCACTGGCGGCGGCAGGCTCCAGTCCCACTGGCGGCGGCAGGCTCCGGTCCCAGGCTGGGGGGTTGGGGGGACTGGAGCTGAGCGCGCCCTGTGGGACCGAAGCCGAGCGCGCCCTGTGGGCGAAGAAGCGAGGCGGAGCGTCGGGAACTGCAAGGAGCACCGCCTGCGGT
>CAMENN010000162.1 GCA_945928315.1 uncultured Clostridia bacterium
AGCCGCCCGGGCCGGGATTGCCGGAGCAGGCGCCATCGGTATACATCAGAATATCCTTCACGGAAGTAACCCCTTTGTTGTGATAAATAACTTATGATTTTGAAAGGCGGAGCGTCTTTTCAACGGTTGCGCCCACGGCGTCGATGACGGCGGCGCGCATGCCGCCTTTTTCCAGCGCATACATGCCTTCGATGGTCGTGCCGCCCGGCGAACAGACCGCATCCT
Organism: uncultured Clostridia bacterium; assembly: GCA_945928315.1. GTDB lineage: Bacteria > Bacillota > Clostridia > Christensenellales > Aristaeellaceae > Ventricola. The sequence continues at coordinate 226 of CAMENN010000162.1, forward strand.
TGAGCGCGCCGGGATGCTCGCCGGTCTCCTGCACCATCCTTGCCGCGCCGATGAGCGTCTGCGCGGCAAGCTCATAGGCCAGCGTGCGCGGAACGCCATAGCGTACGCCGCCGTCGGCCATTGCCTCGATAAATGCGTAGACAAACGCCGGTCCGCAGCCGCTGATGCCGTTGGCGGGCGTAAACACGCGGTCCTCGACGACGGCAACCTTGCCCGCTGCGGCAAAGATGGTCTGCGCAAAGGCGAATTCCTCCGGCGTGCAGGTATACCGGCTGCTCAGCAGCGTCATGCCCTCGCCGACAGCCAGCGGCGTATTGGGCATCACGCGCACAAAGCGCGCCGTCGGCGGGAGCGCCTCGCGGAGCATCTCATACGTCCAGCCTGCGACAATGGAGATCACGAGCTTGCCCTGCAGCGCCTCGCGCACCTCGTCGAGCACCTCGGGTACGTAGACGGGCTTTACCGCCAGCACGACGCAGTCCACCGCCTGCACGAGCGACATGTTGTCCGGCATGATGTGCACTCCCTGATGTGCGAGCGCGTCGCTTTTTTCCGGATGCTTGCGGCTGATGTAGAGCGCGTCTGCGGGCAGGCATTGCCGGCTCAGGATGCCCTTTATGATGGCGGAGCCCATGTTTCCGGCTCCGATGAATCCCAGCTTCATGCAGATTCCCTCTTTCACATGATTTCGTTTCATTATACACGAAAACGCCGGTTTGGGCAAGGCATTAAGCGACAAACAGCCCTGTTTGTCGCAGATTTCAAATAAACTGGAAAAAGGGGATTGACAAACTGTTCCGCGAATCGTATAATGAGCGCATAAACCGATGACGCAGAGAAAAATCAGTGCGGCGCGTCTCAGCGACGGGAGGACGGTGTGAGCTCCCGACAAGCTCCTGAACAATATGGTCTGCGGAGGGCGGCTTAAATGGCCGACGGCTGGACGGACGTTACCCGTCGCGGATATGTTGGTATCCGGCAAAGGGGCTTTGGCCCGAATCAAGGTGGCACCGCGGAATGCATGTTTCGCCCCTGACCAGTGGATGTTGCTGGTCAGGGGCGTTTTGTTATCTCCGTTTTTCCCAGAACCTTATGCCCGGACGCTGAGCCTTGGAATACTCAGCACATTTCCGGGGATGCAAATGGTACATATATCCGCTTGTTGACGCGCATTTGGAGGAATCGGCCATGGAAAACAAGAAGATCGTCATTCTCGGCGCGGGGCACGTCGGCAGCCATTGTGCTTATGCGCTGGCGAGCGCGGGCATCTGCGAGGAGATCGTCCTTGTGGACACCTGCCCCGAGAAGGCGGCGGCACAGGCGCTCGATGTCGCTGACAGCGTCAGCTTCATGGACAGGCCTGTGACCGTGCGTGCCGGCCGGCATGCGGAATGCGCGGATGCTTCGCTGGTCGTGGTGGCCATCGGAGAGCCGCGCCAGCCCGGACAGACGCGCCTTGACCTGCTCGGCCGCTCGGTCGAATTGCTGCATGTGCTCGCCGATCAGCTGCGTCCGCTCAGACTGGGTTGTCCAATTGTCACCATCACCAACCCGGCGGACATCGTCGCGGATTATCTGCGCAAGAGCCTGGAGCTCGAACGATGGCGATGCTTTTCCACCGGCACCCTGCTCGACACGGCCCGCCTCACCCGCCTGATTGCCCATGCCGCAGGGGTCAGCCCGCGGAGTGTGCAGGCGTTTGCCCTGGGCGAACACGGCGATTCCTCGATGGCGGCGTTCTCCTGCGCGAGCATCGGCGGTCTCCCCTTTTCCAGCTTTGGGCTGGATGAGGCGGCTATCCGCGACGGCGTGCACCGCGCCGGCATGGACATCATCGAAGGAAAGGGCTCCACGGAGTTCGGCATCGGACGGGCGCTGTGCGAGCTGGCGGCCTGCATCCTGCGCGATGAAAAGCGCATTCTCCCCGTCTCTCCGCTGCTCATGGGCGAATACGGTGTGAGCGGCGTACACTGCGGCGTCCCCTGCCGGATCGGCAGAAACGGCATCGAAGCCATCATCGAGCTTCCCCTTACCCAGAAGGAACGCGGCCAGCTTATGGCCTCCTGCGACGTCATCCGAAAGCACATTGCCATGGCGGACGCCATGGAAAGCCGGTAAACCTTTTCACAACGACCAGAAACGGAGGTATCTCCATGAAAAAGCTGCTTGTTTTCGCCATCACCCTGTCTCTGCTCGTCTTCTCCCTCGCTTGCGCGCAGGCTGCCGCTCGAATCGCCATTCTGCAGCCGATGAGCCACACCTCGCTCGATCAGATCAGTGAGACCATCGTTTCCTCCCTCGAAGCCTCCGGCGCCGACGTTGAGATCGTCACCGGCAACGCCAACGGAGACTCCACGGCGCTCGTCACGCTGCTCTCCAACATCCAGGCGGAGGGCGTTGACATCCTGATTCCGATTGCGACCTCCACCGCGCAGGCGGCGCGCACCGTCTTCGAGGGCACGGATACCCCGATCGTCTTTGCGGCGGTGTCCGATCCCGTGGCGGCGGGCCTGACCGGCGAGGGCTGCGAGAACATCACCGGTGTTTCCAACAACATTCCCGCGGCCGAGATCGTCAAGCTGATCTTTAGCTTCCAGCCGGACTGCAAGAAGATCGGCTTCCTCTATACCTCCAGCGAGACGAATTCCGTGTCCACGGTCAATGCAGCGAAGGCCTACTGCGACGAGCAGGGCATTGCCTATGAGGAGGCTTCGATCGCCAACCTGTCCGAGCTTCAGACGGCCTGTGAGACGCTGATTTCCAAGGGCGTGGATGCGCTCTACACCGGCAACGACAACTCCATCGCCTCGGCCATGGCCATCTACACCGACACGGCATATGCGGCGGGGATTCCGGTCTACTGCGGCGCGGATTCCATGGTCGCGGACGGCGGCTTTGCCAAGATCGGTGTCAATTACGTGCAGCTCGGAGAGCAGGTGGCGGATCTGACGCTGCGCCTCCTGAACGGCGAATCCATCGCGGACAACCCCTATGAGACGCTCAGCGACTATGCGAGCTTTGTCAACATGCAGGCGGCGGAGCGCTTCGGCGCGGATTATCCGGAGAGCGCCTATGAGAGCTTCGAGGTGCTTGTCGAGGCGGACGGCACGAGCCACTTCTAATACGATCCTGGAGGCGTACCCATGGTCCTGTATAGCATGCTTCTCTCCGCGCTCAGTCAGGGCTTGCTCTATGCCCCGATGGCGCTGGGCGTGTACATCACCTTCCGGATTCTTCAGACGCCGGATCTCACGGTGGATGGAAGCTTCGTGTTTGGCATGACCGTAAGCGCGGTTGTCACCATCGCGGGGCACCCGGTTCTTGCGCTGGTATGCGGTGCGCTCGCCGGTGCGCTGGCAGGCTTTTTCACTGCGCTGCTGCAAACGAAGCTGAAGGTCGAGCCGATCCTCTCCGGCATCCTCGTCTCCACGGGGCTGTACACCGTCAATTATGCGGTACTCGGCGGGCAATCGAACCTCTATCTCCAGTCGCAGGTGAAGAACGCCTCCGGCGCGATGGTCAACGCGTCCAGCTCGACTATCTATCGCCTCTTTGGTGCGCTGCCGGTGTGCGGACAGGGCTTCCTGAAGGAGACCAACGCGCAGGTGCTCGTGCTCACACTGTGCATTGTGACCCTGCTGGTCGCCGCGCTGAGCGTGTTCTTCTTCACGCGTCCCGGCATGGCGATCCGCGCGACGGGAGACAACGAGGAAATGGTGCGCTCCTCCTCCATCAATGCGGACCTGACGCGTACGGCAGGCGTCATGCTCGCCAACGCGCTGGTCTCGCTCTCCGGCG
>CAMENN010000163.1 GCA_945928315.1 uncultured Clostridia bacterium
TCCCTTGACTGTTCTCCAGATCCCTAAGTGTAACCTATGTTTGACACTTCAACACGGAGGGTCAACCTCGGCGGGAAAACCGGCTTGATTTTTGGCCGGATGGTGGTATACTGGTGCAGATACGGAGGTCGGACGACTCCGGAGCGCAGAAAGGTGCGCAGGGCTTTGCGGTTGCCATGCTGTCCGGAAGGCGACGCGGAAGTTTGGCTTTGCGGCTCTGCCCGGCTATGCGCAACCCCGACCGTCAGGTATCGCTTCGCTCCCTGACTGCTTTTTTCTTTGATCGCTTCGCGATGGGGGAACGTTGGGGCGGCTATCCGGGAAACGGAATAGTCGCGCAAGCGCTCCTTTCCGTTTCCAGACGTTCCGCCCGCCTTCATCCGCCACTGGCGGCGGCGGGCTTCAGTCCCCCAAACCCTGCCAAGGGGCTTTGCCCCTTGACCCCACCAGGGACTCAGAGTCCGGGAAGCCCGCCTGCCTGTTCCGCCCACTGGGCGCGGCAGGCTCCGGTCCCCAGACCCCTTCTTCGCTTCGCGCTGGTTTCAAGCTGCCTTTCATTTTTCATTTCAGGAGATGCCGCCATGAAAAAGGAAACCCTCACGCGCCCGGCCGTCGTCACGCTGCTGGCGTGCCTGTGCTGCCTGCTCTGGGGCAGCGCCGTCCCGTTCATCAACCTCGGCTACCGGCTCTTCGCCATCCCGGAGGGGGAGACCGCCTCGCAGATTCTCTTCGCGGGCTGCCGCTTCACGCTCGCGGGCCTGCTCGCCGTGGCCATCACCAGCGTGCAGCACCGGCATGTTGTGCTGCCCCGACCGGGCAACTGGGGCCGCGTGGCGCGCCTCTCGCTCGTGCAGACGATCGCGCAGTACGTCTTCTTCTACATCGGCGTGGCGCACACCACGTCCGTCAAGGGCGCGATCATTCAGGGACTCAGCGCGTTTGTCACGATCCTCATCGCCTGCTATCTCTTCCGCACGGAGCGCATGAACGCGCGCAAGTGGCTGGGCGGCCTCATCGGCGTGGCGGGCATCGTGCTGGTCAACATGGACGGCATGCACATCGACCCGTCCGTCAGCCTGCTCGGCGAGGGCTTTCTCGTCATCTCCATGTGCGCATCCGCGGTCTCCTCGGGGCTCATCAAGCGCTACAGCCAGCATGAGGAGCCGGTCTGCCTGAGCGGCTGGCAGTTCGTGCTCGGCGGCGCGACGATGATTATCGCAGGGCTGCTGCTCGGCGGACGGCTGCACCCGCAGAGCGCCCTGGCGCTGCTCGTGCTGCTGTATCTGGCGATGGTCTCCGCCGTCGCGTATTCGATCTGGGCCGTGCTGCTGAAGGTCAATCCCGTCTCCCGCGTCGCCGTGTTCACGTTCTTGCAGCCGGTATTCGGCGTGCTGCTCTCGCTGCTGCTGGTGGACCGCGGCGCTGACGTGCCGCTGCTGCGCTACGGCGCCGCGCTCGTGCTCGTCAGCGTGAGCATCGCGGTGGTCAACCGCGCCCAACAGGAGGACGCGGCATGAGCGTGCGCATCCGATTCGCCGACCCGGAGAGGGACGCGGCGCGCATCCTCGCGGTCTATGCGCCCTATATCGAGCGGACGGCGGTCACGTTTGAGACGGAGGTGCCCGGCGCGGAGGCGTTTGCCGCGCGGGTTGCGGGCATCGCGGAGGCGTTTCCGTACCTGCTGCTGGAGATCGACGGCGAGCTGGCGGGCTATGCCTACGCGCACCGGCAGGCCGAGCGCGCCGCCTATCAGTGGAACGCGGAGCTGTCCATCTATCTGGCGGAGGGGTTTGTCCATCGCGGGCTGGGCGCGCCGCTCTATGCGCTGCTCATGCGCCTGCTGCAGATGCAGGGCTATGTGAACCTCTACGCGTGCATCACCGCCTCCAACGCCGGGAGCATCGCGCTGCATGAGTGCATGGGCTTTGCGCAGGTCGGGCGCTTCCCGGATACGGGCTACAAGTTCGGCCGGTGGCACGGCGTCGTCTGGCTGTGCAGACGGGTGAGCGCGGGCGCGCCGGGGGCTATCCGTCCGGTGCATGCGCTGGAGCGGGAGGCGGTCTGTGCGGCGATCGCGCAGGCGGAGCGCGAAATTTCCGCGCGGCTGTCAAGCAAAAAGCCTTGACAGGCGGCGCGCACGGGTGTATAATGTTCAAGCTGTCAAGTGTTTTCACTTTACGAGGAGGCGCCTGTGGAGGATCGCATCGAGATCGGCTGGCTGTTTGATTTCTACGGCCCGCTGCTCACCGACAGGCAGAGGAAGCTCCTGTCGCTCTACTGCGAGGAGGACTTCTCCTTCTCGGAGATCGCGGCGCAGGAGGGCATCTCCCGCCAGGGCGTCTACGACGCGGTTCACCGCGGCGCTCGCCAGCTTGAAGCATATGAACGGCAGCTGGGGCTGCTTGAGCGATACAGGCGGCTGACGCAGGGGCTGGGCGATTGCCTTTCCATCCTGCGGGACGCGCCGGGGGATGAGGCGCAGCGCGCCCGCGAGCTCCTGGCCGGGCTGCTTTCCCAGGAGGAGGAGTAAGATGGCCTTTGAAGGATTGACGCAGCGGCTGCAGCAGGCCTTTGGCAAAATGCGCGGCAAGGGCAAGCTGACGGAGGAGGATGTCAAGCTGGTCATGCGCGAGGTGCGCATGGCGCTGCTGGAGGCCGACGTCAACTACAAGGTCGTCAAGGACTTTGTCAAAAAGACCACCGAGCGCTGTGTGGGCCTCGAGGTGATGGAAAGCCTGAGCGCCCAGCAGCAGGTCGTCAAGGTGGTCAACGAAGAGCTGACGGCGCTGATGGGCGGCAGCAACGCGAGGCTGCAGTATTCGTCCTCGCCGGTGACCGTGTTCATGCTCTGCGGATTGCAGGGCGCCGGCAAGACGACCATGGCCGCCAAGCTGGGAAACTGGCTCAAAAAGGACGGCAAGAGGCCGCTGCTGGTCGCCTGCGACATCTACCGTCCGGCCGCCATCAAGCAGCTGCAGGTCGTCGGCGCTCAGGTGGGCGTGCCGGTCTTCGAGCGCGGCACGCAGGACCCCGTCGCTACCGCGAAGGAGGCCGTCGAGTTCGCCCGCAGCCATCAGCACGACGTCGTGATTCTGGATACCGCCGGCCGCCTGCACATCGACGAGGCGCTCATGGACGAGCTCGCCCGCGTGCGCGAGGCCGTGCATCCCACCGAGATCCTGCTGACCATCGACGCGATGACCGGTCAGGACGCTGTGAACGTCGCGAGCACGTTCAACGAGAAGCTCGAGATCACCGGCGTGATCCTCACCAAGCTCGACGGCGATACCCGCGGCGGCGCGGCGCTCTCCGTGCGCGCGGTGACGGGCAAGCCGATCAAGTTCGCCGGCACCGGCGAAAAGCTCGGGGACATCGAGCCGTTCCACCCCGACCGCATGGCCTCCCGCATCCTGGGCATGGGCGACGTGATGACGCTCATCGAAAAGGCGCAGGAGAACATCCAGATCGACGAGCAGGAGGCCGCCGGCCTGGCCCGCAAGATGAAGAATGCGGATCTGACGCTCGAGGACTTCCTTGCCCAGATGCAGCAGATCAAGAAGATGGGCCCGCTCTCCGGCATCCTCAAGATGCTGCCGGGCATGAGCAACATCGGCGACATCGACATCCCGGACGACGCGATGAACAAGCCCGAGGCGATCATCCGCTCGATGACCCCGCGGGAGCGCCGCCATCCGGAGATCCTCAACGCGAGCCGCCGCCGCCGCATCGCAGCGGGCAGCGGCACCACCGTTCAGGACGTCAACCAGCTCATCCGCCAGTTCGAGGAAGCGAAGAAGCAGATGAAGATGGTCATGAACCAGACGCGCGGCAAGCGGGGGCGCATGCGCTTCCCGATGGGCCGCTGACACAGCCGCCAGCAATCTTAACGATTGAGGGATATAAACATTTTTTCCTGAATTCAAGGAGGATACGATTATGGTCAAGATTCGTCTCAAGAGAATGGGCATGAAGAAGAAGCCGTTCTACCGCGTCGTCGTCGCCGACGAGCGC
>CAMENN010000164.1 GCA_945928315.1 uncultured Clostridia bacterium
TAGGCTGCTTCGCAGCCTGCTCTGAAACTGGACGTTTTCAGGGGCGCTTCGCGATGGGGGACGTTGGGGCTTTGCCCCAAACCCCACTAGGGGCGCGAGTCCGGGAAACTCGCATAGTCGCGCCTCATTAGGCGCTCCTTGCGATTCCAGCGCTCCGCCTGCCTGCATCCGCCACTGGCGGCGGCAGGCTTCGGCTCCCTAGACCCCGCAAGGGGTATCACCCCTTGACCCTTCCTCGCTTCGCGCTGATCTTCGCAGCTTTTTTATGATTCCTCTCGCGGCCATTGCCAGCGCCGCGCCCGCTGTATCGATCATCACATCGACCGGGCTCGGTCCGCGTCCGCCGACAAAGCTCTGGTGAAACTCGTCCGTCGCGGCATAGACAAGGCACACAAGCAGCGCCCGGCGCGCAGGCCGCTTCATGCCCGACAGGCGCATCGCATGGCACAAAAGCAGCGCCAGAACGGCGTACTCCGCCATGTGCGCGCCCTTGCGCACCAGCGTCTCCAGCAGCGAGAGCGCCTGCGGACTCAGCTCGGCATGCCCGAACAGCGCGTCGTGCAGCGCAAGCAGAATGCGCACCACCGTGCCGCTCTGCGCCCCGGAGACGTCCCCCGGCATCGCCGACATGAGGAAGATGAATGCCATCCAGCCGATGCACAGCGCCCAGGCCATCCCCCTGCGCAGGCGAAGGGACAGGTGCTCCATCGCAAAACCCCTCTTTTCCTATGATATGCGTGATGGGCATATGATAGCATACATTCGACGGTTTTGTCCCGCTTTGGCGGGAATTCGGCAAAAAATGCTTGTGTTTTCATCGCCGTCTGGTATAATGAGGGGAGAAGGATTCCCTGATTATGCCTTGATTTCGGAGGTTTATTGGAATGAAAAAGATGAAAATCGCGGCGCTCGTGCTCATGAGCCTGCTGCTGACGGCCGGCGCGCTGGCCGAGGATACGGCCAGGGATGCCGCTCAGCCCGCTGAGGAGGTTCCGCCGGTCGAGGAGACCGCAGCGGAGGCCCAGGCGGAGCCGGATGCGGAGGACGCGCTGCCCGAAGGCGTCGTCACCGAGTACCGCTGGTTCGTCGGCAGCAACAAGGTCGTGCGCACCCGCAAGGTGACGTATTACGACAATGTGTACGCCTACAACCATGGAAACTGGGGCCTGACCCCGTTCGACAGCACCGTGCCCGCCGAGTACTTCGTGCTCGATGAGGACGGCAGCTATGCCCTCGCACCCATCGTGCTGGACATCACCGACGCCATGCGCACCGCGCTCTACGGCAGCGACATCGGCGAGACCGCGCTCTACTACGGCCAGTACTGCGACCGCATCCGCGGCAACGGCGGCAAGGTCGGCTTCTCCGGCGTGCATGAGGGCATCGACTTCATCTGTGAGCCGGGCGCCGCGCTGCACGCCATCATCGGCGGCGAGGTCACCCGCGCGGGCGACAGCAACGGCACCGTCGGCATCTACAACGCGGAGCTCGACGTCACCGTGCTCTATCTGCACTGCGAGGACATCGCCGTGCGCCGCGGCGACGTCGTGGAGGCCGGCACGCCCATCGCCGTCGAGGGCAACACCAATTCCGGCACGGACTACACGCACGTGGAGCTGCGCGCCGGACGCCATACCTCCTCGAACACCTACCGCGACACCAAGCTGGAGAGCGACTGCCCGTATCCCTACATGGAGAAGGCGCTGAACGTCGTATCCTCCGGCCGTCAGCCGCAGACCGCGGCAGCGGTGGCGAAGGCGCAGCGCATGCGCGAGGAGGCCGAGGCTGCGGCCCGCGCCGAGGCGGAGGCTGCCGAGGCTGCCGCGAAGGCCGAGGAGGAGCAGCAGAACGCCGAGCCGGAGATCGAGCTGGTGGATGTGCTCCCGGGCACGAAGGAGGGCTACGGCTTCGGCACGCAGACCGAGGAGCCGGAGACGGAGAGCACGCCTGCCGCCACGGCCGTTCCGGAGGCCACGCTGCCGCCGAGCAAGCCGTGATGCCGTCGGCCGGATAATCGCATGAACCGGGGAGGGGCATCCCGCGGCGAGCAGGGGCCCCTTCCTTTTGCTATCCCTGATCCTGCCGTCCATGAAAGGGAGGTGATGCCATGAGGGTGAAGCGCTATCCGCGGCTGAGCGCGCTGTGCTGCGCGGTGACGCTGGCCTGTGCACTCGGTCGGGACGCCTGCGTCAGCGCCGGACTGCACGGCTGGGCACAGGTGCTGCTCTGCGCGACCGTGCTCGGCCTGCTCCTGAGCGTCGCACTGATGTCCTGCCGCTTTGTCGTCGATGACGCGGGCGTGGGCGTCGGCTTCCTCATGCACATGCGCCGCACGGACTGGGAGGATGTCTCCGCGCTCGGCGCGCTCTGCTGCAACAGCCGCCGCATGTACCTCTATGGCCTGTACGGCCGTTCGCCCGACTTTCTGCACATGCTCCACCTCGCGCCGCGCTGCGGCGGCTGGGGCTTCGTCGTGCCGCTGAGCCGCAAGCTCGCCCGCGCGGTGCAGACCTTCTGTCCGTTTGAAGTGGATCTGACGCCCGTGCCGCGCCGCAGGCGTCCGCGCGGCATGCGCATGCTCTGGCATCAGGCGGCGCTCTATGCGCTGGGCATGCTCCCCGCCGCCGCGCTGGCGCTGATCACCGGCGGGCTGATGCTCATCCGCGGCGCGCGGCTCGACCGTGTGGACGCCGCCATCGTGCTGACCCTCGGCGCGTTTGCGATGTGCGCGGCGGGGCTGTTCCTCCTCTGTCGCGTCGCGGTGGCGTTCTCCGTCTGCCCGGCGTACAGCGACAAGGGCGTGTGCATCGGCCGGGGCATGTACATGCCGTGGGAGGACGTGCGCTTCGGCTATGTGCACCGCGTCGCGCAGGCGAGCGGCCTGTTCTTCCTCTCCGCGGAGCTGGAGGACGTGAACCGCCGGGGCGCGCCGCCGGTCGTCTGCCTGTCCATGCCGGACGCCTCCACGGTCGTGCTGGCGTACCTGACCTATTGCCCCACCGCGCCGCAGAATATGTGGTGAGGAAAGTGACAGAGATGCTTGAAACCGCGCGAAGCAAAGCATGAACACATCACCAGCCAAAAAGCCGCCGGCCGTTCGGAAAGATGCTTTCCGGACGGCCGGCGGCTTTTTGGGCGATTCTGCAGAGGCGTGCGGAAATTCCGGCAGCGTCCGCTTTTTCCGGGAAAAGGGATTACGCCATCAGCTCCTGCGGAATCCGCTTCATGACGCGGATGAGCAGCGGACCGACGATCAGGCAGGCGACGGCCTCGCCCGCGGCGACGCTCAGCATGCTCAGCGGCAGCGGGAAGATGGGCGCGTAGCAGTAGTGCACGACCGCGCCGACGATGACGCCGTTGAAGAGCACGGGCATCAGCGCGGCCAGCCAGAAGCGATCGCGCAGTTTGCGCGTGCACAGGGCCGCCAGCAGCGTGGCCAGCGTGCCGAAGACGATGTCAAAGATCGTGCAGCCGCCCAGAATGTTCGAGAGCAGGCAGCCCACGGCCAGCGCGGGCACCGCCTCCGGCAGCAGGATGGGCAGCAGGGTCAGCGCTTCGGAAAAGCGGATCTGCACCTCGCCGTAGGAGAGGGGCTGGAGCAGCAGCGTCAGCACCGTGTACAGGGCGGCGATGATCGCCGCGCGGACGAGTGTGCGGGTGTTTTGGGATACGGCTTTCATGATATGTACTCCTTGCCGGGCGACAGCCGCTGGCCCCGCACCGCTTTTTCGCAAGAAAAAAACGGCGCAAGGCCGTATGGAAGGGACACACTGCGCCCCTTCGGCCCATAGTTTTGTTTAAGGACTGGATGGTTTCGAACAGTCCATGCGGTTGTCGTGCGCATTATAGCAGATTGCGCGAAAAAAAGCAAGCGCCCCTTGACGAATCCGCGCCGGTGGTGTTGTTGAAGTGTCAAACATAGGTTACACTTAGGGATCTGGAGAACAGTCAAGGGA
>CAMENN010000165.1 GCA_945928315.1 uncultured Clostridia bacterium
CGGAAATCGCAAGGAGTGCCGCTTGCGGCACGACTATGCGAGTTTCCCGGGTCCCTCAGACTCCCTTCCTCGCTTCGCGCGGTTTGAAGCGGCTTTACACGCCGGAGTACGCGCTGTATCCGCCATCGACCGGCAGCACCACGCCGGTCACAAAGCCCGCCGCACGCTCATCCACCAGGAACAGCATCGCGCCGATCAGCTCCTTCAGTTCGCCGTAGCGGCCCATCGGCGTGCCCGCGATGATCTTCTTCTGCCGCGCGGAGGGCGTGCCGTCCGGGTTGAACTGCAAAGCGTGGTTCTGCTCCGTCAGGAAGAAGCCCGGCGCCACCGCGTTCACGCGCACGCCGCTCCTGGCCAGGTACGTCGCCAGCCACTGCGTGAAGTTCGACACGCCGCTCTTCGCCGCGGAATAACCCGGAATCTTCGTCAGCGGCAGGAACGCACTCATCGACGAGATGTTGATCACGCACGCGCCCTCCTGACCCAGCATCAGCGGGGTGAGCACCTTGCAGGGCAGCCAGGTGCCGCGCAGGTTGAGGTCGAGCTCCTTCTGGATGTTCTCCGTCGCGACGTCGAAGAACGTCGCGTCCCCGCCGTCGGCCATCTGCTCCTGCGGCACGGTCGCGCTGCGCACGTTGCCGCCCGCCGCGTTGATGAGGATGTTCAGCCTGCCAAAGCGCTGCTCCACCTCATCCTTCACGCGCAGCATGGCCGCCTCGTCGGTCACGTCCGCGGTGATGGCGACGGCCTGCCCGCCGCCCTGCACGATCTCATCGACGACCAGCTGGCAGCGCTCCAGGTTGCGCCCGAGCACGATGACCGTCGCGCCGCACGCCGCCAGCGCCCGGCTGTACATGCCGCCGATGCCGCCGTTGCCGCCCGTCACCAGCGCGACGCGGCCACTCAGATCCACATGAAAGGGAATGTCATACGCATAAGCCATGGTGTTTTCCTCCGTCCTTTTCTTCGGTTCTTCCGAATCCTTCCCGGGTCATTGCATAACGGTGTATATTTCTTCATCGGATCAAAAAATCCTGCACAAATTTCAAATATTCCTTTCGTCAATTCCTTCACATTCATCAGACCATTTGTGCGGTTTTCGGGGCTGCAAGAACTGATTCTTGCCAAACTCCGTGCCGGGCCTTATAATAGGAATGTTCATTACGGAAAAAGCAGGTGAGAGATTTGAAAAAACTGCTCGTCTACCTTCAGGACTTCAAAAAGGAGTGCGTGCTCGGCCCGCTCTTCAAGCTGCTGGAGGCCTCCTTCGAGCTGATCGTCCCGCTGATCGTCGCCGCGATCATCGACCGTGGCATTCCGGGCAACGACATCCCCTACATCCTGCGCATGGTCGCCTGGCTGGGCATCCTCGCGCTGGTGGGGCTGATCAGCGCCGTCACGGCGCAGTATTTCGCCGCGCGCGCGGCCATCGGCTTCTCCGCGAAGCTCCGCCACGCGCTCATGGCGCACATCCAGTCGCTCAGCTACACGGAGATCGATACGCTGACGACCTCCACGCTCGTCACCCGCATGACCAGCGACGTCAACCAGGTGCAGACCGGCGTGAACCTCACGCTGCGCCTGCTGCTGCGCTCGCCGTTCGTGGTCTTCGGCGCGATGATCATGGCCTTCACGATCGACGCGGGCTGCGCGCTGATCTTCGCGGGCGTGATCGCCGTGCTGTGCGTAATCGTCTTCGGCATCATGCTCGCCACGATCCCGATGTACCGCCGCGTGCAGGGCCAGCTGGACAGTGTCACCGCCGCCACGCGCGAAAACCTGACCGGCGTGCGCGTTATCCGTGCCTTCTGCAAGGAGGAGAGCGAAACCGGGGCGTTCAACCGCCGCAATCAGCTCCTCACCCGCATGCAGTTGGCCGTGGGCCGCGTCTCCGCGGCGATGAACCCCGTCACCTACGTCGTCATCAACGCCGCGGTCATCCTGCTGCTGCAGGCGGGCGCCATCCGCGTGAACGCGGGCACGCTTTCGCAGGGCCAGGTCGTCGCGCTCTACAACTACATGAGCCAGATCCTCGTCGAGCTGGTCAAGATGGCCAACCTGATCATCACACTGACCAAGTCCATGGCCTGCGCTGGGCGCATCGCGACGGTGCTCTCCGTGCGCTCCTCCCAGCGCGACGGCGAGCTGATTCCCGCGGCGGATGCACCCCGCGGCGCCGTCGCCTTTGAGGACGTGAGCCTGCGCTATCACGGTGCGGGCGACGACACGCTGCAAAACGTCACCTTCACCGCGCAGCCGGGCCAGACCATCGGTGTCATCGGCGGCACGGGCAGCGGCAAAACGTCGCTGGTGAACCTCATCCCCCGCTTCTACGACGCGACCGAGGGCCGCGTGCTTGTGGACGGCATCGACGTGACGAAACTGCGCAAGGACGAGCTGCGCAGGCGCATCGCCGTCGTGCCGCAGAAGGCGATGCTCTTCAAGGGCACCATCCGCAGCAACCTGCTCTGGGGCAACGAAAGCGCCACCGAGCAGGACCTCGCTGACGCGCTGGGCGTCGCGCAGGCGCTCGACGTCGTCGCTTCGAAGGAGAAGGGACTCGACGAGCCGGTCGAGCAGGGCGGCCGCAACTTCTCCGGCGGCCAGCGCCAACGCCTGACGATCGCGCGCGCGCTCGTGCGCAAGCCGGAGATCCTGATCCTCGACGACAGCGCCTCCGCGCTCGACTACGCGACCGACGCGAACCTGCGCCGGGCCATCCGCCAGATGGAGAACCCGCCGACGACGTTCATCGTCTCCCAGCGCGCGGCGTCCATCCGCTTTGCCGACCTCATCCTCGTGCTCGACGACGGCCTGGTCGTGGGCATGGGCACGCACGAGGAGCTGCTTGCCTCCTGCGCGGTCTATCAGGAAATCTACGCCTCCCAGTTCGAGGCCGAGGAGGTGCGCACCCATGGCTGAGAAGAACAACAAGCTCCGTTCCCAGGGCGCGACGATGCGCCGCGTGCTGCGCTACATCCGCCCCTATCTGCCGATGCTCGCGCTCTCGCTGGTTCTCGCGCTGATCACCGTCGCGCTGACGCTCTACGTCCCGATCCTCGTGGGCCGGGCGGTCGATTGTCTCCTCGGCGTGGGCGCGGTCGATTTTGACACGCTGCGCACGGTGCTGCTCACCATCGGCGTGTGCGTGCTGCTGACCGCCGCCGCGCAGTGGGTCATGAACGTCATCAACAACCGGATCACCTACCTGACCGTGCAGGACATCCGCCGCGATGCGTTTGCGCACATTCAGTCGCTGCCGCTGTCGTATCTGGACGCACATCCCTCCGGCGACACGGTCAGCCGGATGATCTCCGACGCGGACACGTTCGCCGACGGCCTGCTCATGGGCTTTACGCAGCTGTTCACCGGCCTGGTCACGATTCTGGGCACGCTCGTGTTCATGCTGACGCTCAGCCCGCGCATCACGCTGGTGGTGGTGCTGATCACGCCGGTGTCGCTGCTGGTGGCCAACTTCATCGCCAGCCGCACCTATTCCATGTTCCGCCTGCAATCGCAGACGCGCGGCGAGCAGACCGCGCTCATCGACGAGGTCATCGGCGAGCAGAAGCTGGTGCAGGCATTCGGGCACGAGGCGCGCTCGCTCGAGCAGTTTGACGAGGTCAACGAGCGGCTGCGTGCCTGCTCGCTGCGGGCGGTGTTCTTCTCCTCGCTGACCAACCCGTGCACGCGCTTCGTCAACTCGCTGGTGTATGCGGGCGTGGGCCTGACGGGTGCGCTGAGCGTCGTCGGCGGGGCGCTGACCGTCGGCGGGCTGTCGAGCTTCCTCTCCTACGCGAACCAGTACACCAAGCCGTTCAACGAGATCTCCGGCGTCATCACGGAGCTGCAAAACGCGCTGGC
>CAMENN010000166.1 GCA_945928315.1 uncultured Clostridia bacterium
GGAGTACCGCTTGCGGCACGACTATGCGAGTTTCCCGGGGTCCCCAGACCCCTTCATCGCTTCGCGCTTATGGCCCGTTGATCTGCAAATAGTATCCGCTTCTTCTTATGTTTCGGCGGTCATTCCCCGTTTTCCTGCATGCGCCGCCATTCCTCGCGCGAAATGAGCACGGTGCGCGGCTTGGTCGGGCCCTCGGCCTCGGCGGTGATGCCGCGCAGGGTCATCTCGTCCACGAGCCGTCCCGCGCGCGCATAGCCCACGCGCAGGCGCCGCTGCAGCATGCTGATGGAGACCTGTCCGGCCTCCACGGCCAGATCGATGGCTTTGTTCAGCATCTCATCGACCGCCTCCGAGCTGGCGGGCGCGTCGCCCGCGGCGGCCTTTTCCTCCTCCGCGGCGCTGTTCATCTGCTCGATGACGTCCTCGTTG
Organism: uncultured Clostridia bacterium; assembly: GCA_945928315.1. GTDB lineage: Bacteria > Bacillota > Clostridia > Christensenellales > Aristaeellaceae > Ventricola. The sequence continues at coordinate 430 of CAMENN010000166.1, forward strand.
TAGTCGGCCTCATGCTTGCCGCGCACGTAATCGACGATGCGCTGCACCTCGTCGTCGGAGACGAAGCAGCCCTGCACGCGCGTGGGCTTGCCCGCGCCCTGCGGCGCATAGAGCATATCGCCCTTGCCCAGCAGCTTTTCCGCGCCGCCCGCGTCGAGGATCGTGCGGCTGTCGATCTGGGAGGACACGGCGAACGCGATGCGGCTGGGGATGTTCGCCTTGATGACGCCGGTGATGACGTTGACGGACGGGCGCTGCGTGGCGATGACCAGGTGGATGCCCGCGGCGCGCGCCAGCTGAGCCAGGCGGCAGATGGATTCCTCCACCTCGCCCGGGGCGACCATCATGAGGTCGGCCAGCTCGTCGATGATGACGATGATCTTGCTCATCGGCTCCTCGCCGGGGCCGATGGCGTGGTTGTAGCCCTCGATGTTGCGCACGCCCATCGTCTCGAAGCGCTTGTAGCGGTGCTCCATCTCCACCACGGCCCAGGACAGCGCCGCGCTGGCCTTCTTGGGGTCGGTGACGACCGGCACCAGCAGATGCGGGATGCCGTTGTAGACCGACAGCTCGACGACCTTCGGGTCGATGAGGATGAGGCGCACCTCCTTGGGCGAGGCGCGGTAGATGATCGAGTTGATGATCGTGTTGATGCACACGGATTTGCCGGAGCCCGTCGCGCCGGCGATGAGCACATGCGGCATCTTCGCCATGTCGGCGACCACCGGCGTGCCGGAGATGCCCTTGCCCAGGGCCACGGCCGTCGGGGACTTCTGGCGCGTCATCTCCGGGCTTTCCAGCACGTCGCGCAGGGAGACCGTCTCGATCTTCTCGTTGGGGATCTCGATGCCTACGGCGGGCTTGCCGGGAATCGGCGCCTCGATGCGCACGCCGTCGGCGGCCATGTTCAGCGCGATGTCGTCCACCAGGCCGACGATGCGCGAGACCTTGACGCCCGGGGCGGGCTGCAGCTCGTAGCGGGTGATGGCCGGGCCGTGGGTGACGTGCGTGAGCTTCGCCTGCACGCCGAAGCTCTCCAGCGTGGCGAGCAGCTTGCGCGAGCCCTGCTCGATCTTGGCGTTCAAGTTCGGATCTTGCGTGCTGCTGCTGCGATTGAGCAGGTCGATCGGCGGATACATGTACGTCTCCTCGACGGGCGGCGGAGCCGCGTGCGTCTCCCGCTGGGGCATGACCAGCGGCGTGCCGTCCAGCCGGCTGCCGCGCAGCTGGGTGATGACCTTGTCCCCGCCCGCCGCGTCCTGCTCCGCGAAGGTGAGCTGGCGCGGCTTTGTCACGTCCACCGGATTGGCAGGCGGCTCCCGCCGTGCGGGCACGCCGCGCGCGGGGATCGACGAGGGCGGGGTGTAGCTGCCCGCCGAGAACGGTGCAAAGCCCGCGTCCGGAACGGTGTCGGGCGCCGCGGCCGCCGGAGTGTCGTCCCAGGGCACATCGTCCGGCTCGGTCGATACCGTGTAGTCCGGATCCGCCTGCGGGGCAGCGTCCGTCTGCCCGTATTCCGGCTCCGGCGTACAGGACTGCTCCGGTACATGCGCCTGTTCCGGTGTATAGGTCTGCTCCGGCGCATATGCCTGCTCCGGCGCGTAGCCCTGCTCCGGTGCGTAGCCCTGCTCCGGCGCGTAGCCCTGCGGTGCGTACTGCTGCTCCGGCGCATATGCCTGCTCCGGCGCGTAGCCTTGCGGTGTATACTGCTGCTCCGGCGCGTAGCCCTGCGGCGTATATGCCTGCTCCGGCGCATATGCCTGCTCCGGCGCGTAGCCCTGCGGCGTATATGCCTGCTCCGGCGCATCCCCCTGCGGCTGCTGCGGCGCAGCGTTCATGCCGTAGAGGAACTCGTTTTCCGCCTCCTGCATGGTGAAGGCAGGACGGCGGCGGCGCTCATGGACGTCCTGACGCTCGTCGATGCCCGAGCGCTCAAACTCGTCGCTGCGCTCGATGTACAGTGGCGCGTCGCTGCCACGCTTCGTCCTGCGCGCGGGCGCGGGGTGCTTCGGCGCAGGCGCTTCCTCCCCGGCAAACACCGGCTCCGGCGAGGGATCGGGCGCCTGCGGCTCGATCACGGTCAGCTTCGCGCGGCCCTTGCGCCCCTTCGCGGGAGGCTCGTCCTGCGGGGCGGGATCGGGCGCGCTCTGCACAGCCTGCTGCGCTGCGGCCTGCTCCTGTGCGGCGCGGCGTGCCGCCTCTTCCCTTTCGAGGCGCTCGCGCTCCGCCTTTTCCCGCTCGGCGCGGCGCTGCTGGCGCTGCTCGGCGAGCACGCGCTCCTCCTCGAGCGCCTTCTCCTCGCGGGCGCTGCGCAGGGCCTCGCGCTCCTCGCGCTTCTCCCGGCGCTGCACGCGCCAGTCATCCAGCCACTCGGACAGGCTCATGCCCAGCGACGTGAAAGACACGCCGGTGAGCACCATCAGCACCATCACGCAGGCGCACACCAGCACGACCACGCCGCCCCACACGTCGAGCGCGCGGTACAGCGGCCAGGCCAGCAGCGCGCCGATGAGGCCGCCGCCGCTGCAGTTGTACGAATCGTACTGATAGGACCGGGCGAGGAAGCCGATATAGCCCGCCTCCTTCCCATCCGCCATCAGCGCGGAGGTGATCAGATTGACCTGGAAGAGCTGAAAGATCGTCTCCACGAACAGAAACAGCAGCGCGCCGCAGACCATCGTGCGCACGCTCACCCGGCGGCTGGAGAAGAACACGAGCGTCACGCCCGCCCAGCAGACCATCAGCGGCAGCAGCAGGCACAGCGTGCCGCCGAGGCCGCGCACCAGCAGCACGCACTGGTTGAGGAACCCGCCGCCCGAGGGGATGAACTGGCAGGCCAGCGCCAGCAGCCCCAGGCACAGCACCGCAATGCCGATGACACCGCGCACCTCCACCGGCGCGGCGCTCTTCCTGCGCGCGGGCGTGCCGCGCCGGCCGCTCACCTTTCTCTTGGTCGTCTTCTTTTTTGACGCAGCCTTTTTGGCCATCTTCCGACCTCCCGTTATTCCATGATTCCGTGACGAATCCGCCGCAGAAGCAGCGGCGGATGAAGCATGTCACACGGATTTTCCCCTGAGTTCATACGTTGTCAATCGCATCCGTCTCCATCGCAGGCCGCTTTGCAGCCCGCCCTGAGATTTCTTTTTTCGGGATTCTTTGGGACTGCCGACCCGGGAAACGGAATAGTCGCGCAAGCGCTCCTTTCCGTTTCCAGACGCTCCGCCTCGCTTCTTCGCCCACAGGGCGCGCTCGGCTTCGGTCCCAAACCTGCTCAGGGGCGCCGCCCCAAACCCCGCCAGAGACCCGTCCCCGGGCCCTTCTTCGCTTCGCGCTTCAAAGCACTTTCGAATGGAATCCGCATCAAAAATCTGCCCGAAGCAAATTCAGGCAGATTATTCTAT
>CAMENN010000167.1 GCA_945928315.1 uncultured Clostridia bacterium
ACCGCCGCAACAGCGCGCTGCCGCTGCTGGACACCAAGGCCGTCAACGCGCGCATAGAGCCGGGCGCGATCATCCGCGACCGCGTGGAGATCGGCGACGGCGCCGTCGTGATGATGGGCGCGATTGTCAACATCGGCGCGGTCATCGGCGAGGGCACGATGATCGACATGGGCGCCGTGCTCGGCGGGCGCGCGATCGTCGGCAGGCACAGCCATGTCGGCGCGGGCGCGGTGCTCGCGGGCGTGGTCGAGCCGCCGAGCGCAAAGCCCGTCACCGTGGGAGACAACGTGCTCATCGGCGCGAATGCGGTCATCATCGAGGGCGTGAGCGTGGGCGACGGCGCGGTCGTCGCTGCGGGCGCCGTGGTCACGCAGGATGTTCCGGCGAACGCCGTGGTGGCGGGCGTCCCGGCGCGCATCATCAAGATGAAGGACGAAAAGACAGAGGGCAAAACGGCGCTGGTGGATGCGCTGAGGGAGCTGTAAGTATGGTTTCCGATCACGAGGCCGCGCAATACCGGCAGGAACGCTATCCGCGCCGCGGGGAGCGTCTGGCCATTCCGGCGATTCTTCTGGCCCTGCTGCTGCTGGCCGGCCTCACCGTCCTGCTCCCGGAGGGGCGGGAGGACGTGCCGACGGAGCTGGCCTATCTGTACGCCGCGGACGAGGCACATGAGCGCACGGCCGTCGGCGGGCTGATCGACATCGAGGACGCCTGGGCCATCGAGGACGAGCGGCAGGAGGCGCAGGCCCCGCTGGTGCGCAGCATGGTCAACGGGGACAGCGCGCTGGGCCACGACACCGGGAGCGACACGTTCTATTGCACACTGGGCGTGGAGCACGAGGATGACTGGCCGGAGCTGGCGCTGAGCGTGGAGGACGCGCCCGGTGTCACGGTCGTCTGGATCGACGATTATGCCTACGATTTCTGTGCGGATGCCATCCGCGAGGGCTACCGCTACGAGCTGCTGGCGTATACCGACACGGAATACGCCTATTTCGGCGTGGTCTTTACCGGTCTGCCGATCATCACATGGCACACCTATGACGAGACGGAGCCCATCGGGGACGAATACGTTCAGGGCCGCGCCTCGGTATCCTCCGCGCAGCATGAGGCGGTGAACAGCGCCGCACAGATTCATCTGCGGGGCGGGAGCTTCCCGCTGCCGATGGACAAGCCGTCCTACCGGCTGGAATTCCATGAGCTGTCCCGCAAGGGGCGGGACAGGAGCAGCGACTATGCCGTGCTGGGGATGGAGCCGGATTCGGACTGGCTGCTGCTGGGGGTGGCCTGGGACCGGTCCACGCTGATCAATCATCTGTGCTGGAGGATGTGGGACGCGTGGAACGAGGGCGAGCCCGTTCCCATGCAGATGGGCAGCGAGATGATCGAGCTGTTCGTCAACGACGAATACAGGGGAATCTATGAGCTGATGCCGTGCATCCGCGTGGAGAAGGAGATTGAGCGCGTCGGCGGCAATCTGGGCACGGACTGCGTCGCCCGTGCGCTTGTGCGCAAGGACGACAATTATGAGGCCTGCGGACGCCCGATGATCGATTTCCGGGATTCGATCAGCACCATGCTGGAGGTGCGCTGGGTGCCGGAGTACTTCAGCGAGGCGCGGGTGCAGCAGCTCTTTGAGGCATATGAGCAGCTCAATCTGAGCGGGGAGCAGGCGCTCTCCGACGAGGCGTTCACCGAGTTGGCGCAGTCCGTGGTGGACACGCGTCAGGCGATGAGCTACTTTCTGTTTTTCCATGTGTGCCGGATGACCCGGGAAAACCTGTTCAACAACCGGTACATCTGGATGCTTCGCGAGGAAGACGGATACCGGATGATGATCACGCCGTGGGATATGGACCATGCGATGAACAACACATACGAGATCGTGAACGAAGGCATCATCTACCTCGGCCTGACCATGGAGGAGCGGATGCTGGACCTGAACGTGGACGGGTGCCGCGATGTTCTCTGGTCGATCTGGGAGGAGAAGAAGGAGACGCTGCTGACCGAAACCGCGCTGTACGCGTGGATTCGCGGCGAGGAGGCGTACATCAACGCGAGCGGCGCGTATCTGCGCGAGAGCGAGCGGTGGTACGGAGAGGCCGAGGAGCTCAACCTGTCGGAGATGTACGAGAATGAGCTGAGCTATATCGGCCTCATCGACAGCTATCTGCGCGAGCTCTGGCCGTCCTCCGAAATGGTTGCGGCCAAAGCGCAGTGATGCCGGCCTGTCCGCGGGCGAGGAGCAGATGCGGTTGCTGTGCTTTGAGCGGGTGTCATGGCGCTGAAGCACGGCTTTGGCGGAGGAACGTCAGTAAAATAAGGGAAAATTGCGAATTCCCGATTGACAGACGCGGACAAAGATGGTATGATTATCGTGTTTGCTGTGCAGATGTCCTTGGGACAGGTATGCGCAGAGGACGATGAAAGGAAGAGTACGAGATTATGCATGAAGCTCTGGCCGACGTTGACCGACGAGTTGTCGGGACCAAGCAGCTGCTGCGCGCGATGGATGAGGGCAGGGTTGCCCATGTGTTCGTCGCCAAGGACGCGGATCTGCTGCTGACCAAGCGCGTTGTCGACCGCTGCGACGCCATGAACATCCCCTGCACCGAGGTGGAGAGCATGGAAAAGCTCGGCCGCGCCTGCGCCATCGACGTAAAGGCTGCCGCCGCGGGCCTGCTCAGGTGAGAGCGGTGCTCACGGCCCCCGATTCTCCCGCACCGGCTGCCCGATCGCGGCAGACCGGCTATTTTGGCGCGAAAGCGCACATGCTATGATCCCGGTTCCCGGGTTCATATACAATCATCAGCAAGCAAGTGTTCCAAGATTTTGAAGAAGAAACATAGGAGGTGCTTCCATGCCTACGATCAACCAGTTGATCCGCAACGGAAGAAAAGCGATCGCTGCGAAGCCGACCGCGCCCATCCTGCAGAAGTGCCCGCAGAAGCGTGGCGTGTGCCTGTCTGTCAAGACCACCACGCCGAAGAAGCCGAACTCTGCGCTGCGTAAGATCGCCCGCGTGCGCCTGACCAACGGCGTCGAGGGTACCTGCTACATCCCCGGCATCGGCCACAACCTGCAGGAGCACTCCGTCGTGCTCATCCGCGGCGGCCGTGTCCGCGACCTGCCTGGCGTCCGCTATCACATCATCCGCGGCGCGCTGGACGCTGCCGGCGTGGCCAAGCGCATGCAGGCCCGCTCCAAGTACGGCGCGAAGCGCCCGAAGAAGTAATTTCTCCGGAAGCGGAAAAACAAGTGGCGCCCTCCCAGTATCGGAGGTGTCGTCGGTCCGAAACGGGTGGCCGGTCGCGAAGCACCGTCGGCCGCGCGTGCTGGAACAGCGCGCGGCAGGGCGATGCGGGCAGGACCGTGTGCTAGATCCATGGAAGAGAGCCGCTGTTGCTGAGGCGGAACCGCTCAACCATGGCCGTTCGGGCCATGCTGCAAGAAACCGGAACGGCCTGTCGCCGTTCCCGACAAATCCAGGAGGTTACACCCATGCCGAGACGTGGTTTTGTACCGAAGCGTGAAGTGCTGCCGGATCCGGTATACGGCACCACCATCGTCACCAAGCTGATCAACCAGATCATGCTCGACGGCAAGCGCGGCATCGCGCAGTCCGTCTGCTACGAGGCGTTCGAGATGCTGGCCCAGAAGACCGGCAAGGACGCCATGGAGGTCTTCAACGCTGGCCTGCAGAACATCCTGCCCAGCCTTGAGGTCAAGGCCCGCCGCGTTGGCGGCGCGACCTATCAGGTCCCGATCGAGATCCGCCCGGAGCGCCGTCAGACGC
>CAMENN010000168.1 GCA_945928315.1 uncultured Clostridia bacterium
GCCGGTTTGCGAACGCCCGGGAGTGCGCGCCCGGGCCGCGATCAGCCAATGTGCAGCATTGCACTTGGCCAGGTGAGGCTATGCGGCGTCAGCGGGACGATCTGTGGGCGGCAATTGAATACAGCAAAAGCGTCATCATATACAGGTTCCCATCTGGGATGGATGAATTGCTCCCCTCAAGGCGGCTTTGCGCCGCTTTTTTCTTGTGGGAAGCGCCCGCAGATGGTATAATAGGTCCATGCAAAGGAGAGGGGAACACGACGAATGAAGAGAAGCTGCTTGCTGCTGCTCATGTGCGCGCTGCTGCTGTGGACGGGCCTGGCCTGCGCGCAGACGGCGGAGGAGATCACGGCGGAGTGCGCGATGCGCGCGCCCGGCGCCTCGGCGCTTGGGTGTCTGTCGGATCGCAATTACAGGACGCGCTGGGCCTCGTCCAGCGGCAGCCGCGCAAGGCTTGAAATCACCGCGCCGGAGGGCAAGACCATCGGCGGCGTGTATATTCAGTTCTACAACAGCCCGTGCGCGTTCGAGGTGCAGGCGCGCGGCGCGGACGGCACCTATACGACCGTCGCCTCCTGCGACACGGATTACCTGACCGGCTACGCAAAGCTGCCCGAGGGCGCGGCAGAAATCATCGTGCGCCCGCAGGGCAACGGCAACCGGCTCATCCTCGCGGAGGCGCACGTCTTCGGCGAGGGCGAGACGCCCGACTGGGTGCAGCAGTGGCAGCCCCCGCTGGAAAAGGCCGACCTGCTGCTCATCTCTGCCCACCCGGACGACGAGATCCTCTTCATGGGCGGCACGATCCCCTACTACGCGGGCGAGCGCGGACTCGCCGTGCAGGTGGCGTACCTCGTCCCGGCGACGCCCTACCGCAGGCTCGAGCTGCTCGACGGCCTGTGGGTCTGCGGCGAGCGCAATTATCCGGACCTCGGCTCGTTCCCGGACCGCTATGTCACCTCGCTGCGCGGCATGTACCAGCAGGAGGGCTGGAGCTATGACCGCGTGATGCGCCATGTGGCCGGGCTCTTCCGGCGCTATCAGCCGGAGGTCGTCGTCACGCACGACGTGAACGGCGAGTATGGGCACGGCGCGCACAAGGTCGCCGCGGATGCTGCACTGAGGTGCGTGGCGCTGGCCGCCGACGCGTCCTATCAGCATCCCAAGCTCGAGGAGAAGGAGCCCTGGCAGGTCAAAAAGCTCTACCTGCACCTCTACGAGGAGGGCGCGCTGCGCATGGACTGGCGTCAGCCGCTCGAGGCGTTCGGCGGGCAGACAGCGTTTGACGTCGCGGAGGCGGCGTTCGCCTGCCACATCTCCCAGCAGCATACCGACTACAAGGTGGAGGATTCTGGCCCCTACGACAACGCAAAGTTCGGCCTCGCGTTCACCACAGCCGGCGAGGACGTCGAGAAAAACGACTTCTTTGAGAACCTGCCCGGCTATGGCGAATGACCCGCGCGCGAAACTTTGCCGGGCCGGCAGGAATGCGGCGAATCAGCACGAATTGTGTGAGAGAGAACAGACGGACGGGAGCCTGAAGCGATGAAGTTTACCAAAATGCAGGGCATCGGCAACGACTACATCTATGTCAACGCGTTTGAGGAGCATGTGGACGACCCCGGCGCGCTCTCCGCGCGCATCAGCGACAGGCACTTCGGCGTGGGCGCGGACGGGCTGGTGCTCATCGGTCCCTCCGATGCGGCGGACTTCCGCATGCGCATGTTCAACGCCGACGGCTCCGAGGGCGACATGTGCGGCAACGCCAGCCGCTGTATCGGCAAGTACGTCTATGACCGCGGGCTGACGGACAAGACCCGCGTCACGCTGGAAACGCGCGCCGGCATCAAGGTGCTGGAGCTGACCGTAGAGGGCGGGCAGGTGCGCAGCGTCCGCGTGGACATGGGCGCGCCGAGGATCAACTGCGAGGAGGTGCCCTGCCTGCTGGGCACGGGCGTCGTGCGGCAGGCACCCGTCACGGTGCTCGGGCACACCTTCCGGGTGACGCCGGTGTGCACGGGCAACCCGCACGGGGTCATCCTTCTTGACGAGCCGGTGGAGGGCTTCGACCTGGCCAAGTACGGCCCGGCGCTCGAAACCCATCCGGCATTCCCCCAAAAAGCGAATATCGAGTTTGTCAACGTGCTCTCGGAGGACCGGCTGCGCATGCGGGTGTGGGAGCGGGGCAGCGGCATCACGCTGGCCTGCGGCACCGGCTCGTGCGCGGCGCTGGTGGCGGCGCATCTTTGCGGGGTGTGCGGCCGCCAGGCGACGGTTCTCCTCGACGGAGGCGAGCTTGTGGACGAGTGGGACGAGGCGACGGGCCATGTGTTCATGACCGGCCCGGCAGCCTTTGTATTCGACGGCGAGTACGACGTGCGCAGGTGAGCAGAAAGTGAGGGAGAGCATGACGCTGGTGACGCAGGCGGCGGTCTTTGCCGCGCACGCCCATGACGGCGCGACGCGCAAGGGCTCGCAGATTCCCTATATCGTGCACCCGATGGAGGCGGCGGCCATCGCCGCGACGCTGACGGACGATCCGCATGTCGTGGCGGCGGCGATGCTGCACGACGTGATGGAGGACTGCGGCGTCAGCTTCGAGGAGCTGCGCGCGCGCTTTGGCGAACGGGTCGCGACGCTCGTGCGCGACGAGAGCCAGAGCGAGGGGCCGGAGAGCCGCGCTTCGTGGGGCCGGCGCAAGCGGGAGGCGGTGCGCCGCCTGGCGCGCGGCAGCCGGGACGCGAAGATCATCTGCCTGTCGGACAAGCTCAGCAACATGCGCGCGATCTTCCGGGACGTCGGGCGCGAGGGCGACGCGGTCTTCCTGCGCTTCAACCAGCATGACAAGCGCCAGCACGCCTGGTATTACCGCAGCTGCGCCGCGCTGATGGAGGGCGAGCTGGGCAGGACGCTCGCCTGGCAGGAGCTCAGCGGGCTCATCGCGCAGGTGTTCGGCGGGGTGGAGAGCCTCATGCCGGAGGATGCGGAGGAAGAGGAGGTGCGCGCGCATGCGATATGACTGGATGGACGCGTATCTGCTCGAAAAGCCCGGCGTCACGAAGGATTTCAAGACCGAATGGAACTGGACACGCTACATGATCGGCGGCAAGCTCTTCTGCGCGCTGTGCCATGACGACGCGGGCGGCGACGTCTGCATTACGATGAAGCTCGAGCCGCTGCGCGGGGAGTTCCTGCGCGGGCAGTTCCCGGACGTGATCCCCGGCTATTACATGAACAAGACGCACTGGAACTCCGTGCGCACGGCGGGCAGCCTGCCCGAGGACATCCTGCGGGACATGCTCGACGAGTCCTACCGGCTGGTGGCGGCGGGCCTGACCCGGCGGGAGCGCCTGGCGTCCGGCCTTGCGCAAAAGTGAGAAAAACCGGGAAAATGCTTGACAGAACCGGGCCGAGGATGTATCATCAATAGTCGGGCCTGCACCGGCGTGCTGCTGCGGGCCCTTCCGACGACACCATGCGCACCCGCCCTGCGGCGCGGCGCATGGACCACAACAAGAAACACGGAAGCACTGCGGCATCTGCCGCTTTCTCTTTGTGAAAGGGGTTGAACCTTCCATGGTACGCACTATCGTCGGCGCGAACTGGGGCGACGAGGGCAAGGGCAAAATCACCGATATGCTCGCCGCCGAATCCGACATCGTCGTCCGCTTCCAGGGCGGCGCGAACGCGGGACACACCATCATCAACGATTACGGCCGCTTTG
>CAMENN010000169.1 GCA_945928315.1 uncultured Clostridia bacterium
CTGAACGACGCCATCGAGCGCGTGCAGATGGGCCCGGAGAAGAAGAGCCACATCGTCAGCGAGGAGGACAAGCGCCTCGTCGCCTGTCATGAGGCGGGCCACGCCATCGTCGGCGAGCTGCTGCCCGGCTGCGACGACGTGCACCTGGTGACGATCATGCCGCGCGGCGGGAGCGGCGGCCATACGCTGCTGCTGCCGGACAAGGAGAGCGACTTCACCACGCGCGCGCAGCTGCTCGACTTCGTGGCGATGGCGCTGGGCGGCTACGCGGCGGAGAAGCTGGTCATGGGCGAGATGTCCACCGGCGCCAGCAGCGATCTGCAGCGCGCCACGGACATCTGCCGCCGCATGGTGACGCAGTACGGCATGAGCGACGACATGGGTCCGATCTACCTGGGCGGCGATCACGACGAGGTGTTCCTCGCGCGCGATTACGGCCAGCAGAGCCGCACCTACAGCGAGGACGTCGCCGCGCGCATCGACGCGGAGGTGCAGCGCAAGATGAACGAAGGGCTTGCCCGCGCGACCGCGCTGCTCATCGAAAAGCGCGACAAGCTCGACGGCCTGAGCGCGCTGCTCATGGAGAAGGAGACGATCGACCGCGCCGAGTTTGTGGCGTTTATGAACGGCGAAGCGGGGGCGCTCGAAGCGGGAGAGTAACCCGCCGGGCGCCGCGCGCTGCCGCGGACATATGCCGGCGTGCCTGCCTCCATGCGGGGGAGGGCACGTCTTGGTATATCCAAAGGAGGAAACATGAAGGCGGATCTGCATCTGCACTCCACGGCCTCGGACGGGACCTGCGCCCCGGATGAGCTGGTGCGCCGCGCGCACGCGATGGGGCTGACCTGCATCGCGCTGACCGATCATGACAGCGCAGAGGGCGTCGCGGCAGCGGCGCGGGAGGCGAAGCGGCTTCAGCTGGCGTTTATCCCCGGTGTGGAGCTCAGCTGTGGCGCTTCAAAGGAGATCCACATCCTCGGCTACGGCGTCGATCCGGGCTGCGCGGCGTTTACGGCCTTCTGCCGGCGGCGCAGGCAGGAACGGGAGGAGCGCGCCGAACAGATGGTGGAGCGGCTCATCGCGGCCGGCAAGCCCATCGCGCTTTCGCGCGTGCGAGAGCTGGCCCGCGGCGTGATCGCCCGGCCGCATGTGGCGCGGGCGCTCGTGGAGGCTGGACATGCCAGCTCGGTCAGCGATGCCTTCGACCGCTTTTTGACGCCGGGCCGCTGCGCCTATGTGCCCAAGCGCGAGGTGCGGGTCGCCGAGGCGGTGGAAGTCATCCGGCAGGCCGGGGGCGTCGCCGTGCTGGCGCACCCGATGGAGCTCAAAATGGGCGAGGCCGCGCTGACCTCGCTGGTGGAGGCGTGGAAGGCGCAGGGACTCGCCGGCATCGAGGTCTATCACCCGAGCGCCGCGAACAACCAGACGCCGTTCCTGCTCTCGCTGGCGCGGCGGGAGGGCCTTCTGGTCACCGGCGGCAGCGACTATCACGGGGAGACGGTGCGCGACAGCGCGATCTTCCAGGGGCTTGACCGATGGAGGACGATGGAGGACGACGTGAGGGCGCTTGTGTGCGCCATCGAAGGGAGCGTGTGAGCGATGCCGACGATGACCCGGGCGGGGTATGTGCCCGAGAAAAAGCCTGAACCGCCGAAGCCGCCGAAGAAGCCCGCCAAAAAGAAGAAAAGGAAGAAGCGCGGCATGAGCGGCGCGGCCATCGCCTCGCTGGTGGTGTTCGCGCTGGCGGTGTGCATCGGTGCGGCGACGCTGCTCGTCTACAAGACGGTCGAGGACAGCGCGAACGTGTTCTCCGTCGGCACGATGCTCAGCGGGCATCCGCTCGGCGGGCAGACGCGTGCACAGGGCGAGGCGATGCTCGATGAGCTGACGGCGGAAAAAGTGGCCGCCTGGCGCTTTGACATCACCTGTCAGGGACGGGCCTATGCGGTCACCGCGGAGGACGTCGGGCTGCATATCGACGCGCATGAGACGCTTGAACCGCTGTGGCTGGTGGGCAAGCAGGGCAGCCTGCTGGAGCGCTTCACGCAGCTTCTCGGCGTTCGCAGGGAGAATCTGGACGCCTCGCCGGTGTTCGGCTATACGCTCGATCCGGTGGACGCGCTGCTCGCGCAGATTGTCGGTGAGACGGAGTGCGATCCGGTGGACGCGACGGTCACGTTTGTGCCGGGCAACAGCGAGCCGTTCCGCTTCACGGACGAGCGCTTGGGCTATGCGGTGGATACCACTGCGCTGCGTGCGAAGATCGTCGCAGCGCTGGAGAGCCTTTCGCCGGGCAGTGCGGAGCTGACACCGAAGACGCTCGAGCCGCAGGTTACCCGCGATTCGCTGGAGGAGGCGACGGTGCTGCGCGCGCGCGTCGTGCTTCCGCTTTCCGGTGACGAAGCAGCGCTGGCAAACGCGGCGCTGGCGGCGGGCATGCTGAACGGGCGGCGCGTCGCGCCGGGCAGGACGTTCTCCTTCAATGAGCTCGTCGGCACGCGCACGCTGGAGGGTGGCTATGCCGAAGCGCCGGAGCCGGCCTATGGCACGGGCGTGTCCGGCGTGGGCGGCGGCGTGTGCCAGGTGGCCTCAGCGCTGTATCAGGCGGCGCTGCTCTCCGTGCTCGACATTCAGGAGCGCCACGCGGCGGTGTACCCGCTTGACAACTGCGAGCCGGGGCTGGAGGCGGCGGTGTCCGACCAGGGGCTTGACCTTGTGGTGCGCAACAGCACGGATTTCATGCTCTTCATCACTGCGCGCGTCTATGGCGACGATGCGGGCGCCATGCAGCTGGAGCTGCAGATCATCGGCGAGCCGCTTTCCGCGCGCTGCCGTCTGGAATGCGACGTTCAGGAGATCGCCGCGCCGGAGGAGCCGGTGTATGTCCGCGACAGCGAGGGACGACATGCGACCTATACCGACGAGCGCGTGCCCGTGGGGGAGGCGATGCCCGGCTATGCCGTGACCGTGGAGCGCGTGACGCTCGACGCGGACGGCGGGGAGCCGGCGCGCGAGGTTGTGAACGAGGAACGCTATGAGCCGGTTGCGGCGACGGTGTACGTCGGCGTAACCGAGCGATAAAACGAGGAGGACAACATCATGGAAAAGATTTGCTTCAAGACGGCGAAGGGCCCGGCAGCGGTCGGCCCGTACTCCACTGCGACGATCTACGGCGATACAATCTACCTCTCCGGCATGATCGGCATTGATCCGGCAGTTCAGAAGCCCGTGGAGGGCGACACGCTGGCGCAGGCAAAGCAGGCGTTTGCCAACATCGAAACGGTGCTGGGCGAGCTGGGCGCGACGATGGACGACGTGCTCAAGACGACCGTGTACCTGACCGACATCGGCGAGTTTGCGGCGGTCAACCAGCTTTACGCGGAGGCGTTTGCCCCGAATTTCCCGGCGCGCACCTGTGTGGAGGTCGCGAAGCTCCCGATGGGTCTGTCCATCGAGGTGGAGTGCATCGCGCGCGTGCGCAAGTAATAGGCTGCGGGGGCGGGGAGCGCATCCCCGCCTTCGCCCGTTTTCGCACATTTTTTGCAAAAAGAGGTTGACAGATGCTTCAGCATCTGCTATAATGATTCTCGTCGATGAGACGCGTTCGATTGGGGAATTGTGTAACGGCAGCACCTACGACTCTGACTCGTATTGTCTAGGT
>CAMENN010000170.1 GCA_945928315.1 uncultured Clostridia bacterium
GGCTGTGGACGAACTGCGCCAGCTCCTTGAGCGTGCGCGCCTCGCACAGCACCATGAGGTCGTACGCGCCGCTCATCAGGTAGAGGGAGCGCACCTCGTCGTACTGCATGATGCGCTGGGCGATGGCGTCAAAGCCCTTTTCGCGCTGGGGCACGACGTTCACCTCGATGACCGCCTGCACGAACTCGCGCTCTGTGCGCTCCCAGTTGATCAGCGTCTGATAGCCCACGAGCACGCCCGCGCGGCGCAGCGCCTCGATCGCCGCCTGCACGGTCGCCTCATCGCTGCCCGTCATGACGGCGATCTCGCGCGGCGTGACCCGCGCATCCTCGCAGAGGATTTCCAGAATATGCATGTCCAGTGTCGTAAACATCGCTCGCACTCCTCGGTTTTGGCCCTTTCGGCCGAATAGGCTTATTATATCGGAAAAGCGCGGGAATGTAAAGCGGGGGACGTCAGCGCGTTGCTGCGCATGAAAAAAGCGGGCTTTACCGCCCGCTTCTTCTCGCCTTGTTGATCTTCGCAATTTCCTTGAATTTCCGCTCCTTCTGCGCGAGGTAGCCCGCGCTGTCCTGCGCGTAGGCGCTTTCCGCCGAGAGGCGCACAAACGCCGCCAGCCGTTCCGGGGCGAGCCCGCCCTCGCGGATCGCCCTTTGCACCGCGCAGCCCGGCTCGCCGCCGTGCGTGCAGTCGGAGAAGCGGCACTGCGCCGCCAGCGCGCGCACGTCCGCAAACGTCCGGTCGATGCCCTCCTGCGCGTCCCACATGCCCATCTCGCGCATGCCCGGCGTGTCCAGCAGCAGCGCGCCGCTCTCAAGCGGCAGGAGCTCCCGGCTGGTCGTCGTGTGCCGCCCGCGGTCGTCGCCGCGCAGCCCGCCCGTCGCCTGGCGGGTTTCCCCCAGCAGGCGGTTGATCATCGTCGATTTGCCCACGCCGGAGGAGCCGATGAACGCCACCGTCCTCCCCGGGCGCAGATACGGCGCGAGCGCGGCCAGCCCGTCCTCAGCCAGCGAGGTCGTCACCAGCACCGGCACGCCGCCGGCCACGCTCTCCGCTTCCAGCGCAAAGCGGCGCGCGTCGCCGCACAGGTCCGCCTTTGTCAGCACGACGACGGGGCTGGCGCCGCTCTCCCACGCGACGGCGAGGTCGCGCTCCAGCCGGCGCAGGCTGAAGTCCCGGTTGAGCGACATGCACAGGAACACGGTGTCCACGTTCGCCGCGACGACCTGCTCCTGGCGCGCGCTGCCAGCAGCCCGGCGCACAAAGCTGCTCTTTCTCTGCAGCACGCTGCGGATGACCGCCTCCCCGCCCTGCGCCATGTCCGCAAGCACGAAATCCCCCACGGCGGGGAAGTCCGACGGCGTGAGCGCCTCGTGCCGCAGCCGCCCGGAGACGACCGCCGCGCACTCGCCCGCCGCCGTCACGATGCGGTACTGCCCGCGCTGCTGGCCGATGACGCGCGCCGTGCACAGGCCGTCCGCGCGCGCCTCGTTCTCCGGCAAGCCGTATATGCTCATGCCTGTCCCTCCCATTCCCGCGCGAAGCGGTCGATGTGCGCGTCGAGCATGGCCGTGACGGCCTCCTTGTCCTGCACGCCGTCGTAGACGCTGTAGAGCAGGAACATCGGGCCGTAAAGGGTCAGCGCGAGCGCCTGCGGGTCGTCCGTCATGCCCGAAAGCAGCGCCGTCACGTACTCGAGCGGTCCTGCGGCCAGAACCTGCTGCAGCAGGCGCGCCATGGCCGGATCGCGGTACTGCTCCAGCGTCAGCATGCGGCGGAAGGCCGAGGCGAACGCGTCCTGCGTCCAGTAGCGGAACATGGCCTTCGAGAACGCGCACAGCTGCGCCAGCGTGGTTTTCTGATCCGCCGCGCCGCTCTCCCCGGGCATGTCCTGCGGCACGCCGCTTCTGTGCGCCTGCTCCCTGTCCCGCGCCTCCATGCGCGCGACGATGCTGTCAAAAATCGCCTGCTTGCTCTCATAATGCCGGTAGAGCGCGGCCTTGCTCAGGCCCAGCGCCCCGGCGATATCGCTCATGGACGTCCCGGCATAGCCCCGCTCCGCGAACAGCGCCAGCGCGGTCTGCAGGATGCGCTCCCGCGTATCTCCCTGCATGGATGTCTCCTCCCTTCGGTGTGATCGATCGGTCACACTCCCATTATAGTAAACGATCGGTCACATGTCAAGAGGCCAAAACACGGCGCGCAATTCCACGCAGATTCCAAATGCGTTCCACACGGATTCCACGGCACTGCACTACAATACAGCTGCTGCAGGACGCAGCAGGACACAAAGCACCGCTTGACATGAAAGGCAGGTTATCACGATGAAGCATAGGACGACGATCACCGCGCTCCTGGCCGCGGCTACCCTGTTTGCCGCTCCGGCGCTGGCCGCGCAGACCGGCACGGACAGCTACCTCTCCGGCCAGCAGCAGAGCACCGCCCGCCACGGGCAGTTCGAGGGGCTTTCCAGCCTGACGACGGACGAGGAGCGCGCCGCATTCTTCAGCGGCAACGAAATCGGCGGCGACGAGGGCTCCGATCTGCAGCTCCCGCTGGACACCGCCGCACTGGTGGAGGCGGGCGTCATCGACGCGGACACCGCCGCGAAGATCGAGGCATATGCGGGCGAAGCGCACGACGCGCTGCATGACCTGTTTGCCGGCAAGAGCGACATGGCCCCCGAGGCGCGCAACGACTGGTTCTCCGCGATCCCCAGGGACGCCGACCCGCTGGATGGGCTCGCGCAGGCCGGGGTGATCACCCCGGAGCAGGCGCAGGCCATCCGGGACTATCTGGAAAAGCAGGCGTAATCCCGCCCAGGGCAAGCCGCAGGCGTGAAGCAAAGCAGGCCCCTCCCGTCCGGGGCTGTCCGGTCCACTGGCCGGACAGCCCCGTTTTTTTCACGCTCCGTTCACGTTTTTTTGCATTTCCTTCGATATAATGGGCGCGCGAAAGGAGGCTTTGCATGGCCAATCTGCTGATTGTGGACGATGAGACGGACATCGTCAGCCTCGTCCGGTTCTTTGCCGGGCACGAGGGTCACCGCGCCGACGGCGCCTTCTGCGGGCGGGAGGCCCTCCGCCTGTGCCGGGAAAACGCCTACGACGCCGTCATTCTCGACGTGATGCTGCCCGACATGGACGGCTTTTCCGTCTGCCGGGAGCTGCGCGCGCTGCGGGACACCCCCGTGCTCATGCTCTCCGCCCGGGGCGAGGAGTACGACAAGCTGACGGGCTTCGACTGCGGCGCGGACGACTACATGGTCAAGCCGTTCTCCCCGCGCGAGCTGATGGTCCGCATCCGCGTGATTGTGAGCCGTCACGGGACGCAGCAGGCGCCGATGGCCTTCTCCGGGCTGGTCATCGACCCGGCCGGGCGCACCGTCACGGCGGACGGCATGCACCTCGCGCTCACCGCAAGGAATACGATCTGCTCCTCTATCTGGCCGTGAACCGCGGTGTGGCGCTCACGCGCGAGCAGATTCTCTGCTCCGTCTGGGGCTACGACACCGCGGGCGACGCGCGCACCGTGGACTGGCAGATCAAGCCGCTGCGCGGCAAGCCGGGCGCATACCGCCGATTCATCGTGACGCTTCGAGGGGTGGGA
>CAMENN010000171.1 GCA_945928315.1 uncultured Clostridia bacterium
AGCGGGAAGTCCGCGCAGTCGATGACGCCCTTGAGCAGCATCAGGAACTCCGGAATGACCTCCTTGATGTTGTCCGCGACGAACACCTGGCCGGAGTAGAGCTTGATCTGGCCCTCGATGCCGCCGAACTGCTCCTTGAGCTTCGGGAAGTAGAGGATGCCCTTGAGCTTGAACGGGTAATCGACGTTCAGGTGAATCCAGAACAGCGGATCGTCGTACTCATGGAAGGTCTTGCGGTAGAATTCCCTGTACTCCTCGTCTGTGCAGTCCTGCGGGGCCTTCATGTACAGCGGCATGGTGTCGTTGATGGGCTTCTCCTCGGGCTTCTGTTCCGGCTTTTCCTCGGGCTTGCTCTCCTCGCCCTCGGCGCTCTCGCCGCCCTCGGCGGGCTTGACCGTCTCACCGTTCTCGTCGGTGACGACAGCCTCCTCCTTCTTTTCCTCCTCGGGCTTGATCTCCTCAAGGTAGATCGGCACAGCCATGAACGAGCAGTAGCGCTCCAGCACCTCGCGCACGCGCCAGACGTTCAGGAATTCCTCCTCGGCGTCGCTGATGTGCAGGGTGATGGTGGTGCCGCGGGTCTGGCGGGTGCCCTCGGTCATGGTGAAGGCCATACCGTCCTCACTCTCCCAGCGCACGGGCGTGGCGCCCTCGCGGAAGGACAGCGTGTCGATGGTCACCTTGTCCGCAACCATGAAGACGGAATAGAAGCCCAGACCGAAGTGGCCGATGATGCCGGCGTCCTCCTGGTTCTCGTTCTTGGCGTACTCCTCGAGGAAGCTCTTGGCGCCGGAGAAAGCAACCTGATTGATGTTGGTCTTGACCTCGTCCTCGGTCATGCCGATGCCGTCGTCGATGAAGCGCAGCTCCTTCGCTGCCTTATCGACCTGCACGCGCACGCTCGCGCCCTGCGCCAGGCGGGAATCCACCATGCGCAGCTTGGTGATGGCGTCGCAGCCGTTGGAGACGACCTCGCGGATGAAGATGTCCTTGTCGGAATACAGCCACTTTTTGATGATCGGCATGATATTCTGTGCGTCGATCGACACATTGCCCTGAATCGGTTCCATAATCAAATGCCCCCTTATATTGTAAAAAGCGGAATTTTTCTTCAGCAACGGTATTGTAGCGCGCCCGGCGCGCGATGTCAAGAGAAAATTAGCACTCATTAAGAAAGAGTGCTAACAGTTTTGACGGCGGTCAGTTGTGCGGCGATTTCCTGCTTTTTCCTTGCCTGCGCCATGCCGCTGTCGTATAATATAGAATATACACCCGGTCAGTCGCCGGAGAAAAGGAAGGATGATTCCCATGGCGGTTCACATTCTCGAGGAGGCCCAGCGCTGCCTGGGCTGCAAGGTGCCCCAGTGCCAGAAGGGCTGCCCGATTCACACGCCGATCCCGAAGGTCATCCGCATGATGCTCGACGGCAAGCTCGACGAGGCGGGCTGGACGCTCTTTGAAAACAACCCGCTGACCACGGTCTGTTCGCTGGTCTGCAACCATGAGAACCAGTGCGAGGGCCACTGCGTGCTGGGCAGAAAGGGCGCGCCGGTGCACTTTTCCTCCATCGAAAACTACATCTCGACGACGTACAGCAACAAGATGACTAAGGGCCCCGCGCCCCGCAACGGCATGCGCGCGGCGATCATCGGCTCCGGCCCGGCGGGCCTGACCATCGCGGTCATCCTCGCGCGCAAGGGCTATCAGGTCACGATCTTCGAGGGCAAGGACAAGATCGGCGGTGTGCTGCGCTACGGCATCCCGGACTTCCGCCTGCCCAAGTCCGTGCTCGACGACTTCGAGTACCATCACCTCGTGCTCAAGGACATCAAGGTGCGCCCGAACACGACGATCGGCGGCGCGATCACCATCGAGAACATGCTCGACGACGGCTACAAGGCTATCTTCCTGGGCACGGGCGTGTGGCAGCCCAACACGCTGCACATCAAGGGTGAGACGCTGGGCAACGTGCACTACGGCATCAACTACCTCAACAACCCGGACAGCTACCGCCTGGGCCAGACGCTCAACGTCATCGGCGCGGGCAACGCCGCGATGGACGTGTGCCGCACGGCGCTGCGCAAGGGCGTGCGCGAGGTCAACTGCTTCTCCCTGACGCGCAAGATCGCCGCGTCCAAGCACGAGTTTGACTACGCGGAGCTGGAGGGCGTGCGGTTCCACTACAACAAGAAGCCGGTCGAGATCGTCGACGAGGGCGTGATCTTCGAGGATGTGGCGGAATACGAGGACGGCACGTTCGAGGCGGTTCCGGACTCGAGCAAGCTCTATCCCGCGGACAGCACGATCATCTCCATCAGCCAGGGCCCCAGGTCCCGCCTGGTCAACACCACCCCCGGCCTGCAGGCCAATCAGCGCGGCCTGCTCGTCGCGGACGAATACGGCCGCACGACCCGCCCGGGCATCTTCGCCTCCGGCGACGTGGTCGCGGGCGCGCGCACGGTCGTGGAGGCCGTCGCCCACTCCAAGATGGTGGCCGAGGCCATGGACGCCTACATGCAGGGCTACGACCTGGAGCAGAAGCTCAAGGGCTTCGTCAAATAATCCTTTCAGCAAGCAGGGGACGCCGCAGGGCGTCCCTTTTGCTTTTCAGACGTTGCCTAGGGGCGCTTGTGATTTTCTTGGCGCAGGCCCCGATCCGTGCACACAGGGATTGACAAATCTGCCATCCCTTGTTAAACTCTGCACAAGGAATAGAGTTTTGAAGGGAGGCGCGCATCATGAAAAGCGGCGATCTGATCCCCATCGGCAGGATGGCGGAGCTCAACCACGTCAGCATCGCGACGCTCCGGCTGTACGACAGGCTGGGGCTGCTGAAGCCGCAGGTTGTGGACCCGGACACCGGCTACCGCTACTACGGCATTCACCAGAACGCGCGGCTGGACATGATCGCCTACATGAAGGAGCTGGGCATGAGCCTGACGGAGATCGGCGACGTGTTCGGCAAGGAGGACATCTCGCTGATCGAGGAGATTCTCGCGCGCAAGAACGAGCAGATTCATGCGCAGATCAACGAACTGCGCGCGAAGCACGACGCCGTCGAGCGCGCCATCGAGAGCATTGAGCGCTACCGCAAATCCCCCACGACGGGCACGATTTCCCTGGAATACATTGACCGCAGGTTTTACTGGGGCATTCCCTGCCAGGACGACTTCTACGCGGAGGGCATCGACGGCTATGAAAGAGAGCTGGCGCGGCTGCGCCGGGCGCTGATGGATCAGGGCTTTGACCACATCCACTCCTACCACGTCGGCACCTCGATCCTCCAGGCGGATTTTGAGCAGGAGCGCTTCATTCCGGCGCAGGTTTTCGCCTTCATCGGCAGCCGCAGCAAAGCCGCGGTCGACACCGCGATCCTGGACAGCGGCATGTACGCCTGCATCTATCTGGACAGCTTTGATGACGAAATCCCCTGCGCCAGACAGCTGCTCGCCTATTGCCGGCAGAACCGCTACCAGATCGCGGGCGACTATGTGTGTGAAGTCATGACAGAGTTCAACGT
>CAMENN010000172.1 GCA_945928315.1 uncultured Clostridia bacterium
GGTGATCGAGCGCAATGAGGAGAAGTACCGCCGCGAGGCGCTGCTCGAGCGCATCACCATGCCGGAGCGCCAGATTCTCTTCCGCGTGCCGTGGGTGGACGACAAGGGCCAGGTCCAGGTCAACAACGCGTTCCGCGTGCAGTTCAACAGCGCCATCGGCCCGTACAAGGGCGGCCTGCGCCTGCATCCGAGCGTCAACCTGGGCATCATCAAGTTCCTGGGCTTCGAGCAGATCTTCAAGAACTCCCTGACCGGCCTGCCCATCGGCGGCGGCAAGGGCGGCTCCGACTTCGACCCCAAGGGCAAGAGCGACCGCGAGGTCATGGCCTTCTGCCAGAGCTTCATGACCGAGCTGTTCAAGTACATCGGCGCGGACGTCGATGTCCCGGCGGGCGATATTGGCACCGGCGCGCGCGAAATCGGCTATCTCTACGGCCAGTACAAGCGCCTCACCGGCAAGTATGAGGGCGTGCTCACCGGCAAGGGCCTGACCTATGGCGGTTCCCTGGCCCGCACCGAGGCCACCGGCTACGGCCTGCTCTACCTCACCGAGGAGATGCTCCGCTGCAACGGCCACGAGCTTGCCGGCAAGACGGTTGCCGTCTCCGGCGCGGGCAACGTCGCCATCTACGCCGTGCAGAAGGCCCAGCAGCTGGGCGCGAAGGTCGTCACCGTCTCCGACTCCAACGGCTGGATCTATGACGGCGAGGGCATCGACGTCGCCCTGCTGCGCGAGGTCAAGGAGGTGCGCCGCGCCCGCCTGACCGAGTACGCGGCCGCGCGTCCGTCCGCGGAGTACCACGAGGGCCGCGGCGTGTTCACCGTCAAGTGCGACGTGGCGCTGCCCTGCGCGACGCAGAACGAGCTGCGCATCGAGGACGCGAAGGCGCTGGTCGCCAACGGCTGCATCGCCGTGGCCGAGGGCGCGAACATGCCCACCACGCTCGAGGCGACGGAGTATCTGCAGGCGAACGGCGTGCTCTTTGCGCCGGGCAAGGCCGCCAATGCGGGCGGCGTGGCCACCAGCGCGCTGGAGATGAGCCAGAATTCCATGCGCCTGAGCTGGACCTTTGACGAGGTCGACCAGAAGCTGAAGGGCATCATGGTCGGCATCTTCCACAACATCGACGACGCGGCGAAGGCGTACGGCATGGCCGGCAACTACGTCGCGGGCGCGAACATCGCGGGCTTCCTCAAGGTCGCCACGGCGATGGAGGCGCAGGGGATCGTCTGAAAGCTCGCTGCAAGGCTGCCTAAAGCGGCACGAAGCGAGGAAGGGGGTCTGAGGGACACAGTCTCCCAGGCAGGGGTATGGGGGTAAGCCCCCATCGTACTCCCAATCGCGAAGCGATCCCAAGAAAAAGCAGTCCGGGAGCGAAGCGAAACCTGATGGCGCATTCCGGAACAGCCCTTGGAAGCGCATGCGCATGCGGGCGCAATCCCGTTCAATTCACCATTATTCGCCGCGCGGCATGAAGCCCCGCGGCGTTTTTCTGTGATGTGCGCACAACGAAAGTTGACAGGCGGGCTGAAAAACAAACAACGTTTTGTCAACCTTTCCGGCGTGGGACTTGCAGAAAAGAACGGAAATCACGCGGGTTTTCGGGAAAAAGTGCGAAAAGGTTATTGACAAAGCTTTGCAAACGGGGCTATAATGGCGTTACAATTTTTCTGCGCCCCAAGCGGGCGCTGCATCTGCGCACGAAGCCGGATGCAAGCATTGGAGGACTTTGCATGAAGAAGCTTGTTACCCTCGTTCTCGCGCTCGTGCTGGTGGCGGCCGTGTCCTGCGCCAGCGCCGTCGAAATCGGCATTTGCCAGCTCGTGCAGCATCCCGCGCTGGACGCTGCGACGCAGGGCTTCAGGGATGCGCTGACCGAGAAGTTCGGCGGCGACGTCACCTTCGATGAGCAGAACGCTTCCGGCGATGCCGTGAACTGCGCGACCATCATCAACACCTTCGTTTCCAACAACGTCGATCTGATCCTCGCCAACGCGACGCCGGCGCTGCAGGCGGCTGTCGCGGCGACCGCCGACATCCCGGTGCTGGGCACCTCCATCACCGAGTACGGCGTGGCGCTGGGCATCGATGATTTCAACGGCGTGACCGGTATCAACGTTTCCGGCACCTCCGACCTCGCCCCGCTGAACGAGCAGGCCGCGATGGTCAAGGAGCTCTTCCCGGAGGCCAAGAAGGTCGGCCTGCTCTACTGCTCCGCCGAGGCAAACTCCATCTACCAGGTGAAGGTCGTGGGCGAGGAGTTGGGCAAGCTCGGCTATGAGACCGAGGAGTACGCCTTCACCGATTCCAACGACGTCGCCTCCGTCGCCCAGAGCGCTGCGGACAGCTGCGATGTCATGTACATCCCGACCGACAACACCGCGGCGGCCTATACCGAGACCATCGCCAATGTCCTCATCCCGGCCGGCATTCCGGCGGTCGTCGGTGAGGAGGGCATCTGCTCCGGCTGCGGCGTCGCGACGCTGACCATCAGCTACTACGACATCGGCTACAAGACCGGCGAGATGGCCTACGAAATCCTCGCCAATGGCGCGGACGTCAGCGCCATGCCGATCGAGTATGCGCCGCAGTTCACCAAGAAGTACAATGCCGAGAACGCCAAGACGCTGGGCATTGCCATCCCGGAGGACTACGTGGCGATCGAGTGATTCGCTGCCAGGACGATGATCGGGCCAAGGGAGATTTCTCCCTTGGCTTCGCTTTGTTCCTGTGAAAATCCATCCGGCCTGCCTGCGGCGGGGCATCCGCGCTGCGGCCTGCGATGCTCGGGGCGGATGCGTGCGCAAGAAGGACAGAAAACAGGAGGAACTACGCAATGGAGATAGTCAAACTGCTCAACGCGCTTCCGGGCGCGGTTTCGCAGGGCGTCATCTGGGGCATCATGGCCATCGGCGTGTACATCACCTACCGCATCCTCGATGTGGCCGATCTGACCGTGGATGGCTCCATCGCCACCGGCGGCGCGGTTGCGGCGATGCTGATCATTGGCGGCTGCAACGTGTGGGTGGCGCTGGCGGCTGCGTTTGTGGCCGGCATGCTGGCCGGGTTTGTTACGGGCGTGTTTCACACGTTCATGGGCATCCCGGCGATTCTCTCGGGCATTCTGACGCAGCTGGCGCTCTACTCGATCAACCTGCGGATCATGGGCAACAAGGCCAATGTCGCGCTGAGCGTCAACAAGTACAATCTGCTCGTCTCCTCGCGCAACGCGCGCACGCTCAGCCTGGAAAACCCGCTGCTCGTGCTGGCAATCTTCACCGTTGCGCTGATCGCCGTGCTCTACTGGTTCTTCGGCACGGAGCGCGGCTGCTCGCTGCGGGCGACCGGCGCGAACGCGAACATGGCGCGCGCGCAGGGCATCAACACCAATTTCGACAAGGTCATCGGCCTGATGCTCTCCAACGGCAT
>CAMENN010000173.1 GCA_945928315.1 uncultured Clostridia bacterium
ACGAGTTCAACCCGATTCGCATGATGACGGACTCCGGCGCCCGTGGTTCCATCTCGCAGGTTTCCCAGCTGGCCGGCATGCGCGGCATGATGGCCTCGCCGACCGGCCGTCCGCTGGAAATGCCCGTTAAGGCGAACTTCCGCGAGGGCCTGACGGTTCTGGAATTCTTCCAGTCCTCCCACGGCTCCCGCAAGGCGCTGTCCGATACGGCGCTGCGTACGGCGGACTCGGGCTACCTGACCCGCCGTCTGGTCGATGTCTCCCAGGAGGTTATCGTCCGCGAGCAGGACTGCTTCGCCGCGCGCCATGAGAAGATTCGCGGCATCACCGTGACCGCGATCGGCTCCGAGCGCGACCCGATCGAGAAGCTCATCGACCGCATCGTCGGCCGCGTGGCCGCCGAGGACGTCATCAATCCGCTCACCGGTGAGGTGATCGTCCCCTGCAACGAGATGATCTCCTACGACAAGGGCAACGAGATCATCGCCTGCGGCATCAAGGCCGTGCAGATTCGCTCCGTGCTGACCTGCCGCAATGAGACGGGCGTCTGCGTCAAGTGCTACGGTCAGGACCTGGCCCATGGCGGCTACGTCAATGTCGGCGAGGCCGTCGGCATCGTCGCGGCGCAGGCCATCGGCGAGCCGGGCACGCAGCTGACCATGCGTACCTTCCATACCGGCGGCGTGGCCTCCGAGAAGGACATCACGCAGGGCCTTCCGCGCGTCGAGGAGCTGTTCGAGGCGCGCAAGCCCAAGCGCGAGGCGATGCTGGCGGAAATCTCCGGCACCATCTCCCTGGGCGAGAGCAAGAAGAAGCGCGAGCTGCTCATCACCAGCAGCGACGGCACGGTCAAGGCGTATCCCATCGCCTACGGCAGCCGCCTGAAGGTGAAGGAGGGCGACGTCGTGACCGCGGGCGACGAGCTGACCGAGGGCCAGATCAACCCGCACGACCTGCTGCGCATCCTCGGCGTCAAGGCCGTTCAGGAGCACCTGCTCAAGGAGGTCCTGATGGTCTACCGCCTGCAGGGCGTTGGCATCGGCGACAAGCACATCGAGGTCATCGTCCATCAGATGCTGCGCAAGGTGCGCATCGAGGACGCGGGCGACACCAACCTGCTGCCCGGCTCCATGGTGGACATCTTCCACTTCGAGAAGGAGAACGAGCGCACGATCCTCTCGGGCGGCCGTCCGGCGGTGGCCAAGCGCATCCTGCTGGGCATCACCAAGGCCGCGCTGGCGACCGAATCCTTCCTCTCCGCCGCCTCCTTCCAGGAGACGACCCGCGTGCTCACCGAGGCCGCGATCAAGGGCAAGGAGGACCCGCTCGTCGGCCTCAAGGAGAACGTCATCATCGGCAAGCTGATCCCGGCGGGCACGGGCATGTCCCGCTACAAGGACGTCGAGGTCAAGGAGACGTACTGATTCTCTCCCATAGCCGCATCATTCGGGGGCTTCCGGGAAACCGGGAGCCTCTTTTTCTATGGTGAATTGCGCTGCTTTGCGTGCGACGGGCCCCGGTCAGCTTCATTTGATCAAGATGTTCGTGCCTCAGCCTGCAAATGACAAGAAATCTCCAATTTCTTCAAAAACATGCGGAACTTCGCAGGAGATTGACGAAGAATTGCCGAAATAAATTACACCGGCATATCGCCGCGTGAACAGAGCTTTGTTTTTTTCATATGAAGGAGGGCGTTTCCCATGGCGAACCGCATTGTGCTGAACCCGATTTCCTATCATGGACGCGGAGCGATCGGTTCCATCGTCGACGAGGTCGTCTCCCGCGGCTTCAAGAAGGCGTTTGTCTGCTCCGACCCGGACCTGCTCCGCTTCGGCGTGACGAAGAAGGTCACCGACGTGCTCGACGGCGCGAACCTGGCCTACGAGATTTACAGCAACATCAAGCCGAATCCGACCATCGAGAACGTGCAGACCGGCGTGGCGGCGTTCAAGGCCTCCGGTGCGGACTACATCATCGCCATCGGCGGCGGCTCCTCCATGGATACCGCGAAGGCTGTGGGCATCATCATCAACAACCCGGAGTTTGCGGACGTGCGCTCCCTGGAGGGCGTCGCGCCGACAAAGAACAAGAC
The DNA here is from genome assembly GCA_945928315.1 of uncultured Clostridia bacterium. Classification (GTDB taxonomy): domain Bacteria; phylum Bacillota; class Clostridia; order Christensenellales; family Aristaeellaceae; genus Ventricola. The sequence goes on from CAMENN010000173.1 coordinate 2,093, forward strand.
CGTGTTCACCATCGCGGTGCCGACGACCGCCGGCACCGCCGCCGAGGTGACGATCAACTACGTCATCACGGATGTGGAGCGCAAGCGCAAGTTCGTCTGCGTCGACGTGCATGACATCCCCGAGGTCGCCGTGATCGACCCGGACATGATGGCGACGATGCCCAAGGGCCTCACCGCTGCCACGGGCATGGATGCGCTGACCCACGCCATCGAGGGCTTCACCACGAAGGGCGCGTGGGAGATGACCGACATGTTCCACCTCAAGGCGATCGAGATCATCGCCAAAACGCTGCGCGGCGCGGTCGCGGGCACGGACGAGGGCCGCGACGGCATGGCGCTGGGCCAGTACATCGCGGGCATGGGCTTCTCGAACGTGGGTCTGGGCATTGTGCATTCCATGGCGCACTGCCTGGGCGCGGTGTATGACACGCCGCACGGCGTGGCCAACGCGATTCTGCTGCCGACGGTGATGGAGTACAACGCGCCGGTGACGGGCGACAAGTACAAGTACATCGCTGCGGCGATGGGCGTTGAGGGCGTGGAGAAGATGACGCAGGAGGAGTACCGCAAGGCCGCCTGCGATGCGGTGCGCCAGCTGAGCGAGGACGTGGGCATTCCGAAGGATCTCAAGGAGATCGTCAATCCGGCGGACCTCGACTTCCTGGCGGAGTCGGCCTATGCGGACGCGTGCCGCCCGGGCAACCCGCGCGATACCAGCGTCGAGGAGATCAAGGCGCTTTATCTGAAGCTGATGTGATGACGGGAATCTGAAAGCAGCGAAGATAAGCGCGAAGCGAGGAAGGGTCCAGGGACTGGTCCCTGGTGGGGTCCGGGGCAAAGCCCCGGGCAGGGTTTGGGGCGCCAGCCCCATGAATTACCCCAAGAACGCAGTCTCAGAGCAGACCGCGCAGCGGTCTACGATTGAGACGGGACTGATTCGCATGGCCGGAGTTCCCGCTTCTGCGCAGCTTGAACCTCCCAAATGCAATAGAAAACACAGGCAGGAAGTACGTCTTCCCGCCTGTGTTTTTGTTCGGGTTTGCATGAATCCTCCGTCAGGTAACGCTTCGCTCCCTGACTGCTTTTTCTTTGATCGCTTCGCGATGGGGGATGTTGGGGCGGCTGCCCCAAACCCTGCTCAGGGGCGCGAGTCCGGGAAGCTCGCATAGTCGTGCCGCAAACGGCACTCCTTGCGATTTCCAGCGCTCCGCCTGCCTTCATCCCGCACAGCGGGCGGCAGGCTCCGGCTCCCTGAACCCCGCAAGGGGCTTACTTAGGTTATCATATCAAGTGCAACACCTGAGGAAAAAATAAAGACATTGAGAGCGCCGTG
>CAMENN010000174.1 GCA_945928315.1 uncultured Clostridia bacterium
ATGCAAGTCGAACCCTCGACCCGCTTTGCAAACCGCGCTCTGGATTCGGGCGAGCTCTTTCTTAGGAGGCGGTCGCTCTATCCTGCTGAGCTACGGGTGCACGACGGTTCCCCGTTTTCCCCGGAGAAGGCGGATAACGACTTCTCATTATAGGGGAAACCGGGGAAAATGTCAATCCAAAATCAGTCGCCCAGCGAAATGCCCATTGCCCGGGCCGCGCGGATCGCCTGCGCGTCGTTCGGGACGAACTTCGTCTTGCCCGCAACCTCGGAGAGCGGATGGTGCGTCACCGTGTTGCCCGCCATGCCGACCGCCTGGCCGTACTCCTCACCCGCAATCAGCTTCGCCGCGTGCACGCCGAAGACCGTCGACAGCATGCGGTCGTACGCGCTGGGCGTGCCGCCGCGCTGCACATGGCCCGGAATGACCGCGCGCGCCTCGACGCCGACCTTCGCCTCCAGCTCCTTCGCAAGGCGCATCGCGATGCTGCTGAAGCCCGTCTCCGCACGGTAGGCCATGCGCTCCTTCTTCTTCATCTGCGCCTCCTCGACCGTCATCGCGCCCTCGGCAACGGCCACGATCGAGAACGTCTTGCCCATCTCCGCGCGGCGGCGGATCGCATCGCAGACCTTTTCCAGGTCGTACGGGATCTCCGGCAGCAGGATGATGTCCGCGCCGCCCGCAATGCCCGAATACAGCGTCAGCCAGCCCGCCTTGTTGCCCATGATCTCGATGACCATGCAGCGGCCGTGGCTCGCCGCCGTCGTGTGGATGCGGTCGATGACCTCCGTGGCGATGTCCACCGCCGTGTGGAAACCGAAGGTGACGTCCGTGCCCCAGATGTCGTTGTCGATCGTCTTGGGCAGGCCGATGACGTGCAGGCCCTCCTCGGAGAGCAGGTTCGCCGTCTTGTGCGTGCCGTTGCCGCCGAGGCAGACCAGGCAGTCGAGCTTCATCTTCTTGTAGTTGCTCTTCATCGCCTTGACCTTGTCGACGTTGTCCTCCTCGATCACGCGCATGTTGCGGAAAGGCGTGCGCCGCGTGCCCAGAATCGTGCCGCCCAGCGTCAGGATGCCGGAGAAGTCACTCTGCTTCATCTCCTTGAAGTCGCCGGCGATCAGGCCCGCATAGCCGTCCTGAATGCCCACGATCTCGGTGTCGAACATCGAATAGCTGGCGCGCGCCACGCCGCGGATGCAAGCGTTGAGGCCCGGGCAGTCGCCGCCGCTGGTCAGAATGCCGATTCGTCTCTTCATGATAGTGTCCTCCTGTCGTTTGCGTGATCTTGCAGCATGGCTGCGGTTGGTACGTTTAGCGTTTATATTGCCTTTATTTTACCACGAATGTTCCAAGCGATCAAGGGATCGTTTTCGTTCGTTGTGAAAGGTCTGACGACCTGTTCATCCCTTACAAATCCCCGCGCCGAATTTTGCCCGATCGCTTGACGCCGACCCGATGCAGTGTTATACTATACACAGCTTTATGGATGCTGGATACGGATGCGCTTTCGCCGTCCGTCGGCGATCCGGGCTCACAACAGCAACCAGTCTTCATTTCGGGAGGTAGTTTTCCATGGTTCAGCTCAACGCATCGACTCTCGCTTCCATCTCCATGCCCCGCGGCGTCGCTCCGAAGACCGAGCGCGTCATTCAGTTCGGCGAGGGCGGCTTCCTGCGCGCTTTCTGTGACTGGATGATCGACATGGCCAACGAAAAAGCCGGAATGGACGCCGGCGTGGTCATCGTGCAGCCCATCGAGCGCGGCATGGTCTCCATGCTCAACGAGCAGGACGGCCTGTACACCCTGATCCTGCGCGGCCAGGTGGACGGCAAGGCCACCAAGGATACCCGCATCATCCAGAGCGTCAAGCGCGGCCTCTCCCCGTATGAGGACTTCGAGGGCTACCTCGCACTGGCGCACAACAGGGACATGCGCATCATCATCTCCAACACCACCGAGGCCGGCATCGTCTACACCGGCAAGGACCAGTTTGATGACAAGCCCCAGGCCTCCTATCCCGGCAAGCTGACCCGCCTGCTCTATGAGCGCTTCACCGCCTTCGGCGGCGCCAAGGGCACCGGCTTCATCCTCCTGCCCTGCGAGCTGATCGACTACAACGGCCGCAACCTGCAGGAGTGCTGCATGAAGACCGCCGAGCAGTGGGGCCTCTCCGAGGAATTCAAAACCTGGCTGACCGAGGAGAACGTCTTCTGCTCCACGCTGGTGGACCGCATCGTCACCGGCTATCCGCGCGGCGAGGCCGAGAGCCTGTACGAGGAGTTCGGCTATCGCGACAACATGCTCAATACCGCCGAGCCGTTCGGCCTGTGGGTCATCGAGGGCCCGGCGTGGATCGAGGACGAGCTGCCCTTCAAGAAGGCCGGCTGCAACGTCGTCTTCACCCAGGACGTCTCCCCCTACAAGCTGCGCAAGGTCCGCATGCTCAACGGCGCGCATACCTCCATGGTGCTCGGCGCGTACCTGGCCGGCATGGAGATCGTCGGCGACTGCATGGCTGACGAGACCATGCGCTCCTACATGAGCCAGGCGCTTTTCAATGAGATCATGCCGACGCTCGACCTGCCGAAGGAGGACCTCGAGGCCTTCGCCTCCGCCATCTTCGAGCGCTTCTCCAACCCGTTCAACCGCCACCTGCTCCTCTCCATCGCGCTCAACAGCCAGAGCAAGTTCCGCGCCCGCGTGCTGCCGACCATCAAGGAGTACGTCAAGCGCAAGGGCGAGCTGCCCAAGATCCTCACCTTCTCCATGGCCGCGTTCATCGCGTTCTACTGCGGCCACAAGAAGGAGGACGGCTCCTTCGTCGGCGTGCGCGCCGCCGGAAACGAGTACCCGATCGCCGACGACCAGTTCGTCATCGACTTCTTCGCGGGCCTGGAGGGCAAGTCCTCCGCGGAGATCGCCCATGCCGTGCTGACCAACCCCGATTTCTGGGGCAGCGATCTGACTGCCGAGCTGCCGGGCTTTGAGGCCTCCGTCGCCGCGTCCCTCGAGGCGCTGCGCAAGGACGCCCGCGCCGCCATCGCCGAGGTTGTGGCCAAATGAGCAAATACATCAGAATCACCGAGCGGGATAACGTCGCCGTCGCGCTTGAGCCGCTGAAGGCAGGCGAAAGCTTCCTCGGCGTCACCCTCGTGGAGGACGTCCCCGCGGGCCACAAGTTCGCCCTGACGGACATCCCGGAAAACGGCAACATCATCAAGTATGCCTTCCCCATCGGCCACGCGACGTGCGACATCGTTGCCGGCAGCTGGGTGCATACCCACAACGTCAAGACCAACCTCTCCGGCCTGCTGGAGTACAGCTATCATCCGC
>CAMENN010000175.1 GCA_945928315.1 uncultured Clostridia bacterium
CAGTAGATCGTCGCGTGAATCTCGGTCAGGCTGTCGCTGAGTTTGTTGATGGCCATCATCTCCACGCCGATTCCGTGGGGCACCTCGTCGCGCAGGTGCAGCAGCGCCTTCTCGCGGATGATCTCCGCGCAAATGAGACGCTCGGGCTGGTCGGTCATCATGTCGTCCGGGAAGTATTTCGGCCCCTCCGGCAGATAGGAGACGATCACCCGGCGCAATTCGTCCATGCCCTTGCCGCTGCGCGCGCTGAGCGGGATGATCGCGTCGTAGCCCGCGTCGGAGAACGAGGCGATGGCCGCCATGAGCTTCGCCTCATCGACGAGGTCGGTCTTGTTGAGCACGAGGATCTTCTTCACCCGGCGCGAGGCCATCTCCGTGACGATCGCGCGGTCCTGCGGGCCGATTTCGCTCACATCGACGAGCACGAGCAGCACGTCGATGCCCTCCATCGCGTCCTCGACGCTCTTCACCATGTATTCGCCGAGCTTGGTGCGCGGCTTGTGCAGGCCGGGCGTATCCAGAAAGACGATCTGCCAGTCTGGGTCCGTCGCCACGCCCATGATGCGGTTGCGCGTGGTCTGCGGGCGGTTGCTGACGATGGCCACCTTCTCGCCGACCATCGCGTTCATCATCGTGGATTTGCCCACGTTCGGGCGCCCGACGATGGCCGCGAAGCCCGAAAGAAACCTCTTCTCATTCTTCTCGCTGTTGTGCATGTCTTCTCCTCAAACTTCCTTTCCAAGTGACGAGGGGCCGAAGCCCTCCGGCAGCAGCTCGGCAAGCGTCGTTTCGCGCACGTTTCCGTCCCACGTTACCAGCACGTCGAGCGCCGGCGCAAACTCATACAGCGTCTGACGGCAGGCGCCGCACGGAAACGGCGCGGAGCCGCTGCCCGCGATCGCGATCCTTGTGAAGCTGCGCACGCCCTCGCTGACCGCCTTGAACAGCGCCGTGCGCTCGGCGCACATCGCGTGTCCGTAGGCCGCATTCTCGATGTTGCAGCCGGTATACACCGTGCCGTTTTCCGCCAGCAGCGCCGCGCCGACACGGTACCCCGAGTACGGCGCATAGGCAAGCTCCCTCGCCTGCCGCGCCAGCTCCATGAGCCTTTCGTCCGTCATGCTCAATCCTCCCCGCGCGTGAGTCCGATGGACGCAAGCGCCTTCTCCTCCATCGCGCGCATCACCGGCTTGTCTTCGTCGGTCATGTGGTCATAGCCCATCAGGTGGAACAGCCCGTGCGTGAGCAGATAGCCGCTCTCGCGCTGCTCACTGTGGCCGTACGCCGCCGCCTGCGCGCGTACATGATCCATGGAGATGATGATGTCCCCCAGCACGCACGCGCCCACCTCGGGGTCGTATTCCTGTCTGAGCCGCTTTTCGCAGCGCCCCGCTGTCTTTCCCGCGGGATAATTGACCGTCGGGAAGGACAGCACGTCGGTGGACGCATCCTTGCCGCGCTGCTCGCGGTTGATGCTGCGGATCGCTTCGTCATCGACGATCGTGACGAACGCCGCCACCGGCACGCTGATGCCCTCGGCTGCCTGCGCCGCGTCCGCGCAGCGCTGCATGAGCGCGCGGGCCTCGCCGTCCAGCAGACCACGCTCATCCGATATATCCAGAATCATGCCTTGTCCTCCGTCTTCTGTGCGGGCTGCGCAGCCTCCTTCGCGCGGGCCGCTGCCTGCTCGCTGAGCTGCTGCGAATGGCGCTGCGCACGCTTGAGGTTCACGTTCGGATACTCGATGCGCTCATGGAACACGCCCTGGAGCACCGTCTCGAACGCCGTGCAGATGCGCCCGATGTCCCGGAAGGTCAGCGTGCACTCATCAAGCTGGCCGTCCTCCATCTTGCCGCGCACCAGCTTGTGGATCATCTCGGAGATCTTCTCGCGCGTCGGGTCGCTGATGGAGCGCACCGCCGCCTCGACCGTATCCGAGAGCATCAGGATGGCCGCCTCGGCCGTCTGCGGCTTGGGGCCGTCATAGCGGAAGTCGCGGATATCGACGTTCTCCTCGCCCACGAGCTTGACCGTTTTGGCGTAGAAGTACATCGTCGGCGTATCGCCGTGGTGCTGGCGGATCATGTCGATGATCGGCTCCGGCAGGCGGTGCTTCTTCGCCAGCTCGACGCCGTCGCGCGTGTGCTCCGTGAGAATCGCTGCGGAGACGCGCGGATCGGTCTTGTCATGCGGGTTTTCGCCCATCTGGTTTTCCTTGAAGTACATCGGCCGCACGAGCTTGCCGATGTCGTGATAGTACGCGCCCACGCGCACCAGCAGCGCGTTCGCGCCGACGGCCTCCGCCGCCGCCTCGCCCAGGTTCGCCACGACCATCGAGTGGTGATAGGTGCCCGGGGTTTCGATCATCAGGCGGCGCAGCAGCGGCTGATTGGGATTGGACAGCTCGATCAGCTTGGCCGGCGTGACGAGGTTGAACGTCGCCTCCAGCATCGGCTGCAGGCCGACGCACAGCACCGCCGAGGTCACCGCGCCGAAGACCGCTCGCGCCGCATCGGCCAGCACGCCGCTCATGTCGCTGCTGGTGAGCGTGCCCACGCACAGCAGCACGGCAAAGTTGACCGCGCCGACAATCAGGCCCGTCACGAGGACAAAGACGCGCGTGGCGTTCTTTCTGAGCAGGAAGATGGCCGCCGTTCCGCCGATGGCGGTCATCATCAGCACGCTGAGCACCTGGGAGGTCATCAGGCCCGTGCCCTTGACCGTCAGGAACGTGAGAATCAGCGTCACGCCCAGGTTGACGACATACGCAGGGCGCGTGCCCAGCAGGTTGACCGCCAGCATCGCCGCCAGCACGACCGGCATGGCGTTCACGCCCACATAGGTGCCCACGAGAAGGCTGAGCGACACCGTGAGCACGCCCGCGATGAGCAGTACCAGCGCGCTCGCCCCGGAGGTGAGCAGATGCGGCGTATACATGTACACAAAGAGATAGATCGCGGCCAGAATCAGTCCGAGCATCACCGCCGTGCCGACGTAGAGCCACAGATCAAAGCTGTTGCCGCGCAAAAGGCCGAGCGATTCGAGCACGGCGATCTGCTCCGCGGTGATGCGGTCGCCCTTGACGACGATGTTCTGATCCTGCTTGTAGACCGTCGGCTCCACGGCATCGCGCGCCTTCTGGCGATTTTCCTCCGTGGCCTCCTGGTCGATGAGCATGTTCGCGCGCAGGCATACACGCAGCGTCGGAATCGCGACGTTGTACCACAGATCGGTCCGCGTGTTGTAGGAGACGATCTGCTGGATGTTGTTGATCGCGTCGTTGATCTGGCCCTCTGTGATGGTGGAAACCAGCGTCGTGCGCGT
>CAMENN010000176.1 GCA_945928315.1 uncultured Clostridia bacterium
GGCAGCAGCTCGCCGGCGATCTTGTACATGTTCGGGATCATCAGCAGCAGGCCCTGGGACGCGGTGAACGTCGTGGTCAGGGCGCCAGCCTTCAGAGAGCCGTGCACAGCGCCAGCGGCGCCGGCCTCGGACTGCATCTCCGCGATGCGGACCGTCTGGCCGAACAGGTTCTTACGATCATGCGCAGCCCAATCGTCCGCGACTTCCGCCATCGGGGAAGACGGGGTGATCGGGTAGATCGCTGCCACGTCGCTGAACGCATAAGCGACATGGCTGACAGCAGTATTGCCGTCTACGGTCATTTTCTTGGCCATTGGTAAAACCTCCCTATGTAAATCAAGGATGACTACCTCGTGAGAACGCCGCGCAAACAGCATACGGCCAGCTCTACACGTTTCTATTATAGCCTTCCGACAAAATCATGTCAAGTCAAGCAGGGCAATTCCCCCGCTGTTTTGTGCACTTTTGTCTGTATTTCCAGCATTTTCCGACATCCGCAGCGCGCGCCTGCGCCGTCGCTTTCCGCCGCGGCGCCAGCCCTCCTGTGCGTCGGCGATACTTGACAAATCGTCCGCCTGCCATTACAATGAGCAGAGCCATACAAAGGAAAGAGGCGCTGTTTATGACGCTCACGCCGCTTCACTTTCTGATCGTCTGCCCGCTGATCTTCATCGCGGGCTTCATCGATTCCATCGCCGGGGGCGGCGGACTGATCTCCCTGCCTGCCTATCTCATCAGCGGCTTGCCGGTGCACACCTGCATTGCCACCAACAAGCTCTCCTCCTCGATGGGCACGGTCATCTCCACCGGACGCTACGTCCGCGCGGGCTATGTCGATCTGCGCCTGTCGGTGTTCTGCGTCGCCGCGGCGCTGGTGGGCGCCTCGCTGGGCGCGAACCTCGCGCTGATGATCGACGACACGCTCTTCCGCATGCTGATGCTCGTCATCCTCCCGCTGACGGCGTTCTACGTCCTGCGCAAAAAGGATCTGTTCGCCGGCAGCCAGCGCGATGACCTGCCCTTCGCGCGTCTGGCCGCGCTCGCCTCGGTCATCGCGTTCGTCTTGGGCATGTACGACGGCTTCTACGGCCCGGGCACCGGCACGTTCCTCATCCTGCTGCTCACGCGCTTTGCGCACATGGATGTGCAGCACGCCAACGGCACCACCAAGGTCATCAACCTGACGAGCAACCTCGCCTCGCTGGCGGTCTATCTGGTCAACGGGCAGGTGCTCCTGCCGCTGGGCCTGGCCGCGGGCGCGTTCAGCATCCTGGGCAACTATCTCGGCTCCCGCTGCTTCACGAAGAAGGGCGCGGTCATCGCCCGGCCGGTCATCCAGCTGGTGCTCGCCGTGTTCTTCGCACGCACCGTGCTGGAGATGTGCGGCGTGCTGTGAGGCAGCCGCGCCCCATCCGAACAAGGAGGTCTTCTCATGATCGCACCGAGTCTCACCCCCGGCGGACTGATCGGCCTGTGCTCCCCCAGCCATGTCGCCCGGCGCGGGGTCTATGCGCCGATCCTCGACGCGCTGCGCAGCCGCGGCTACCGCGTGCTGGAGGCGGACAACCTCTACAGCGACACCGACGGCTATCTGGCAACGCCGCAGGAGCGCGCGGCCGACTTCAACCAGCTCATCCGCCATCCCGGGGTGGAGCTGGTGTTCTTCGGCGGCGGCGAGGGCAGCTGCGAGCTGCTCCCCTACCTCGACTTCGACGCCATCCGCGCGCATCCCAAGCGCATCTGCTCCTACAGCGACGGCACGACGATCCTCGACGCCGTCTATGCGCGCACGGGGCTGGAGGTCTATTACGGCCTGGCGCCCCGGCTGATGAAGGATGCCGGGCCCTACGAGTGGGAGAGCTTTGAGCGCTTCCTCACGCGGGACAGCGACGAACACATCGCCTCCGGTCCCTGGCAGACGCTCACGCCCGGCCGGGCCGAGGGCGTGCTCTTCGGCGGCTATGCGCGCAACCTCGCGCTGCTTCTGGGCGATCCCTGCCGCTTTCCGCTCGACCCGGACGCGCCGTTCGTGCTCTTCCTCGAGGACCACGAGCAGTTTGGCGACGTCGCCTACGTCAGCGCCATGCTCTCGAACATCGAGCAGCGGCCATTCATCCGGCAGGTGACCGGCCTGCTCTTCGGCCACTACAGCGAGCCCACCAGCCCGGAGCTGCTCGCGCGCCTGCGCCGTTTCGGGCGGGAGCACGGCATCCCCGTCGCCTATTGCGACGACTTCGGCCACGGCGCACGCCACACCCTCCTGCGCGTCGGCCACCGCGTGCAGCTGGATGCCGGAGAGGGCACGCTGCGCTATCTCTGAACAGAACCGAACGCATGAAAACAGGCCGCCCGAAGGCGGCCTGTTCTTTTCTGTCGCATCCCTGCGAAAGCTGAACGCAAGCTTACTTCTTGCCGTTCTTGTACTGGCTCGTGAAGCTGTAGTCGTTGTCCGGCAGGATGGCGTTGACCACGATGCCCACGACTGCGGCAACGGCCAGACCGGAGAAGCGGAGGTTGACGGAGCCGATCGTGAAGCTGATCGCGCCGGCGTTCGAGAAGGTGATGCCCAGCGCCAGGGAGATGATCAGCGAGACGACGATGACGTTGCGGCTCCTGGACAGGTCCACCTGATTCTCGACGAGGTTGCGCACGCCGATGGCGGAGATCATGCCGTAGAGGATCAGCGAGACGCCGCCGATGGTGCCGGCCGGCATCGCGGCGACCAGCGCGGAGAACTTCGGGCAGAAGGACGCGATGATCGCGAAGATGGCCGCCAGGCGGATGACGCGCGGGTCATAGACCCTGGTGAGTGCCAGCACGCCGGTGTTCTCGCCGTAGGTGGTGTTCGCCGGGGCGCCGAACAGGGAGGCGATGGCCGTCGCCAGACCGTCGCCCATCAGCGTGCGGTGCAGGCCCGGGTCCTCGATGAAGTTCTCGCCGACGGTGGAGGAGATGGCGCAGATATCGCCGATGTGCTCGATCATCGTGGCGAACGCGATCGGCATGATCGCGATGATCGCGGTGGTCAGCAGGTTCATGTCGCAGTTGCCGATGAGCGAGAACACGGTGTTCTCGAACTTGACCGGCAGGCCGATCCACGCAGCCTCGGCGACGCCGGAGAAGTCCACATGGCCCAGCAGCGCGGCGAACACATAGGAGACGAGCACACCCATCAGGATCGGGATGATCTTGAACATGCCCTTGCCCCAGATGTTGAACACCACGACGGTGACGATCGCCAGCAGGGCGACGGCCCAGTTGCCGGTGCAGTTGTTGATGGCGGAGTTGGCCAGCGTCATGCCGATGCAGATGATGATCGG
>CAMENN010000177.1 GCA_945928315.1 uncultured Clostridia bacterium
AGCGGCGTGCCCTCGGCGAACGAGCGGTTCTTGTAGCCGATGTTCAGCGCGGACTCGGCGCTCGCCTTGCCGATGTTCAGCACATCGCGACCGGGCACCTCCGCGATGAAGCGCAGCATCTGCGCGGATGGCGTGCCGCTGGCCTGCGCCAGGCGCAGCAGCAGCGACTGCGTGTACATGTCCAGGAACAGCTTGATGTCGCTGGCGCCCACGCGCTGCCAGTTGCCGCTCTGCACCAGCAGATTGCACGCGCTCGCCATCTGGGCGTAGGCTTCCCGGCCCTTCTTCATCTGATCGTTCATCGTTTCCCTCTCCTTTATGGTTGTGTGTTATGCCTTTTTCAGTCTGCGGGCCACGGCGCGCAGCTTGCCCGCCAGGCGCTCGCGCTCCTCGGGCGAAAAGACGAAGACCTCGCGCGGCGCGATGTGATAGGTCCGCAGGTAGTAGATGAGGAACAGCCCGCCCGCCACCGTGTAGGAGACGACGGAGGACAGCGCGGCGCCCATCTTGCCCCACAGCGGGATGGTGAACAGGTTGCACACGATGTTCACGGCCACCGAGCCGGTGAGCATGCCCAGATAGACGCCCTTTTTGCCCTGCGCCAGCAGCAGCGTGCCGATGATCTTGAAGTAGCTCATCGGCAGGATACCCACGATCAGCAGCACCGTCACCGAGTAGGCCGGCAGGTATTCCGCGCCCGCCAGCAGGCGGATGACCGGCCGCCCAAGCAGCAGGATGCCCGCGATCATCACGAGCGTCAGGTACAGGTTGACCTTCATGCTCATCGTGACCTCGCCCACCGCGTCATCCTTGGCCGTGCGGGAGAAGAGCACCTCGCGGAAGGCATCCGGAATCAGCCAGCCATACTCCGAGAGCGACACGCCCAGCGTGTAATAGCCAATCTCCGCGTCCGGAATATGGAACATGTAGCCCATCATCAGCGTGTCCACGCGGTAGTTGAGCGTGAGCATCAGCGTCGTGACCATGGAGACGAAGCCGAACGGCACGATCTTCGCGGCGAAGCGCAGGTCGGCGCGCAGCGGATTGGGCAGCCTGCGCATGCGCGCGAGCGCAAAGACGATCGTGATCACGTCGCCGATGACGATGAGCGCGAGGGACACCATGATCGTGCGGTCCATCGTGTAGAACGCGAGGATCGTGACCAGCGTGTTGGTGATGCGCGCGGTGAAGAAGATGACGTTCTTGAACTTCACGTCCTCCACCATGATCATGAAGCTGAGCTGGTTGGCCAGCACCTGAACCGGCGCGAGCAGGCACACCGCCGTGAGCTGGAACGAATCGAAGAGCGTCGCACCCAGCACGCCCAGCACCGAATAGACGATAAACTGGAGCGTGAAGATGCGCAGGAAGCGATCGAGCGTGTCCGGCTGGCCCTGGCGCTTGTAGTAGGGATAGGGCTGGTAGAGGCCGAAGTTGGCCGTCACCGCCACGATGGAGAGCAGCGAGTTGATCTGTCCGAGCTGGCCCTTGAGTTCCGGGCCGAGGAACCGGTTGGAATAGCTGGAGGCGATCAGCCCGATGAACACCGCCATCACCTTGGTGAAGATGGTGAACACATAGTCGTTATCGGTCAGGCGTCTTGCGAGGCCCTTGATTTTCATGCGCAATCCTTCCTTTTTTATGTGACGTCACGTTCTATTATACCGCGCGCGCGCCCGCTTTGCAATTCTTTTGAAAGCATTGCGCCGCACGCCCTGCCCGCCCGGGGCATAGCGTGTAGTGGAGCCCGCCCTGACGGCTCCCCTGACGAACCTTCCATGGCCGCTTCCCGCGGCCGTGTTTCTCCCTTCGACTGCGGAGGTGCATATCATGTCCTGTGAGTCCTTCGGGAACATGCCGGTGCGGCCCGGCTTTGAGCATCATCATCACCACCATGACCGCGACGACTGCGGCTGCAACAGCTGCGGATGCAACAATTGCAGATGCAGCGACAGCTGCGGATGCAATAAAAACTGCGGATGCAACGACGGCTGCGGATGCAATAACAACTGCGGATGCAGCGGCTGTGGCCAGCTGCCGGACGGCTCTGCCTGCTCGCGGTTCATCCAGCCGATCCTGTGCAATCAGGCGCGCTTCTCCTGCGCCGGCACGCAGGACGGCGCGACGCTGGTCATCCACAAGATCGTGCTGGAGCCCTGCGGCAACCAGAGCTGCACGCCGCGCACGTTCAATATCCGCGTGACCGGCCCCAGCTTCCCCTGCGGCGAGGTCTTCCAGCTGCGCGCGGGCAACTGCCTGGAGCTCGACGAGCCGCTGGTGATCACGGGCCTCACGCCCGGCACCTACCGGATTGAGGAGCTCTTCGCCTGCCCGAACGAGTTCATCTCCACGCTCACCGGCCCGGTCTGCGGCGGCTGCGTCAACCTGACGTGCTCCTGCGCGCCGACGGTCGTCACCATCGTCAACCGCAAGCGGCTTTGCCGTCTGTGCCATGGCTCCGGCTGCGGCTGCGGCTTCTGCTCCGCCTGCTGCAATACGTAATCCTCAGTATGCGCCCGCAGCGAGCAGCTTACGCAGCCGCGGACATGCGCAAAAGGAGCGTCTCCGTCAAACGGAGGCGCTCCCAATTTCGTTCTGTGAAGAATCCACCGTCAGGTATCGCTTCGCTCCCTGACTGCTTTTTCTTTAATCGCTTCGCGATTTGGGTGCGTTGGGGGATTTCTTCCCCCAAACCCCTAGCCTGGGGACATTGTCCCCAGACCCCTTCTTCGCTTCGCGCTTATGGCCCGCTTCTTTCCGAAGAACACCTCAGGCAAAGAAGCCGCTCAGTACCTTGTTGACCAGCGCGCCGTCGGCCTTGCCCTTCACGCGCGGCATCAGCGTCTTCATGATGCGGCCCTTGTCCTTCGCGGTGGGCTGCGCGATCTCAAGCTCGGCGAGCACGGCGGCGATTACCTCGCGGATCTCGCCCTCGTCCATCAGCTTCGGCACGAACTCGCTGTACACCTGCATGCGCAGGCGCGCCTCCCCGATGATCTCCGTGCGGTCCGCAGGCGTGGTGTCCACCGTCTCCTGCGCCTGCTTGATCTCGCGGAAGATGACGGCGTTTTCCTCCTCCTCGGTCAGGTCCGCGCGCTTGTCGATCGCCTTGCTCTTGAGCGCGGAGAGCAGCAGGGACA
>CAMENN010000178.1 GCA_945928315.1 uncultured Clostridia bacterium
GGGCCGGTAGCGCCCGTGGGACCTGTCGGGCCTGTGGGTCCGATGAGCCCCTGGAGTCCCTGCGGGCCGGTCGGGCCGGTGGGACCGGTGGGTCCCGTGGGTCCGATGAGGCCCTGAGGGCCTTGCGGTCCCGCCGGACCGGGAATGCCCTGCGGGCCTGCGGGACCGATGGGTCCCTGCGGACCCGTGGGGCCCTGTCGGCATGTCGGGTCAAAGATACAGTGGTCGCTGCAGCTGGGACAGCCGCAGCTCCAGCAGCCGCATCCGGATGGGCATGAAGGGTCTGAAAACCGCCCGCATGACCGGCAGCCCTGATGGCAGCCGCGGGCGTTGGCGACAAAGAATGGCAAAAGCGACACCTGCTTTCCTGATTGTCGGAGAGGGGGGAACTCATTTTTCGTTCCCTGGCATATCCTATGAGGGAGCGCGGGGCGGGGTGAGCGCCGCGGAAAGGGGGACTGCCGGTGGAGCTGTCGCTGTGTATGATCGTCAGGAATGAGGAGGAGCGGCTTGCTCGCTGCCTTCGCAGCGTACAGGGCGCGGTGGATGAAATTGTGATCGTGGATACCGGCTCGACGGACGGCACGAAGGCGATCGCCGCGGCGTTTACGGACAGGGTGTTCGACTTCGCCTGGCGGGATGACTTTGCCGCCGCGCGCAACGCCTCCATGGCCTATGCGACGAAGCCGTACATCCTCTGGCTCGACGCGGACGATGTGCTCGAGCGCAGCGAGCGGGAGAAGCTGATCGCGCTCAAGAAGCGGCTCGACGGCACCGTGGACGCGGTGATGATGCCCTATCACTACGCGCACAGGGAGGACGGCGCACCGACGCTCGTCTTCGAGCGTGAGCGCATCGTGCGCCGCGGCGCAGGCTTCACGTTCGCCGGGGTGGTGCACGAGGCGATGGCCGTGTCCGGAAACGTGCTGCACGAGGACATCGTCGTGACGCACACCGGCGAGCACGGCGCGCAGAGCACGAAGCGCAACCTCGCCATCTATGAGGCATGGCTGAAGAAGGGGCTGGTGCTGACTGCGCGCGACCGCTACTACTACGCGCGGGAGCTGATGGCCAGCGGACAGACCGGGCGCGCGGAGCAGGAGTTTGCGGCGTTTCTGGCCGGTCCGGGCTGGGTGGAAAACCGCATCGACGCGTTTGTCGCGCGGGGCCGGTGTCTCATGCAGCTGGGGCGCGGCGAGGAGGCGCGCGAATCCTGCATGCGAGCGCTGATGCTGGGCGTGCCGCGGGCGGAGGCGCTGTGCGCGCTGGGCGACGCGCTGATGGCGGAGGAGGCTTACGAGGCGGCGGCGTTCTGGTACCGAGCGGCGATGCAGGCGGAAAAGCCGGCGTTCAGCGGGGGCTTCATCAGCGAGGACGCCTACGGCTACATCCCGGCGATGCAGCTGTGCGTCTGTTATGACCGCATGGGCCGCACGCAGGAGGCCGCGGCGATGAACGAGCGCGCGCTGCTGCTGCATCCGGGGGACAGGGCGGCGCTGTCCAACCGGGCTTACTTCGAGGCGAAGCGGGAAGCCGGGACGGTATGAGCCCCGGCTTCCAGAAATCGGGAGGTGGGTTTGCGTGAAAAGATGGTCCGTGGGGCTTTTCATCGCTCTCTTTTTTTTGTATAATCAACATGGGGCTCTGTATGGGGCCGCGGCCGAGGGGGAAACCTCGGCGAAGGCGGCCTGTGTGCTGGAGCTGACGACGGGGCGCGTGCTCTTTGAGGTGAACAGCCGGGAGCGCCTGCCCATGGCCTCCACCACCAAGGTGATGACCGCGCTGCTGGCGATCGAAAACGGCGACCTGAGCGCGCCGGTCACCTGCTCGGAGAACGCGTTCGGCGTCTCCGGCACGTCGATCTACCTCTCGCTGGGCGAGACGCTCACGCTCGAGGAGATGCTGCTGGGGCTGATGCTCGCCAGCGGCAACGACGCGGCCGTCGCCATCAGCGAGCAGATCGGCGGGACGACCGCGCAGTTCGTCGCGATGATGAACGCGCGGGCGAAGGAGATCGGCGCGATGAACACGCACTTTTCCAACCCGCATGGCCTGCCGGACGACAGCCACTGCACCACCGCTTACGACCTGGCGCTCATCGCGCGCGAGGCGATGGGCAATGAGACGTTCCGCGCGCTCGTCTCCACGGAGCGGGCCAGCATCCCCTGGGCGGGGCGCGATTACGACCGCCAGCTGCGCAACAAGAACCGCCTTCTCACCTCCTATCCGGGGGCGACCGGTATCAAGACCGGCTATACCAGCCGCGCGGGGCGCTGCCTTGTGTTCGGCGCGAGCCGGGACGGCATGGAGCTGGTGGGCGTGGTGCTCGGCTGCCCGGACTGGTTTGACGAGGCGGAGCGGCTGCTGGACGGCTGCTTTGCCACCTACGGCATGACGCGGGTGCTCGGCCCGATGGAATCGGCGGGGTATATCGCCGTGACGGGCGGGAAGAAGGACCGCGTGGGCATGTGCCTGATGGACACGCTGAGCGTCCCCCTGCAGGAGGGCGAGAGCGCGCAGGTCGTGCTCGATGTGCCCGAGAGCGTCGCCGCGCCGGTATATCCGGGCATGAGCCTGGGTACGGCGCACTTGGTCGCCGGCGGGCGAGAATACGGCAGCTGCGAGGTCGTCGCCAGCGAGCGCGTGGACAGTGCGCACCTGACGCTCGACGTGCGTCGCGTGGTCGCCAACTGGCCGCTGTGAGTGGTGAACCAAACAACAGCCGCCTTCGGGCGCAGAAATAAGGAGCAAGCATGAGACTGCAGAAATACATGGCCATGTGCGGCGTCGCCGCCAGAAGAAAATGCGAGGAGATCATCGCCAGCGGGCGCGTGCGCGTCAACGGACAGGTGATCGATCAGATGGGCGCGCAGGTCGGGGAGGGCGACGTGGTCGAGCTCGACGGCGCGGTCATCACGCCGCAGGAGCAAAAGCGCTACATTCTCTATCACAAGCCCGCGGGCGAGGTGACGACCGTCAGCGACGACAAGGGCCGCGAGACGGTCATGGACCGCTTTTCGGACTTCCCGGAGCGCATCTATCCCGTGGGGCGGCTCGACTACGACAGCGAGGGCCTGCTGCTGCTGACCAACGACGGCGAGCTGGC
>CAMENN010000179.1 GCA_945928315.1 uncultured Clostridia bacterium
ATCGTGCCAGCCTCAAGTTGCTCTCGCGCTGACAGCTCAGTTAGTATACTGCACTTCCGCGCGTTTGTCAATACCTTTTTCGCACTTTTTTGCGTCTTTTTCATCTCCGCCCCGGTTTGACGCCCGTCATCCACCTTATGTGTCCGCACTCTCCCATGCATATGCAAAAGCCGGCCCTCACGGAGCCGGCTTTCTTCCTATTACCTGCTCGATGAAATCCGCCGCCTGTTCCGCGCCGCCGCAGCATCGCATATCCTGCGAAAGCGCCTGCGCGCATTCCGTGTACGCCGGTTCACCCAGCAGCTTCGTCACCGCAGCGCGGATTTCCTTCTCCCGGCCGTGCCTGAGCAATATGCCCGCGCCGAGCTCCGCCGCGCGGTTGGCGACAGCACGCTCCTCCGCGTGCTGCGGAAACAGCACCATCGGCACACCCATGTACAGGCTTTCCATGACGCTGTTCATGCCGCAGTGTGTGACGAACGCATCTGCACGCGACAGCACCTCCATCTGGTTCACCCGCGGATACACCCGGATGTTTTCCGGCAGCGGTCCAAGCGCGCTCACGTCCGTATCCGGTCCGACGGAAAGCACCGCGTCGCAGGGAACCTCCCGCAGCGCATCGATGCACGCGCGATAGAAGCCCTGATTCCTGTTCAGCACGGTGCCCAGCGACACATAGACGAGCGGCCGCTCCCGCTCCATCCCGTCCCGCTCCGTCGGCACGACGGACGGCCCGACGAACGCGTACCGTTCGGAAAACGTCTCCGCAAACGGCTGAAAGCGCTTCGAGGTATAGACGATCGTGTCCGTCTCGTTGTCGTTTTGCAGCAACGCAATTACGTTCTTTGCCTCGTATCCGAGGGCTTTGAGGCGCTTCAGCTGCTTCATCACGCGCGGCATGCCAACCAACATCTGCAGCACATCGCGAAGGCCCTGCTTCATGAGCTTTGCCGTGTACTGATTGAAGGCGAGCGTCGTCGTGGAGACGATCAGTGGGATGCCAAAGCGCGCCGCGAACAGCTTGCCCCAGATACAGATGGAGCCCGACACGATGCAGTCCGGACGGAATGTCCGCATCGCTTCCTCCATGCGCGGGTGAAGCCGCTCCGTCACGCCGATGACCATCTCCATCAGCAGCGAGAAGTCGCGCCCCACGCGCTTTTCCAGGTTGCCCGGCGCCGGCGGCAGTGCATCGTCGCAGGGGATGAATTCCGCACCTGCGTCCTCAATCCTCACCCGGAAGGGCTCAAACGAATAGTAGCGCACTGTGTGCCCGCGCCGCGTCAGCGCGCGAACCACCTCGATCGTCGGGTTGGTGTGCCCATGCGCGGGGATGGAAAAGAACATGATCCTCATCGCGCGCCCTCCTCACTCGTCCCGGAACACCTGCTGGGCGAGCTGATCCAGCGTGCCCCTGAGCGGGATGGCCAGGCCGCGCTCAATATCGCCCAGCAGAATCAGCGTGTCACCCGGCTGATAGCCGAAGATCTCCCGCGCCTGCTTGGGAATGACAATCTGTCCCTTCTCGCCCATCGTAACCGTCCAAGCGTATTTTCCTTCCGCCTTCGGCAGGTTCATCGTCATGCGCCTCCTGAAAGTATGATTTGTATGATTTGTTGACCGCATTATACTTCCGATGACGGTTCATGTCAAGATCAGGGGACGAAAAAGCGGGCAGTGCCCGCTCCCACTCCCGAACAGCTTGACCAATCATTGTTTCTTGGTGCTCGCTGCATGTTGCTTTGACGCAATTTCCTATACACCGAAAAAGCCGCGCCCCGCAGGCGGGAAACGCGGCTTTGATTGGATTGGAGGATGATGGGGGACGGCCTTTGCGGCATCAGGACAGCAGCAGCCGGTCGCCAGTGAGCTCCTTGCCCGCGGCCTTCTCGAACAGGCCCATCAGGTCGGCGCGGGTCAGCCTCTTCTTCTCCTCGCCGGAGACGTCCACGACGATGCGGCCCTCGTTCATCATGATCAGTCGGTTGCCCATCGCGATGGCGTCCTTCATATTGTGGGTGATCATCATGGCCGTCAGCTTCTGCTCGGCAATGATCTTCGCGCTCAGCTCCAGCACCTTCGCGGCGGTCTTCGGGTCGAGCGCGGCGGTATGCTCGTCGAGCAGCAGCAGCTTCGGCGTGCGCAGCGTCGCCATCAACAGCGTCAGCGCTTGGCGCTGGCCGCCGGAGAGCAGGCCGACCTTGCTGCTGAGCCGGTCCTCGAGGCCCAGGCCCAGCGTGTGCAGCTGCTCGCGGTACATGTCGCGCTCCATGTTGCTGATGCCCCAGCGCAGCCCGCGGCGCTCACCGCGGCGCATCGCCAGCGCCATGTTCTCCTCGATGTTCATGGTCGCGGCGGTGCCGGTCATCGGGTCCTGGAACACGCGGCCCAGGTACTTGGCGCGCTTGTACTCCGGCAGGCCCGTCACATCGACGCCGCCGATCTCGATGCTGCCCTTGTCCACGGGGAACACGCCCGCGACCGCGTTGAGCATGGTGGATTTGCCCGCGCCGTTGCCGCCGATGACGGTGACAAAGTCGCCCTCGTTCAGGTGCAGATCGACGTCCACCAGCGCGCACTTCTCGGTGATCGTGCCGGGGTTGAACGTCTTGGCGATGTGATTGATCTTAAGCATGGCCCGCGTCCCCCTTGCTCTCGCGCTTTTTGGTGAAATACTTGGCCTTCCAGTACGGCGTCGCCAGGAAGATCGCGACGACCAGCGCCGTGAGGAGCTTGAGGTCGTTGGTGTTCAGGCCCAGCCAGAGCACGACCTGGATGACGATGTAATAGATGATCGCGCCGAGGGAGACGGCCAGCAGCTTGAGGCCGAAATTGTGGAAGACCTTTGAGAAGACGACCTCGCCGATGATGACAGCGGCCAGGCCGATGACGATCGCGCCGCGGCCCATGCCCACGTCGGAGAAGCCCTGATACTGCGTCAGCAGGCCGCCGGCGAGGGCGACAATGCCGTTGGAGAGCATCAGGCCGATGACCTTGTCGAAATTGGTGTTGATGCCCT
>CAMENN010000180.1 GCA_945928315.1 uncultured Clostridia bacterium
TGCAGTTGTTGATGGCGGAGTTGGCCAGCGTCATGCCGATGCAGATGATGATCGGACCGGTGACGACCGGCGGGAAGAAGCGCATCACGCGCTCGGTGCCGAAGCTCTTGACCAGCGCGGCGAGCACCAGATAGAGCAGACCGGAGCAGGCGACACCCACGCAGGCATACGGCAGGAGCGCGGCTTCACCCTTCGGGGCGATGGCCGCATAGCCCGCCAGATACGCGAACGAGCTGCCCAGGAAGGCCGGAACCTTGCCCTTGGCCAGGAAGTGGAACAACAGCGTGCCCAGGCCCGCAAACAGCAGGGTGGCGGAAACGCTCAGGCCGGTCAGCGCCGGCACGAGAATCGTCGCGCCGAACATGGCGAACATGTGCTGAAGACCCAGCACCAGCATTTTGGGCACGCCGAGCTGGCGCGCGTCGCGGATACCTTGATTCTCCATGATGAGGACTCCTTTGTATCAAATTTTCCGTGCACATGGCAATCACGCACACATTGTCCGATATTATAAGCGATAACCGCCAAAAAAGCAAGAGCCAAGTTCGATTCCTTCATATCGTTCGGCGCGGAGCGCATCTTTTTTTAAAAGAAAAGTCAAAAGGAATCGGGATGCGCTTGTGCCGCCGTTTTGCCCGATCGCGCCGCGGGACTTGTATTTTGCGGGCAAAGCAGGTAGAATAGAGGCGAAGCTGCCAGCACGAAGGAGGCGCTTGTATGGGCTACATCGCGGGCATCGGCGGGGCGAACATGGACATCCACGGGCGCAGCGACAGGCCGCTGATCATGCGGGATTCCAACCCGGGCACACTGCATACGTCGCTGGGCGGCGTCTGCCGCAACATCTGCGAGAATCTGGCGCGGCTGGGCGCGGACGTGCGGCTGGTGACGGTCGTCGGCGACGACGTGCACGGGCGCAGCATCCTGTCGGGCTGCGAGCAGGCCGGCATCGACATGAGCGCCACGCGCGTCGTGCAGGGAGAGCGCTCCTCGAGCTATATCTCCATCATGGACAGCAGCGGCGACATGCTGCTGGCGATGAGCGACATGCACATCATCAAGAAGCTCGACGAGCGGCTGGTTGATGACAGCCAGGCGCTTCTGTGCGGCGCGGAGCTGGTCGTCTGCGACGGCAATCTCTCCGCGCGCGCCGTTTCGCGGCTGACGCAGGTGTGCACAAGACCGCTCTACGTCGATCCGGTATCCACCGCCTGGGCAAGGGAGCTGAAGCCGTTCATCGGGCGCTTTGACACGGTCAAGCCCAACCGCATGGAGCTGGCCGCGCTCACGGACTGCCCCGTGGAGACGATGCCGCAGATCGAGGCGGCGTGCGATGTGCTGCTTGCGCAGGGCGTGCGGCGGGTCTTTGTGAGCATGGGCGCCGACGGCATGCTCTGCAAGGGGCCGGAGGGCATGATCTACGAAAGAAGCCTGCCGTTTGACGGCATGGTCAACGCGACGGGCGCGGGCGACGCGGCAATGGCCGGCATCATCCACGCGACGCTGCGAGGCCTCGACGTGCGGCAGACCGTACAGTGGGCGATGGGCGCCGGCATGGTCGCTATCGCCTCCCCGGACACCATCAGCCGCAGCATGTCACCTGCGGCGATCGAAACCATGATCAAGGAGTATCTGCCATGAAGAATCCGTATATCGACATCACCCCGGAAATCGAACAGGCCGTGCGCGAGGGCCGACCGGTCGTCGCGCTGGAGAGCACGATTCTCAGCCACGGCATGCCGTACCCGGAGAACCTCGGCTTTGCGCGCGAGGTGGAGAAGATCATCCGCGCGGAGGGCGCCGTGCCTGCAACGATGGCCGTCATCGACGGGCGGCTCAAGGCGGGCCTGACCGAGGACGAGCTGGTCCGCATGTGCGAAGCGAAAGGCGTGCTCAAGGTGAGCCGCCGCGACCTGCCGGTCGTCGTTGCTCAGAAGCTGACGGGCGCGACGACCGTCGCCACGACGATGATCCTCGCGAACATGGCGGGCATCCGCGTGTTTGCCACAGGCGGCATCGGCGGCGTGCACCGCGGCGGCGAGGTCACGATGGACATCAGCGCCGACCTGCAGGAGCTGGCCCACACGCCGGTGGCGGTCGTCTGCGCGGGCGCGAAGATGATCCTGGACATCGGCCGCACGCTCGAGTACCTCGAAACGATGGGCGTGCCGGTGCTCGGCCTGGACACGGACGACTTCCCGGCGTTCTACTGCCGAAAGAGCGGCTTCGGCGTCGATTACAACGCGAAGACGCCGGCAGACGTCGCGCGCATCGCCGCGGCGAAATGGGGCATGGGCCTGGGCGGCGGCCTGCTCATCGGCAACCCGGTGCCGGAGCAGTACGCGATGGACTTTGACGAGATGAGCGCCGTCATCGACCGCGCGCTCGCCATGGCCGACGAGGCGGGCGTCAAGGGCAAGAACATCACACCGTTCCTGCTGGCGCACATCGTGGAGCTGACCGGCGGAGACAGCCTCAAGACCAACATTCAGCTCGCATTCAACAACGCGCGCGCCGCGGCGAGGATCGCCGTGGAGCTGTCGAAGCTCGGCTGAGCCGGGGATGATCCAAAAGGGACTGTCAGACTCATTCCGAACAATCCGTTAAGCAGCTTTTCCAAGAGTAATTGGCTTATTTGAGCTTGGGGCTCTGCGGCCTCCACCCCGCCAAAGGGCCTTCCGATCGCCCTTTGGAAACCTTCGGGCGCAAACCCTCTTGGTTTTAGCTTGGAATGTTTGGATTCTCAACCTGACAGCCCCTTTTTTGGCTGAAACAGTCGATAAAAAGAGGCTCCCGGTTTTCCGGAAGCCTCTTTGAAAGAATGCGTGAGAATCAGAGCATCGACAGCACGCCGGTGTAAGCCGACTGATAGCCGCCCAGAACCTCCGGGATGAACAGGGAAATCTGCGGGATGAAGGTGATGAGCAGCAGCGCGATGATCATGCAGGCGTAGAACGGGAGGGTCTCCTTGACGACCTTCTCCATCGGACGCTTGCCGACCGCGCAGCCGATGA
>CAMENN010000181.1 GCA_945928315.1 uncultured Clostridia bacterium
CGCGCGAGGACGGCTTCGTCAAGAAGGTCTCCGCCGACACCATCGTCATCGAGGATGAGCTCCACGAGACGCATACCTACAAGCTCATCAAGTTCGCGCGCTCCAACCAGTCCACCTGCATCAACCAGCGCCCCATCGTCTCCGCGGGCGAGAAGGTCAAAAAGGGCGACGTCATCGCCGACGGCCCCTCCACCGACCACGGCGAGATCGGCCTGGGCCGCAACGTGCTCATCGGCTTCATGACGTGGGAGGGCTACAACTACGAGGACGCCGTGCTGCTCTCCGAGGAGCTGGTCAAGAATGACGTGTTCACCTCCATCCACCTCGAGAAGTACGAGTGCGAGGCCCGCGACACCAAGCTGGGCGCGGAGGAGATCACCCGCGACCTGCCCAACGTCGGCGACGACGCGCTGCGCGACCTCGACGCGGACGGCATCATCCGCATCGGCGCGGAGGTGCATCCGGGCGACATCCTGGTCGGCAAGGTCACCCCGAAGGGCGAGACCGAGCTGACCGCCGAGGAGCGCCTGCTGCGCGCCATCTTCGGCGAGAAGGCCCGCGAGGTCCGTGACACCTCCCTCAAGGTGCCGCACGGCGAAGAGGGCATCATCGTGGACGTCAAGGTGTTCGACCGCAAGGATCATGCCGAGCTGTCCCCGGGCGTCAACCGCATGGTGCGCGTGTACATCGCGCAGAAGAGAAAGATCTCCGTCGGCGACAAGATGGCCGGCCGCCACGGCAACAAGGGCGTCGTCTCCCGCATCCTGCGCCAGGAGGACATGCCGTTCCTGCCGGACGGCACGCCGCTGCAGATCGTCCTGAACCCGCTGGGCGTCCCGTCCCGTATGAACCTGGGCCAGGTGCTCGAGGTGCATCTGGGCATGGCTGCCAAGGCGCTGGGCTGGCGCGTGGCCACGCCGGACTTTGACGGCGCGACCTTCGAGCAGATCCAGAACGCGCTGGAGGCCGGCGGCCTGCGCCGCGACGGCAAGACGATCCTCTACGACGGCCGCACGGGCGATCAGTTCGACAACCCCGTCACCGTCGGCTATATGTACTACCTCAAGCTGCATCACCTCGTCGATGACAAGATGCATGCCCGCTCCACCGGCCCGTACAGCCTCGTGACCCAGCAGCCGCTGGGCGGCAAGGCGCAGTTCGGCGGCCAGCGCTTCGGCGAGATGGAGGTCTGGGCGCTGGAGGCCTACGGCGCCGCCAACACCCTGCAGGAGATCCTCACCGTCAAGTCCGACGACATCGTGGGCCGCGTGAAGGCCTACGAGGCGATCGTCAAGGGCAAGAACATCCCGGCGCCGGGCGTGCCGGAGTCCTTCAAGGTGCTCATCAAGGAGCTGGAGAGCCTGTGCCTGGACGTCAAGGTGCTCGACAGCGACCACAACGAGATCGTCATCAAGGAGCTGGACGACGAGGACGAGGAGCTCGAGCGCGGCAGCGCTTCGCCCGAGGCCGAGAGCGAGAGCTTCGGCGCGCAGGCGTCGGATGACGACGCCGCCGACGAGGCGGACGAGGACGACGTCGACTTCACCGGCGAGGACGAGGACGACGACGTGTTCGACTTTGACGACGTGCCCAGCTTCGAGGACATCTCGCTGGACGATCTGGACGACAAGTAAGCTTGCCGCTCGCACGATACCTGCTCGGCGCGAGCCGGCGGCGTCGCCGACAACGCAAGAAAACACTGTGCCCCGCCGTGCCCGCGCGCGGCGGCGGCTGACCCAATCAAGAAGGGAGTGCAACCCCTTTGTCGGAACTGACAAACCTGTCTTCCATTCAAATTTCCATGGCGTCCCCGGATCAGATCCGCGCGTGGTCGCACGGCGAGGTCTGCAAGCCGGAGACCATCAACTACCGCACGCTTAAGCCCGAGCGCGACGGCCTGTACTGCGAGCGCATCTTCGGACCGACCAAGGACTGGGAGTGCAACTGCGGCAAGTACAAGCGCGTGCGCAACAAGGGCATCATCTGCGACAAGTGCGGCGTTGAGGTGACCCGCGCGAAGGTCCGCCGTGAGCGCATGGGCCATATCGAGCTGGCCGCCCCGGTCTCCCACATCTGGTATTTCAAGGGCATCCCGAGCCGCATGGGCACGTTGCTGGACATCTCCCCGCGCGCGCTGGAAAAGGTGCTCTACTTCGCGTCCTACATCGTGCTCGATCCCGGCTGCACCGCGCTGCGCGCCAACTCCATCCTCACCGAGACGGAGTACCGCCAGCAGATCAGCGCGCCGAGCTACAAGGCCGACATCGACATGGGCAAGGCCCCGCTGCGTGTGGGCATGGGTGCCGAGGCGATCAAGGAGCTGCTCCAGCGCATCGACCTCGACGCGCTCAGCCAGCAGCTGCGCACCGAGATCGCCGAGCTGACCGAGAAGGAGCGCGAGCGCGAGACCGAGGGCCAGAAGCGCGCCAAGGCGATCAAGCGCCTGGAGGTCGTCGAGGCCTTCCGCATGAGCGGCAACAAGCCGGAGTGGATGATCCTCGAGGTCATCCCGGTCATGCCGCCGGATCTGCGCCCGATGGTGCAGCTCGACGGCGGCCGCTTCGCGACCTCCGACCTGAACGACCTGTACCGCCGCGTCATCAACCGCAACAACCGCCTCAAGCGCCTGCTGGAACTGGGCGCGCCGGACATCATCGTGCGCAATGAGAAGCGCATGCTGCAGGAGGCCGTCGATGCCCTCATCGATAACGGCCGCCGCGGCCGCCCGGTCACGGGCCCCGGCAACCGCGCGCTCAAGTCGCTCTCCGACTTCCTGCGCGGCAAGCAGGGCCGCTTCCGCCAGAACCTGCTGGGCAAGCGCGTCGACTACTCCGGCCGTTCGGTTATCGTCGTCGGCCCGGAGCTCAAGCTGCATCAGTGCGGCCTGCCCAAGGGCATGGCGCTGGAGCTGTTCAAGCCGT
>CAMENN010000182.1 GCA_945928315.1 uncultured Clostridia bacterium
GGAGTACCGCTTGCGGCACGACTATGCGAGTTTCCCGGGGTCCCCAGACCCCTTCTTCGCTTCGCGCGTATAGCTCGTTTCTATCTGAGGATAGCATCAAAACCGCGTCATGCGCCCGCCCCGGCCTGCATACCCTCGCGGGGAGGGGATGGAATTGAGATTGCTAGCCATTGGCGGAGACCGGCGCATGGAGGGGGCGGCGCAGGCGGCGCTTCAAGCCGGATGGGAGAGTGAATGGCGCGCGGACGGCTGCCTTTCGCGGGACGATGCGGCGGATGTGGTCATGCTCCCGTGGCCGCACAGCTTTCGGGAGGAGCAGCTGGTCCTGATGCCGCCGCATGAGGGCGTCGCCCGGGAGGCGGTGCTTGCGCGGATTCCGCCGTGCCGCCTGCTCGTGCACGGCGGCGGGGTGACGGCCGGGGATGTTCCGCAGGCGGGGCAGACGCTCGAGCCCGGCGGCGACGAGCTGTTCCTGCGCACGAACGCAGCGCTGACGGCTGAGGGCGCGATCTGCCGGGCGATGCAGCGGATGGAGCGCGCGCTGCTGGGCAGCACCTGCCTGATCACCGGCTACGGGCGCATCGGGCGGGCGCTCTGCGCGCGGCTTGGCGCGATGGGCGCGTTCGTGATCGTCTGTGCGCGCAGCGAGGGGCAGATGCAGGCGGCGCACGCGGCGGGGGCGCATCCCGTGCCGCTGGCGGAGCTGACGGGCGCGGTCGGGGCGGCGGACCTGATCCTCAACACCGTGCCCGCGCGCGTGCTCGGGGAGGAGGCGCTGCGCGCCGTGCGCCCGGATGCGCTGCTCATCGAGCTGGCCAGCGCGCCCTATGGCGAGGATCTGGCGGTGGCGCGGGCGCTGGGCGTGCGCGTGGAGGTGGAGAGCGGCGTGCCGGGGCGGTATGCGCCGCTCGATGCGGGCGCGGCGCTGTTTGACGCGGCGCTGCGGCGACTGAAGGGGGAGAAGCGCGATGGGTGAGACGAGAATCGGGTTCGCGATGACGGGGTCGTTCTGCACGTTTGCCAAGGTCATGCCGCAGATGAAGCGGCTCGTGGAGGCGGGCTATCGCGTCACGCCGATCATGTCCGAGGCGGTCTACACGACGGACACGCGCTTCGGCCGCGCGGCGGACTTCATCGCGCAGGCGGAGGAGATCACCGGCGAGGCGGTCATCCACACCATCGCACAGGCGGAGCCGATCGGGCCGAAGAAGCTCCTCGACCTGCTGATCCTTGCGCCCTGCACGGGCAATACGCTGGGCAAGCTGGCCTGCGGCATCTACGATACCGCGCCCACGCTTGCCGTCAAGAGCCACCGGCGCAACGACCGTCCCGTGCTCATCGCCGTCTCCACGAACGACGCGCTCTCCGGCTCCGGCGCGGCCATCGGGCTGCTGATGAACCGCAAGGGCTTCTACCTGGTGCCCTTCGAGCAGGATGACTTCCGCAGCAAGCCGACCAGCTGCGTTGCGGACTTCACGAAAATCCTGCCCGCCGCAGAGGCCGCGATGGAGGGGCGGCAGCTTCAGCCGGTGATTTTTTGACCGGCGCGGGATGAAAACGGGCGTCCCGTTCGTCTACTTGACAGAGACGGGCTTTTCCCCTATCATGAGGTACAGAGGTGAGGCGATATGAAGAACAGGCTGCTGGCGGCGCTTGCGCTGCTTTGGCTCATGCCCGCGCTGGCGCTGGGCGAGATCACCGTGCGCAGCGAGACGACGGGCGACGATGTGAACCGGATCGTGCATTTTGCGCCCAAGGCGGAGGACACGGCCGGGGGCGAGAGCGCGCTTTCCGAGGAGGAGCAGCTCGCGCAGGAGACGCTGATGCTGCAAATCACCGGCGCGCTCGACATGCGCTTTGCCCAGAGCCGCGCCGCGCAGCTCTATGCGAACGCGCAGGCGTCTGGCGACAGCCGCAGGGTGATCCACCAGACGCCGTTTGTCTACGCTGACGATGCGCTGGCCTCCCTGGCGATCCTCTGGGAGGGCACCCAGCCGGACGGCACGCAGGGCTGCCGCCCGTACAGCCTGACGCTCGACCTGACCACCGGTCAGGAGCTCGCGCTCGCCGACCTGTTCGACGATCCTGACGGGGCCGTCGCGGCGATGGAGGCGATCATCGGGCGGGACGTGCTCGAGGAGATGAATACCTACGTCGAGGTGTACGACCTGCTGCCCATGCCCACGGACTGCTTTTCCGTGGACGAAACAGGCCTGACGGTCTATTACACGGACGAACGGTTCCGCACCTTTGAGGGCCGCAGCGGCTATGTGACGTTCTACTGGTACGAGCTGGAGGCATATATTGGAAAGGACAGCCCGGTTTACGCGCTCTCCCGCCCGCAGGCAGCGGACGCGGAGGCGATCCGCGCGGCGGACGGCGTCTTCGATGCGAACCGGCTGCCCGGCCTGCGCGTGACGCTGGGCAGCGCCATGGACGCCTGCGCGCTGACCGACGAGCCGGACTGCACGCGGGACTCGATCCTCTACACGGCGCTGGACGCCGGACTGCGCGGCTTTGCGGTGGAGATTCCCAAGTACGCGGAGACGGCGGAGGAGGACACGCCCATCAGCGCCGTTCGGGCGAGCCGCATCAGCTGGCACGGACTGACGACGGGCAAAACTACCCGCGAGCAGATCGTCGCGCTGCTGGGCGAGCCGGAGCGCACGGCCCTGTATGACACGGACGACGCGGCGGACATGATGCTCGAGCCGGGCGAGAGCCTGATTTACACGATGCAGGGCTATGTGCTGGAGGCGCACCTTGACGGGGGCGGCGTGCTCTCCTGCCTCATCCTGCACGCGTCGCTGCCGGAAAGGCTTTACTGAAAAACCAAAATGTGATAGAATAATCTGCCTGAATTTGCTTCGGGCAGATTTTTGATGCGGATTCCATTC
>CAMENN010000183.1 GCA_945928315.1 uncultured Clostridia bacterium
TCGCCCTCGCTCTCCCACTGGATGACGATGTCCGTGTTGGGCTTGGGCGTCGCGGACACCGTGCCGCCGGACGAGCCGGTCGAGCCGCCCGACGATGCGCCGCTGCCGAAGTACTCGCTGTAGGTCACGATGTCGCCGCCGTAGAGGATGGCGAGCGTGCCCGGCCCGGCGATGCCGTCCGCCGTGAGGCCGTTGGCCTCCTGGAAGAGCTTGACCGCACGCTCCGTGCCGGAGCCGAACTGGCCGTCCGGCGTGGTGGAGAGATAGCCGTAGCTCATCAGGTACTGCTGAAGCACGCGCACGGCGTCGTTCTGGTCACCCCTGCGCAGCGTGGAGAGCTGCTGGCCCGCGGGCAGGCTTTCCGTGCTTCCGGTCGGCTCGTCCTGCACGACCTGTCCGCCGGTGACCGCGTTGCCGCTGTTCAGCTTGCTCTTCGTGCCCGCGCCGACCACGCCGTCCGCGCCCAGCCCGTTGGCGCGCTGGAACGCCTTGACGGCCTCGGTCGTCTCCGCGCCGAAGCGCCCGTCGATGCGCCCGCTGTAATAGCCCAGCTCGAACAGCCGCGCCTGCAGGTCGAACACGTCCTCGCCGCTGTCGCCCTCGCGCAGCACGGCCGTGCCGGGCGCGGTCGTCGCGGAGGCGGTGGTCGCCGCCTTGCAGCTGCCGCTCAGCTTCCTGAGCGTGGTCGCCCCGGCGACGCCGTCGGCGGTCAGGTTGTTGTTCTTCTGGAAGGCGATGAGCGCCGCCTCCGTCTCTGTGCCGAACACGCCGTCCGCCACGCCGCCCAGGTAGCGCAGCTCGATGAGCCGCTCCTGCAGCGCATAGACGTCGTTGCCCGTCATGCCCACGCTCAGCGAGCGCGTCTGGTTCGGGTCCGCAGTGGTAACGGGCGAGGAGGCGTACTTTGCGGAGGAGGAATAGAGCTTCGTCTGCGTCTGCTCGCCCGCCTGTCCGTCGCCGGAGAGGCCGTTGGCACGCTGGAACGCCTTGACGGCAGAGGCGGTCGTCTCGCCGTAGATACCGTCCGTGCCGCCGGAGTAGTAGCCCAGCTCGGCCAGCCGTGCCTGCAGCTTGCGCACCTCCAGGCCGGAGGAGCCGAGCTTGAGCAGCACATAGCCGCCCGAGCCGCTGCTCGTGCTGATCACCTTGGGCTGCGCGCTGCCGGAATAGAGCAGGTCCTGCGTCTGCCGCCCGGCGATGCCGTCAGCGGTCAGACCGTTGCGGCTCTGAAACTCGGTGACGGCCTCCTGCGTCGCGGAGGCGTACTTGCCGTCGATCGTGCCGGCATAATAGCCCAGCTCGGTCAGGCGCGCCTGCAGATCGCTGACGTCGCTGCCGGTGGAGCCCACGCGCAGCACGGGATAGCCTGCGTTGTAGTCCTGCGTGGAGGTCTGCCAGCTCTGCGCGTCCGGCGCGGCGGTGGCCGCCGTGCGGGGCGTCGTGGTGGGCAGGGCGTCCCGGCTCC
The DNA here is from genome assembly GCA_945928315.1 of uncultured Clostridia bacterium. Lineage (GTDB taxonomy): Bacteria > Bacillota > Clostridia > Christensenellales > Aristaeellaceae > Ventricola. Next base: position 1,466 of record CAMENN010000183.1, read on the forward strand.
AGTCCTCCCAGGTGCTCTGATCGCTGGCGCTCCAGCTGTTCGGCGTGGGCGTCGGCGTCGCCGCGGGGACGTGCGTCGGGGTGTTCGTCGGCAGGGACTGCACCGTGCCGAAGGGGATCGTCCCCTCGCTGATGGTCAGCGGCTCGAGCGTCGGGTCCGGCTGGATGAAGCAGCCGGTCAGCGAAAGGAGCAGCGCCGCGAGCATCAGCGCAAGCAGGATGTGTTTCACGCCTTCTCCCTCCCGCCCGTCAGGATCGCATCCACCTCGTCGAGGCTGCGGATCTCATAGGCCACGGGCAGGCCCTTTTCGTTCCTCTGTCCATGCGGATTGAACCAGCAGGCGTCCACCTGCGCGTTGGCCGCGGCGGCGATGTCGCTCGAAAGCGAGTCGCCGAGCATCAGCGCGCGGCGCGCGTCCGTGACGCCCGCCAGCGCCATGCCCTCGCGCAGCATCCGGGGATCGGGCTTAGCCGCGCCGACCTCCTCGCTGATGACCATGCCGGCGATGTACGGCGCGAACGCGCTGCCGTCCATGCGCCCATGCTGCACCTTCGCGATGCCGTTGGTGACGATGATCACGGGCAGCACGCGGCTCCACCGCGCGACAGCCTCCACCGCGCCGTCCATCGGAATGCTCTGGCGGCCCAGCGCGTCCACGAATGCCGCGGACATGCCCGCCGCATCGACGTCCGTGCGCCCGATGGCTGCAAGGAACTGTTCAAAGCGGCGCACGCGCAGCACGCTCTGGGTGATGCCGCCCTGCTCGAGCAGCTTCCACAGCCGCTCATTGATGACGGAATAGGTAGCAAGCAGCTCCGGCGACGCCGTCAGGCCCGCGAACGCGCAGGCCGCCTCAAAGGCGCGCTCCTCCGCCTTGTTGAAATCGAAGATCGTGTTGTCCGCGTCGCAGAGCAGCACGTCGTATCGTCTGTCCATCGAAATGCCTCTTTCTCCCCTCGCAGGAAACATGCTGTTCTGTTATTGTAACACATTCCCGCGGCCTTGGGAAGAACTGTCCTCAGCTTCCTGAAACTGGCAGGTGCGAAAAAAGCGGGCAGTGCCCGCTCCCACCTCCGAACAGCCCGATCAGGCAATGTCTCTCAGTGCTCGCTGCACGTTGCTTGGGCGCAATTTCCTATTACAGCGAAAAAAGCCCCGCGCAGGGCGAAGCTCTTGCAAATCATACTGCCTGAATTCTTACTTTGCGAATCAAACCCGTTTCAATCGTAGGCTGCTTCGCAGCCTGCTCTGAAACTACGTTTCCTCCGGGATTTTGGGCTGCCGCCCAAACCTGCCTGGGGCGCCGCCCCAGACCCCGCAAGGGGCTT
>CAMENN010000184.1 GCA_945928315.1 uncultured Clostridia bacterium
GCAGCTGCAGCACGATGGCGCAGTAGAGCGCGCCGAACGCGCCCAGCGTGTACTGACCGGCGGCGCCGATGTTGAACAGGCCGGTCTTGAACGCGAAGCCGACCGACAGGCCGGTCATGATCAGCGGGGCGGCATTGGCCAGCACCGTGCCCATGTTGCGCGGGCTCTTGAGGCCGCTGGAGATGATGACGAGCAAGCCGTCGTTCCACGCGTGCTCCGCATTGATGATCGCCAGGGCGACCAGGCCGAGCAGCAGGCCCAGCACGATGCAGATCAGCGACGCGGCGACGGAGATGAATCCCTCCGAGGCGGCGAGGCGGCTGCCCAGAGACGCCCTTTCCTTTTGTTTGTTGTCCATGTGCATGCCTCCTTATGCGCGCTGCGCGCCGGCCATGTAAAGGCCCAGCTCCTGCGCCGTGGTGTGCCGCGGATCGAGCTCGCCGACGATGGCGCCCTCGTACATGACCAGAATCCGGTCGGGCACCTCCAGCACCTCATCAAGCTCCAGCGAGACGAGCAGCACCGCCTTGCCGGCATCGCGCTGCGCCATCAGCTCCCTGCGGATGTACTCGATCGCGCCCACGTCGAGGCCGCGCGTCGGCTGCACGGCGATGAGCAGGTCGCTGCCCAGGTCGATCTCCCGGGCGATGATCGACTTCTGCTGGTTGCCGCCGGACATGCTGCGCGCGATGGTCGCCGCGCCCTGTCCGCTGCGCACGTCGAACTTCTCGATCAGGCCGTCGGCGTACTGGCGGATCTCCCTGAAGTTGAGGAAGCCGTGTTTGGCAAACGGCGCCTGGTCATAGCGCTTGAGCACGAGGTTGTTTTCGAGCGTGTAGTCGAGCACGAGGCCGTGCTTGTGCCGGTCCTCCGGGATATGGCTGATGCCCGAGCGGTTGCGCTCGCGGATGGACAGGTGTGTGATGTCGCGGTTGTTGACGTAGATTTTGCCGCTCTCCGCCTTCATGAGGCCGGTAAGCGCATAGACCAGCTCGCTCTGGCCGTTGCCGTCGATGCCCGCGATGCAGACGATCTCGCCGCGGCGAACGTTGAAGGAGACGTCGTTGACCAGCGCCTTGGCGTGGCGCTTGCCGCGCACGGTGAGGTTCTGCACGGTCAGCACGCTCTCGCCCGGCTGGCAGGGCTTCTTGTCCATGATCAGCTGCACCTTGCGGCCGACCATCATCTCACTGAGCTCCTCCTTGCTGGTCGTGGCCACGTCCACGGTGCCGATGAACCGGCCCTTGCGCAGCACGGTGCAGCGGTCGGCGACGGCCTTGATCTCGTCGAGCTTGTGCGTGATGAACAGGATGGACTTGCCCTCGGCCGCCAGCCCCTTCATGATCTTCATCAGCTCGTCGATCTCCTGCGGCGTGAGCACGGCGGTCGGCTCATCGAAGATGAGCACCTCGTTGTCACGGTAGAGCATCTTGAGGATCTCGGTGCGCTGCTGCATGCCGACGGTGATGTCCTCGACCATCGCGTCGGGATCGACCATCAGGCCGTAGCGCTCGCTCAGCTCGACGACCTTTTTGCGCGCCTCCGACTTTTCCAGGTACCCGAAGGGCCCCTTCGCGGGCTCGACGCCGAGGATGATGTTGTCGAGCACGGAGAACACCTCGACGAGCTTGAAGTGCTGATGCACCATGCCGATGCCCAGCGCGTTCGCGTCGTTGGGGTCCTTGATGTGCACGACCTCTCCATTCTTGCGGATCTCGCCCTTTTCCGGCTGATACAGGCCAAAGAGCACGCTCATCAGCGTCGATTTTCCCGCGCCGTTTTCGCCCAGCAGCGCGTGGATTTCGCCCCTGCGCAGCTGCAGCGTGATGTTGTCGTTGGCGACGATGCCGGGAAACTCCTTGGTGATGTTCAGCATTTCGATGATATATTCGCTCAATGCCATCACTCCCTGTTGCGGTCTGTCTATACCTATCATTATAACGTATTGTTGTGCAATTGGAAAGCAGAATTTTCGCGCGGACTGCGCACTTTTCATTTTGTCCGATTTGTGCTACAATAACGCGAGAAACAGCGAAGGAGGCCTTCCATGACTGAAAAGACGAACGTCATGCGCCTGCTCGAGCAGGCCGGCGTGCCCTACACCCCGCACTTCTACTCTCCGGACGACGGCATCGACGCGGTATCGGTGGCCCGCAAGCTCGGGCAGGACCCGCAGGCCGTGTTCAAGACGCTCGTCACGCAGGGCAGGAGCCGGGCGCTGTACGTGTTTGTGATTCCGGGTGCGGCGACGCTGAACCTGCGCAGGGCCGCTGCGGCCTGCGGGGAGAAATCCGTGGAGATGATTCCGCAGAAGGCGCTGCTGCCCAGCACGGGCTACATTCACGGCGGATGCAGCCCGGTCGGCATGAAGAAGGCGTATCCGACGTTCATCGACGAGACAGCGCAGCTCTTTGATACGATTTGCGTGAGCGCGGGCAAGGTCGGCGCGCAGGTGGAGCTTGCGCCGGACGCGCTGCTTGGCCTGATCAGCGCAACATACGCGGAATTGACGGATTGACGAAAAGCCCCTTTCAGCCGCGCGAAGCGAGGAAGGGAGTCTGAGGGATAATACCCCTCAGGCGGGGTTATGGGAGCGAGGCCCCTGACGTTCTCCCATCGCGAAGCGATCCGGAAAAAGCAGTCAGGGAGCGAAGCGATACCTGACGGTGACGCCCCGCAAAGCGCCATAGAACTGCATAGAAAAGGACGCCCTCCGCGATGGACTGTTCCCCGAGCAGCAGACACGAAAATAAGGGGCTGTCGTAGAATTTCAT
>CAMENN010000185.1 GCA_945928315.1 uncultured Clostridia bacterium
TTCTACAACAGGAGGTCTCTTTTTTCATTGTCTATTTAACGGGATACAGTCCAGTGTGGTTCTCTTCCTTTTTGATGTCAAAGCTGCGGCAAAGCAGCCACGGGGAAAGCGTAAAGGGGGCCGAAGCCCCTCCATGGCAATCCGCAGCGGCGGCATGCCCGGTGCGAGCAGCAGACTTGCAGCGCTTACTTGACGAGGTGGCACGCCACGAAGTGCCCCGGCGCGGCCTCGCGCAGCTGCGGCGCGCTCTGACGGCAGGCGTCGCACGCCAGCGGGCAGCGGCTCGAGAACGCACAGCCCTTCGGCTTGTTGATCGGGCTGGGCACGTCGCCCTCGATGATCTGGCGCTTCTTCTCCGCCTCCTTCTCCGGGTCCGGAATCGGCACCGCGGAGAGCAGCGCGCGGGAATACGGGTGCAGCGTGTTCGCGTAGAGCTCATCGCTCGTCGCCAGCTCCACCACGCTGCCCAGGTACATGACCGCAATGCGGTCCGAGATGTACTTGACGATGTTCAGGTCATGCGCGATGAACAGGTAGGTCAGGCCCATCTTCACCTGCAGCTCGTGCAGCAGGTTGATGACCTGCGCCTGAATGGACACGTCCAGCGCGGAGATCGGCTCGTCGCAGACGATGAACTCCGGCTCGATCGCCAGCGCGCGGGCGATGCCGATGCGCTGACGCTGGCCGCCCGAGAACTCATGCGGGAAGCGGTTGGCGTGCTCGCGGTTCAGGCCGACGATGTCCAGCAGCTCTGCGACGCGCTCCTGACGCTTCGCCGCGTCGTACATGCCGTGGATCTCCATGCCCTCGGCGATGATCGAGCCGACCGTCATGCGCGGGTCGAGCGAGGCGTACGGGTCCTGGAAGATGATCTGCGCCTTCTTGGCGAAGTCGAAGCGCTGCTTCTTGCTGGTCAGATCGACCTCCTTGCCGCCGTAGATGAGCCTGCCCTTCGTCGGGGTGTAGATGCCCATCATCGTGCGGCCCAGGGTGGACTTGCCGCAGCCGCTCTCGCCGACCAGGCCGAGCGTCTCGCCGCGGTGGATCGTCAGGTTCACGTCCTCCACGGCGTGCAGCATGCGGCCGCCGCCGAGCTTGAAGTACTTGCAGATGTGATCTGCCTGCACGAGAATCTCGTTCGTCACGCGCGGTCCCCCCTCTCCTCAGCGCTCGGGCAGTCCGGATGCAGCAGCCAGCAGCTCGCCTTGTGGCCGTCGCTCAGCTCGAACTCCGGCGGCTGCTCCTCCTTGCAGATCTGCATGCAGTGGCGGCAGCGCGCCGCAAAGCCGCAGCCCTTCGGCGGGCAGAGCAGGTCCGGCGGCGTGCCGGGAATCGACATGAGCGGCTCGCGCTTGCCCTGATCGGTGGAGGGCAGGCTGCGCAGCAGCGCCTCGGTGTACGGGTGCCTGTGCTCGTAGAAGATCTCCTTGGTCGTGCCCGTCTCCACCACCTTGCCGGCATACATGACCGCCACGCGGTCCGCGATGCCCGCCACCACGCCCAGATCGTGCGTGATGAGGATGATGGCGGTGTTGATCTCGTCCTTGAGCTCCACCAGCAGGTCCATGATCTGGGCCTGAATGGTCACATCGAGCGCGGTGGTCGGCTCGTCGGCGATGAGCAGCTTCGGGTTGCAGGAGAGCGCCATGGCGATCATCGCGCGCTGGCGCATGCCGCCGGAGAACTCATGCGGATACTGCTTGGCGCGCTCCTCCGGGTTGGGGATGCGCACCTGCTTGAGGCAGCGGATGGCCTCCTCGCTCGCCTCCTTGTGGGAGAGGTGGCGGTGGAGCTTGATGGATTCGACGATCTGCTTGCCCACCTGTGTCGTGGGGTTCATGCAGGTCATGGGGTCCTGGAAGATCATGGCAACCTCGTTGCCGCGGATCTTCTGCATCTGCTTTTCGCTCGCCGCCACGATGTCGTGCTCGCCCAGCTGGATCGAACCGTCCACGATCCGCGCCGGGGGCATCGGGTTGAGCTTCATGATCGTCTGCGCGGTGACGGACTTGCCGCAGCCGCTCTCGCCGACGATGGCGAGCACCTCGCCCTCGTCCACGTGGAGCGTCACGCCGCGCACGGCCTGCACCTCGCCCGCGTAGGTGTCAAACGACACGCGCAGGCCCTCGATGGTCAATACTCTCTGTGCCATAGCTTACCTCCTGAGCTTCGGGTCGAACGCATCGCGCAGGCCGTCGCCGAACATGTTGAAGGCCAGCATCGTCAGGCTGATGCAGATGGCCGGAATGAGCAGCTGCCAGGGATACATGCGGAAATTCTGGATGCCCAGCTGTGCCAGCGAGCCCCAGGAGCACTTGGGCAGCGGAATGCCCAGGCCGATGTAGCTCAGGTACGCCTCGGAGAAGATGGCGTTCGGGATCGCCAGCGTGACGCGGACGATGACCACGGACAGCGTGTTGGGCAGCAGGTGCCGGGCGATGACGCGGGCCGGGCTGGCGCCCATGGCCTCCGCCGCCACGACGTACTCCTGCTGCTTGAGCGCGACCACCTGGCCGCGCACCAGGCGCGCCATCGGAATCCAGCCGACGATCGAGTAGGCGATGATGATGGTCATCATGCCCGGCTCCATGACCATCATCAGCAGGATGACGATGATCAGGTACGGGATGCCGTTGATGATCTCCA
>CAMENN010000186.1 GCA_945928315.1 uncultured Clostridia bacterium
CCCTTGACTGTTCTCCAGATCCCTAAGTGTAACCTATGTTTGACACTTCAACAGACTGCGCTGTTTTTCTGACGGTCTGGCTCTATACAAATCCCGACAAATGCGCTATAATGTCAACTGGATTCATTTCACCTGCACACGGGGCGCATGCCCCGTCCCATGGGGCTTCGGCCTGCATTTGAAGAAGGAGATTCCGTGGACAATTCAAAGGTGCTGCTCTTCCGGCAGAAAAACCGGTGGGGGCTGACGGCGCTGAGCATCGTGCTGTGTCTGGTTCTGCTCATTCCCGCGCTGACGATGGCGGTTATGTCGCCGCAGATCATCCTGTTCATTCCCGTTCTGGTGCTGGCACTGCTGGGCTTTGTCGGCCCGGTGAGCGCGATGTTCTTCGTCGCGCTGTTTATCGCGCTGAGCTGGGCGCTGCTGGGCGCGCTGGGCGGCCTGTGCGCCGCGCTGTTTTTCGTGCCCGTCGTCGCGGCCTCCGCGGTGACGGTGGAGCGCCGCATGCCCTTCACCATGAGCGTGGGGATCTGCGCCGGCGTGATGTTCGTCGCGCTGGAGCTGATCATGGCGGTCCTCTCCGCCGCAGCGGGCACGGACATCGTCTCGGCCGTCAGCGAGCTGATGCGCCAGTCGTTTGACATGCTGGGCGGCATGGCCGATCCCCTGATGGCCGCCTTCGCCCAGATGGGCATCATCGCCGCGCCGGAGGGTGTCGATCTGGCGGCGGTGATCTCGGGGACGCTGCTTGACGCGCAGTCCCGCACCCAGATGGTCAATTCGCTCATCTACTACATCGACGCCGGGCTGCGCTACGAGCTGCCCGCGCAGATGGTGACCGGCTCGCTCGTGTGCGGCCTGCTGGGACAGGCCGTGCTTCGCCGCGGCGTGCTGCGCCGGGGCATCGAGGTGCCGTACATGCCGCTGCGCACCTGGCGCCTGCCCAAGGGCTGGGGCCGCGTGCTGGGCGTGACGCTGGCGGCGTTCTACCTGGGCGCGATGCTGCTGCCGGACCGGCTGACCAGCACGTTCTACGTCTTCGGCAGCGTGTTTGACGAGATCTTCATGCTGCAGGGCATCGCGGCGGTCTGCTACATGCTCCACAGGCGGGGCTTGTCCCGCGCCTGGCAGGGGCTGGTGTTCGTGGCGGGGTATTTCCTGCTGGGCACCCTGGCCATCATGCTGGGCATCGCCGATCAGGCCTTCGACTTCACGCACAGGCGCGCGGAGCTCGACCAGACCGAAAATCCCTACGACCCATTCAATTTCCGCAGGCATCAGAAGTGAGTGCATGCGGGACATCATCGTTTGAAGGAGGAAGAAACCCATGAAAGTGATTCTGCTCAAGGACATCAAGGGCACCGGCAAGAAGGACCAGATCATCGAGGCATCCGACGGCTTCGCGCGCAATTTCCTGTTCCCCAAGGGACTGGCCAAGGAGGCGAGTGCAGCGAACCTGAACGCCGTGGAGAACCAGAAGGCGGCGGAAAAGCACCGCGAGGACGTGCGCCGCGCGGAGGCGCTGGAGACCTGCAAGAAGCTGGCGGGCAAGAGCATCCGCATCGAGGCGCGCGGCGCGGAGGGCGGCAGACTCTACGGCTCCGTAACCTCCCAGGAGATCGCCGCCGCGCTGGAAAAGCAGTACGGCGTCAAGGTTGAAAAGCGCCGCATCGAGGTGGCGAACATCCGCAACGCGGGCGATTTCACCGTCTCCGTCTGGCTCTATGCCGGCGTGACGGCGGAGATGACCGCCAAGGTCGAAGTCATCAAGGGCTGATCATGTACGGGGATTTCACGGAAGGGGGGAGAGCATGGACGAGGCTGTGATGCGCGTGCCGCCCAACAACCAGGACGCGGAGCGCAGCGTGCTCGGCTGCATGATGCAGGACCGCGAGGCGCTGAGCATGGCCTTCGAGGTGCTGACGGCAGAGGATTTCTACCAGCCCGCCAACCGCGAGATCTTCGACGCGATGCACACGCTCAACACGCAGGGCATGCCGGTCGATCTGGTGACGGTGGACGACGAGCTCTCCCGCCGCGGCACGCTCGAGGGCGTGGGCGGAACGAATTACCTCATCGAGCTGTCCCAGTTTGTCCCCTCGACGGTCAACGCGAAGGCCTATGTGCAGATCGTCGATGAAAAATCGACGCTGCGCCGGATGATCAAGGCGACTGGGGACATCTCACAGGCGTGCTATGCGCAGACGGAGCAGGTCTCCGACATCCTCGGTGCGGCGGAAAAGTCGATCTTCGACATCATCATGCGCCGCAACGAGGGCTCCACGCTCAAGCACATCGCGGACGTGCTGCCGGACACCTATCTGCGCATCGAGCAGCTCGCCGAGCTCAAGGGCAGCATCGACGGCGTGCCGATGGGCTTTGTGGACCTGGACAACCTCCTGACCGGCCTGCACGGGGGCGAGCTGATCATCGTCGGCGCGCGCCCGTCGATGGGCAAATCCGCGTTCGGCCTCAACATCACCGGCTATGCGGGTATGCACGCCGGGCGCTCGGTGGCGTATTTCTCGCTGGAAATGCCCAACGACCAGCTCGCCATGCGCCTGCTGTGCTCGGATGCGCGCGTGGACATGCAGGCCGTGCGCCACGGCTC
>CAMENN010000187.1 GCA_945928315.1 uncultured Clostridia bacterium
CCTCCGAGCGCGACCGCAAGATGACCATCCTGCTCACGCCGTTCATGAGCTGCTCTGCCAAGCTGCCGATCTATGCGTTCTTCGCCGCGGTCTTCTTCCCGCAGCACTTCGCGTGGGTGATGATCGCGCTGTATGCGCTGGGCGTGGTCATGGGCATCCTCGCGGCGCTGGTGCTGCGGCGCACGCTCTTTACGGGCGAGCCGGTGCCGTTCGTCATGGAGCTGCCCAACTACCGCCTGCCCGGCGCGCGCAACGTCAGTCAGCTGCTCTGGGAGAAGGCCAAGGACTTCCTGCAGCGCGCGTTCACGGTCATCTTTGTGGCGACGATTGTCGTCTGGTTCCTGCAGACGTTTGACGCGCACCTGCGCGTGGTGAGCGACCAGCAGAGCAGCCTGCTGGCGATGCTTGCGGGCGTGATCGCGCCGGTGTTCAAGCCACTGGGCTTCGGCGACTGGCGCTTCTCCACCGCGCTGATCACCGGCTTCATGGCCAAGGAAAGCGTCGTCTCCACGCTGATCATCCTCTTCGGCTCAAACGAGGCGCTGCTCGCCGCGCTCACGCCGCTGGCCGCGGCCAGCCTGCTCGTGTTCAGCCTGCTGTATACGCCGTGCGTCGCCGCCATCTCCTCCATCCGGCGGGAGCTGGGCGGCCGCTGGGCGCTGACCGTTGTCGTCGGCCAGTGCGCCATCGCCTACGCCGCCGCACTCGTCGTGCGGCTGATCGGCCTCGCGCTGGGGGTGGCGTGAATGAACCTGTCCACGCTGATCGTCCTGCTGATCGTCATCGTGCTGGCGCTGCTCGCCGTGCGCGTCATCCGGCGCAGGAAGCTGCTGCATACCTGCGGCGGCGACTGCGCCCATTGCGCCGGCGGCTGCCGGACGCGCGAGCGCCGGTAAGCGCTTGACCTTCATGCGCCTGTTGTGCTACAATCATTCTGTAAGCAGGCAGGGCTGCCGGCGGATCTCCTGTCAGATCGCGTACAGAAGACGGGAGATGATCGCATGACGGATTATGAGATGATCATGATCTTTCTGACGATTCTCATGCTGGTTATTACAGCGCAGCACAGAAGCGACAGATAAAGCAAACCGCCAGGCATCTGGACATGCCTGGCGGTTCTTTGTAGCCCATAACTTGCGGTTGCAGGAGAGCCGAACCCACGGTTTCCCCCTGCCTGCTTATATTGTACGCGATCTGCCGCTCCCTGTCAACGGGGAGCGGTTGATTTTTCATTCCTCAAACCGCAGCGTGCCGAAGTCCTGCCGCCGGTGATAGTCCGGATGGTCGCAGGAGAGCTTCGCCCAGGCGAGGTAATGCGGCGTTTCGGTCCGGTCGCCGCACTTGTAGAAGTTGCCCGCCGCCTCGCCGCGCAGCGCAAAGCCCGGGAAATACAGCGCGATGAACGACGCCGGGACCGCAAACTCGATGCCCCAGCCGTCCGCCGTGCGGAAGGGCCGCGGGGCAAACAGGGCGTTCCTGTCGCGCACGAGCTGGCGCACGCGCGAGCCCCGCTCCGCGCCGAAGCCCAGATACAGCGTGCCCAGCGGATTCCACTCGAAGTTGAAGTAGCGCTTGTCCGCCGGGTCGGGCGCAAAGAAGAACTCCAGGCAGCTGTCCTCGCAGACCATGTCCGTCTCGCCGGTGAGCGTCGCGCGCACCGCCTGCTCCTTCGCCATCATGCGCACATACATCCGCTCGCCGTCATGGCAAAGCTGTGCCTGCGCCTCCACGCCGCAGGGCGCCAGCCACGGCTGGTGCGCCAGCTTCGCCACGGGGACAAGCGCCCAGTCCGGCTGCTCCATGCGCGGCACGCTGTACGCAGGCGCCTGTGTCCTTCCGTTCAGATCCACCCAGTACCGCTCCAAATGCACCCTCTCCTTTGGTTCATACACGGTCGATTCGTACACGCCGCCGTTTTTGAGAATCGTGCGGCGGCTGCCCTCGTTTTCCTCAAGGCAGGTGATCATCACCCGGTCAAGGCCCCGCGCCCGGACGATCGCCAGCACATCGGCGAGCATCGCGCCGGCATAGCCCTTGCGGCGCTCGTCCGGACGGACGGAGTAGCCGATATGCCCGCCATAGCGGCGCAGGAAGTCGTTCATCTCCCAGCGCACCTGAATCATACCGACGATGCGTCCGTCCGCCTCGCGGACATAGACGTACTGCGTGGACGGCACCCATGTCGCCGGGGCCGTCTCGCGCCTTGACAGCGCCTCGTTGAACGCCAGCCAGTCCGCGGGATCGGCGTGCCTGCGCAGCGAGCCGCAGCCGTCCATCGAGCTGTCCGCGTCCAGCATCGCCTGCCGGTATGCGATAATCTCCGATGACATCGAGGCGTCCGGGATGATCAGTCTGCAGCCCATCATGTGTGTCCCCTCCTGACTCGGCGTTTGGGGAAGGTTTGGAAAAGCCGTCCCTTCTTCGCGTCGATAGCTCTCTGATCCGATACTGCTCCCATTGTAGTGCATGTCGCGCGCAAATGCAAGCCCCGCAGGACAACAGAAAAGCCGCAGGGCTGGAAACCCAGCTCTGCGGCCCGGAATAAAGCCTTATACTAGGGTGTGTTTCTAAAGTAGAATCAATGACAGTTAGCAAATAAAACTTGCAAA
>CAMENN010000188.1 GCA_945928315.1 uncultured Clostridia bacterium
ATCGCGCTCGCCGGATCGCCGCGCACGTCGGAGGCCATCTTGTCGATCTCGTCGAAGAGGAAGACGGGGTTCATCGTGCCCGCCTGCTTGATCGAGGAGATGATGCGGCCCGGAATCGCGCCGATATAGGTGCGCCGGTGGCCGCGGATCTCCGCCTCGTCGCGCACGCCGCCCAGTGACATCTGCACAAACTTGCGCCCCAGCGCGCGGGCGATCGACTTGGCGATCGATGTCTTGCCCACGCCCGGCGGACCCACAAAGCAGAGGATCGGACCTTTCATGTTGTTCTTGATCCGGCAGACCGCCAGATACTCGATGACGCGCTCCTTGACCTCGTCAAGCCCATAGTGGTCCTCGCTCAGCACGCGGCGCGCGCGCTTCAGGTCGAGGTTGTCCGGGGTCTGCTTGCCCCAGGGCAGGTCAAGCAGCCACTCGATGTAGGTGCGGCTCACGCCGATCTCCGGGCTACCCGGCGCCATGCGGGAGAGGCGCTCCAGCTCGCGCGCCGCCTTCTCGCGTGCCTCGTCGTTCATCGGCGTCTTCTCCAGGCGCTCGCGCAGGTCCTCCACGTCCGTGGCGTCCTTGTCGCCCAGCTCCGTCTGAATCGCCTTGATCTGCTCGCGCAGGTAGTAGTCCTTCTGGTTCTGCTCGATCTGCTTGCGCACGCGGGCCTGAACCTTCTTCTCCACACCCGCCAGTTCCGTCTCGCGCACGAGAATCGCGCAGACGGATTCGAGGCGCGTCAGGTCGTCGAACTCCTCGAGCACCTGCTGACGGTCATCGACCTTTTGCAGCACATTCGCAGCGATGACGTCGGCCAGCTGGCCCGGGTCCTCGATCTCCAGCACGGACTGCATCGTCTCGCCGGAGATGCGCCCGCTCATCTTGCAGTATTCCTCAAAGTAGGTGTGCGCCGTGCGCAGCAGCGCGTCCGTCTCGATGGAGACGGGCACGGCGGCAGGCAGCAGCTCGTCGAGCGCACCCTCGAAGTACGGCTCCTCCTGCGTGACCGCGCGCAGAATGGCGCGGCTGCGGCCCTCGACGAGCACGCGGATGTTGTCGCCAGGGAGCTTCAAGACCTGCTTGATCTGGGCAATGGTGCCCACATGATAAATATCGTCCACGCCGGGATCGTCGACGTCCACCTCGCGCTGGGCGACGAGGAAGATCTTCTGGTCGCCGAGCATCGCCTGCTCGAGCGCCGCGACAGACTTCTTGCGGCCGACGTCGAAATGGAGCACCATGTGCGGAAAAACCATCAGCCCGCGCAGCGGAAGCATCGGCAGGCTCACCGGCTGTGTACGTTTTTTCTTTGTATTGGCCAAAATGCGGGGTCCTCCTTTCCCCGGCCCCTCTGCAATCGCCCCGGGCCGGAGCGTACTCATTATACATGAATGCAAAACTTTTTGCAACACGGGCGTGCTGACCAATCGTTTCCCGTAATAATTGCAAATTGCGATACAGGCGCGAAGCGAGGAAGGGTCCAGGGGACCGGAGCCTGCCGCGCCCAGTGGTCGAAACAGGCAGGCGGAGCGTCGGAAATCGCAAGGAGTGCCGCTCGCGGTACGACTATGCGAGTTTCCCGGACTCGAGTACCTGGTGGGGTCAAGGGCAAAGCCCCTTGGCAGGGTTTGGGACGGCAGTCCCAACGTCCCCAAATCGCGAAGCGATCAAAGAAAAAAGCAGTCAGGGAGCGAAGCGTTACCTGACGGGGAATCACCGCACGGCTCGCATTGATGCAATAACAATCTCAACACGCCCCCTGCGCCGCATCAAAAAACGAAGGGGCTTGCGCCTCTTCGTCATATTGCAGAAAAACGACAGAACAGCCCCGGGGAAGCTTGAAGGGGCCGCTGCCCCTTCATGGCAATCCGCAGGACCGGCTTTGCCGGTTCGAGGAACCGGAGCCTGCCGCGCCCCATCACGACACCGACGGCCTTCTGTTCGCAGCGCTGTCCGTGTCGCGGCGGGTCTTGCCGGCGGGCAGCTTGCGCTTGGGCTCGCCCGGCACCAGCGTCGGCGCCTCGTTGTCGGTGATCGTCTTCTCGGTGACCACCACGCGGCTCACGTCGTTGCGCACAGGCAGCTCGAACATCGTATCGAGCAGCGCGTCCTCGATGATCGCACGCAGGCCGCGCGCGCCGCTCTTGCGGGCGATGGCCTTCGCCGCGATCGCCTTGAGCGCCGCGTCGTCAAAATCGAGCTCCACGCCGTCCAGCTCCACCAGCTTCTTGTACTGGCGCACCAGCGCGTTGCGCGGCTCGGTCAGGATGCGCACAAGCGCCTCCTCGTCGAGGCTGTCGAGCGTCACGATGATCGGCAGGCGGCCGACGAACTCCGGAATCAGACCGAACTTGAGCAGGTCCTCCGGACGGATGTCTGCGAGCACCTCGCCCACGTTCTTCTTCTCCTTGCTCTTCACGGAGCTGCCGAAGCCCATCGAGGCGCTGCCCTCGCGCTTTTCGATGATCTTGTCGATCCCGTCAAACGCGCCGCCGCAGATGAAGAGGATGTTCGTGGTGTCGATCTGGATGAACTCCTGATGCGGATGCTTGCGCCCGCCCTGCGGCGG
>CAMENN010000189.1 GCA_945928315.1 uncultured Clostridia bacterium
ACGATCGCCCACGTCTGGAAGGACATGAACGTGTTCGCCACGACGTTCTTGGCGGTGTTCACCAGCTCCGGGAAGCCGATGACCGACAGGATGGACGTGTCCTTGAGCGTGATGATGAACTGATTGATGATGCTGGGGATCATCGTGCGGATGGCCTGCGGCAGCACGACGCGCTGCATCGCGCGCCAGTACGGCATGCCCAGGCTGCGCGCAGCCTCCATCTGACCGCGATCCACCGACTCGATGCCCGCGCGGATGATCTCCGCCATGTACGCGCCGCAGTTGAGCGCGAGGCAGATGGTGCCCGCCTGCAGCGCCGTGAGCATGACGCCGCCGACGCCGAGGATGGTGTTGAACAGATACGGCATGCCGAAGTAGACGAAGTACGCAAGCACGATCATCGGCACGCCGCGGATCAGATCGACGAACACCCTCGATACGAAGTGGCACACCCTGCTTTTCACGACGCTCATCAGACCGACGATCAGGCCGATGATGCACGCAAAGAACAGGCCGCACAGCGCCAGCAGCAGCGTCTGTCCCATCGCCGCCAGCAGCAGATTGCCATATGTAGTCAGGATTCTCAGCACAGGTTGCTTCCCCTTTCCCGGGTCATGCCCGCCTCACGACGAAACAGTGAAAAAGAAGGGACACATCCCCGTGCCCCTTCCGGCTGCTCGAGTATCCGCTGTGTTTCGCAGCACAGGCTCAGTTGAAGTACTTCGCCAGAATCTCGTCGTACTTGCCGTTTGCCTTGATGTTGGCCAGGCCCGCGTTGAACATGTCGACGAGGCCCTGCTTCTCGGCGTTGAAGATGGCGAAGCCGTACGGCGAGCCCTCGTTCTCCGAGCCCTCCACGATCTGCATCGGCACGCCGTTCTCCTTGATGGTCGCCGCCATGATCGGCGTATCCTCAAAGCACGCCACGCACTGACCGCCGATGACCGCCTGATACATCGTCGGGGAATCCTCGAAGTAGGTGATCGTGAAGCCGTACTCATCCTTCAGGCTCTCGGCGTAGGTGGCGCCCTGCGTGCCGGTCTTGACCGCCACGGGCTTGCCCGCCAGGTCCGCGAAGGACGCGATCTTGGAGCCCGCGGCGACGGTCATGCACTGGGTTGCGTTGTAGTAGCCGTCGGAGAAGATCCAGCCGCTCTCCTTGCGGGCATCCGTGATGGACGCGCCGGCGATCATGCCGTCCGCCTGACCGGCCTGGCAGGCCGCGATGGCGGCGTCCCAGCCGAGGCTGTTGAGGTCATAGGTAAAGCCCTGATCCTCAGCAATCGCGGCGAGGATATCCACGTCGATACCCACGAAATTGCCCGAGGCGTCCGTATACTCAAATGGCTTGAACACCGTATCCGTCGCGATGACGAAATGCTCAGCCAGCGCGCCGCACGCGCACAGGCACAGGGTCAGAGCCAGAACAACGGCAGTCAGCTTTTTCATATGAGTGTCCTCCTTTGGTATGTCGGAATTTTCATCCGGCGAATATGCACATTATACGGTCGAAGGCCGGAAAAGTCAAGCCGCAAACATCGAGAATGCAGGAATTTCTTTCTTTTCCTGCATTCCTAATATTTTTTCGCTTTTCTGCCGAAGATAACAAGTTTTTTGTACAAAATACCGTAGAATCTTAACCTCTTCCCCGGAGACAGCGCAAAGCGCTGCCGGGAGAGGGCCTGTCTCTCCCGGTGGCGGCGTTTATTGCCCGTTGCTTTCAGTATCCTCCCGGTGGATCGCCGCGGCGCTGCTCCTCAGCGCGTCGCTGAGCCGCCGGATTTCCTCCGCCTGCTCGCGCGTAATCTCCTCCGGCTTCGTCTTCGTCACAGCCTTGCGCAGCGCGGCGATGTCCTCCTTGATGCGCTTCTTCGCCGCGTGGTCGAGGCTCTTGTCGCGCTTGAGCGCCTCCTCCGTCTCAAAGGCGAGGCGCTCGCCCTCGTTTCGCACATCGAGCGCCTCCTTGCGCTCCCTGTCCCAGGCCTCGTACTGCTTCGCGTCCTCCATGGCGCGGCGGATCTCGTCCTCGCTCATGTTGGTCGTCGAGGAGATCGTGATTTCCTGCCTGTTGCCGGTGCCCAGGTCCTTCGCAGAGACCTTGACGATGCCGTTGGCGTCGATCTCGAACGTCACCTCGATCTGCGGCACGCCAGCCATCGCACGGCGGATGCCCTTGAGGCGGAAGTTGCCCAGCAGCTTGTTGTCCCTGGCAAAGTGCCGCTCGCCCTGGAGCACCTTGATGTCCACCGCGGTCTGGAAGGGCGCGGCGGTCGTAAAGATCTGGCTGTGCCTGGCGGGGATGGTCGTGTTGCGGTCGATGATCTTGGTGGCGACGCCGCCGACCGTCTCGATGGACAGCGAGAGCGGCGTCACATCCATGAGGATGATGTCCTGCGCCGCGGAGGAGACGACCATACCGTTTCCGGGATTGCCCGCGGCCAGCTTGCTGCCCTGCAGCGCCGCGCCCATGGCGACGCATTCGTCCGGGTTCATCGTCTTGCTG